>CAZGOM010000007.1:0-66091 GCA_964527265.1 uncultured Phycisphaeraceae bacterium | reverse complement strand
TCCGCGCCCAGGTGCTTTACCACTATCTGGATAAAGCCGAAATCAATCGCCACGACTTCACCATCACCAATGGCAACGGCCAACTCAATGCCTATAACCTGAGCCCCACCGAAGACGACAACATGATCGTCGGCAGCCAGGATCGCCGCACGTTCTACGATCCCCCGGCTGGGGTGGTGGAAGTGCGCAACCGCTACCTTTATGTCGAAAACCTCTGGCGTAAAAAGCGCCTGGTTTTCGTCACTGCCCTGCACTTTGGCGCCGGCCCCCTGCCGGCCGCCACCTTCACCCTCGAAGGCGACCCGATCAAGGACGCCAGCTTCAAGGTGAAGTTTGGGGTGGAAACCTCCAAGGGCACCTTGACGGTAAACCTCGGCAAGAAGGATGTGGTTTACAAGAAAGGCTGAAACGTCCAACGCTCGTAATGCTGTTGAAATTGAAAAGACACAATCCTTCTGGATTGTGTCTTTTTTTACGGCCAAGTACGGCCTGCTTGATACTCCCGGGTAGCCGACCAGGAGCAGAAAGAAAATGATTTGAGTACTATTTTGAAGCGAATCATTCATATCTAACCTGGGGAGATCTGTTTTGTATTCATCACTTGATCGTATTGATATCGTGCTCAAGCCTGGGGCGGATGGGCGCAAGCAATTTGTGCAGACAGACCATCGGACCAAGGAAGAGATATTGGCGGAGCCGGAGCTTTCGGCGATGTTTGCGTTGATCCGGATGATGATGCCGCGGCGGATGGCGGAAGAAGGGGAATTGCTGCCGCTGGTTGGGTATTCACCTGCGCATGCGCCGCCGGAGTTTTTGCTGAAGGTGATTCAGGCGACGGGCGGACATCTGGTGCTGATGGAAGGGGTGGATGTCCCTGCGCTGAAGAATAAGCCGCTGGCGCTGGAGGGTGTGATTGCTGCGGTATTCAGCCATATGGCGGCAGCGGTGTCGAAGGAATTCGGCGTCATGCCCACCTTGGCGGGGCTGGCATCGGTGGAGAGCGTGCTGGCATATGCGGCGCGAAACGGGAAGGATGAGGATGAAGCAGCCTATTGGGGGGCAGTGGTGAAGCTGGGGGCGTTTGGCGGGGAGATCATCCGAAAAGCCAACGGTGGGACATGGAAATTCGACCGCAATGGGACGCTGCCGTTTTCACTGGTGACGACATTCCAGGGGGGAGAGGCGACGGTGAACCCCCTCGGCAAGGCAGTGAAACGAATCGCGCAGGGGAAGGAAGAAAGCCTGGTGACGCTGGTGAAGATGTTGACCGGACCGGTGAAAACGGTGGATTTGAAAAATTTATGATTTGGGATTTTGAAGAGGGGGAAAGAAAGGCTTGGGTATCATCACGGGTTGATGAGATGTACCCCCTTCTGGCCTCCCTACTTTGAGCCGCGGTGTTTATGACGATGGAAAAACAGAGCGTGAGCATCGATGAAGCGGAACTTCGTGAGATGATCGCGCTGGAACTGCCGGGGCTGATTGCCCTGCGGCATGATCTCCATGCGCATCCGGAGGTGCGGTATCAGGAAATGCGTACGTCGGGTGTGGTGGCGCGGGAGCTGGCTGCGATCGGGATGGCGTTTAAGGCGGGTCTGGGAGGCGGGACGGGGGTACTGGGGCATTTACCGGGCGGGCCGAGGGGTGGAGCGAAGGCCGTGGCGCTGCGGGCGGATATGGATGCATTGCCGATGACGGAGGAAACAGGGGCGGCATATGCATCGCGGAACCCAGGCGTGATGCATGCCTGCGGGCATGATGGACATACGGCGATTTTGATCGGGGCGGCGCGCGTGTTGGCAAAATTGAGCGGGCGGGGTGCTTTGCCGCAGCCTGTGACGTTTGTGTTTCAACCGGCGGAGGAAGGTGGCGCGGGGGCGAAGAAGATGATCGAGGATGGGTGCTTGTCCGGGGTACATACGGACGCGCCGGTAGAGCGGATTTTTGGCTTGCATGGATGGCCGGAATTGCCTTTGAATGTGGTATCGACACGGGCAGGTGCGCTGCTTGCGGCAAGTGACATGATTGAGATCACAGTGACTGGTCGGGGCGGGCATGCTGCGTTTCCGCATTTTGCGCGGGACCCGATTGTGGCGGGGGCTGCGATTGTGAGCGCATTGCAGAGCATTGCATCGCGAAACCTGGATCCGATGGAGCCGATGGTGCTTTCGATCACGCAGTTTCATGCGGGTAGTGCCAATAATGTGATTTCAGAGAAGGCTGTGCTGAGCGGGACGCTCAGGACGTTTACAGAGGAGACCCGTGCGATGGCCAAGGGGCGGCTGAGGGAGATAGCCGAGCATGGTGCGCGCGCAATGGGTTGCGAGGCAAGAGTGGAGATTACGGAGGGGTATCCGGTCACACGTAACGATGCAGGAATGGTGGAAAGATTTACGCAGGTGGCGCGGGAGATGATGGTGGAAGAGCGGGTGGTGCCGATGGTGCATCCGGTGACGGGGAGCGAGGATTTTTCGTATTACGGGCAGGTGGTGCCGTCATGCTTTTTCCTGCTGGGGCTGCTGCCGGCGGGATGCGGGCGGATGCCTGCGCTGCATAACCCCGGATTTGATTTCAATGATGATGCGATTGCGACGGGAGTGGAGATGTTTTGCCGGCTGGCGCTGAGGGGATGAGCCCTGGATTGGTTCAGGCTGCCGCCGCCGGTGACGGGCTGCGCACCGGCGCGCACTGCAACCAGAATCCCAGAAGCGCGAGTGCCAGGAGCGGGGCGGGCAAGGAGACGATCCACGAGCCGTACCACTGACTGAACCAGTGAGTGAGTTCGACAATGAACGAAGCGAGGCAGAGGACGCACGCCAGCATTCCGATTGTGGCAATAAGTGGGCTGTTTTTAAGGGAAATCATGGCGTAAGTGGCGATGCCGGCAGCGTAAGCGGCGATGTAGGCCAGGACAACGGGCAAAGGGTACGGCGAGTGATAAGGAAGTCCCCACCCGCTTAAGCGCGTGTATTGGTAATAGGTCCATTGCCACTTGCCGTCCCAAAAGAAGGTGACGACCGTGAAATGAGTTGAAGCGAGGACGAGCAAAACAGCGTGGATGATCAGCAATGTCAGGCGGGCGGTCATGAGTTCCCCTTTTGTCGGAATCCAGTTTAAAGCTTAAATCTGGATAAACACGTGATAGCACATTCAGGGGTCTTTGTGGATGGCGACGTCGCACAGGGGGATGATTTTGCTGGAGGAGCGGATGAGCTGGCCGAGGGTGACGCGGGAGAGGGCTTCCTGGGCGGTGGCGTAGGCGGCGTCGAGCTCTTTGTGGAGGGGGCAGAGCTTGGTGTGGGAGGGAAGGCCCAGGGGACAGTGGGTGATGCGCTCCAGCGGGGCGACGGCGGTGACGACGTCGAGAATGGTGACTTTGTCGGGATCCTGGGCGAATGAATACCCCCCGCCGGGGCCGGGCTGGGAATGGACGAGGCCGGATTTAACCATGTCCTGAAGGACTTTGTGGAGGTAGCGGCGCGGCACCTTGGTGACTTGGGCGAGGGCATCAGCGGAACTGGGCTGGCTGGGTGATTTGGCCATCCAGACGGCGGCGCGGAGAGCGTATTCGGCGGTTTTGGAAATCATGGTGAGTGAGCAGTATCTTAGCTCCGACTAAGCCGCGACAAATCTACACATTGACATGCAGTATTAAAGTTCTATGCTCAGAGGAGTCGTAAAGACAGTGTTTGTCTTTACTGCGGTTCCTGCCTTTTCGCCTTTAAAAAACATGGGTTTGAATGCCTGGGCCTGCGCGCCCGGGCATGGCTGTCCTGCGGTTATTTGAAGGCGCAAGGCGTGTGTTTGATGAGCTTGAGGAGAATGCCATGTTGGATGCGAAGACGATTGGAATTGTGAAGGCGACCGCCCCTGCCGTGGCCATGCATGCGGAGGCGATCACGCGGCGGTTTTATACGCTGATGTTTACCCAGAGCCCGGAGGTGAAGGGGTTCTTCAACCAGGCGCACCAGCATTCGGGCGGGCAGCAGAAGGCGCTGGCCGGGGCGATCTGCGCATATGCGGCGAATATCGACAACCTGGGCGCGCTGGGCCCGGCGGTGGAACTGATCGCGCAGAAACACTGTTCACTGGGGGTCAAGCCGGAGCATTACCCGATTGTGGGGCGGCATCTGCTGGCGGCGATCAAGGATGTGCTGGGGGATGCGGCGACGGAGGAGATTCTTGGGGCGTGGGGCCAGGCGTATGGTTTTCTGGCGGATGTGCTGATCGCACGCGAGGCGGCGATCTATCAGGAGCAGGCGGCCGCACATGGCGGGTGGACAGGTTTTCGGGAGTTTGTGGTGGAGGAAAAGAAGACGGAGAGCCAGGTGGTAAAGTCGTTTTACCTGCGGCCGGCGGATGGCGGTCCGGTGACGGCGTTTAAGCCGGGGCAGTACATCACAGTGAAGATCGACCATCCGACGACGCCGACATCGCCGCGCAATTACAGTTTGTCGGATCGCCCGGGAACGGGGCGGTATCGCATCAGCGTGAAGCGGGAAATCAGCCCGGCTGGCGATGCGCCTGCGGGGTTGATTTCAAACCACCTGCACGACCTTGTTCATGTGGGGGACACGGTCCTGGTGGGCCCGCCGTGCGGAGAGTTCACGCTGGATGTGAAACGCAAGGATGAGCATCCACTGGTTTTGATCTCCGGGGGAATCGGGATTACGCCGGTGCTGTCGATGCTCAAGAGCGTCGCGCATGCGGGGAATAAGCGACCGGTGTATTTCATCCATGGGGCGCGAAACAGTCTGTTTCATGCGATGGGTGACGAGGTGCGGACCATCGCCAAAGACGCGGCGAATGTGCGGGCCCATGTACGATACAGCAATCCCCTCTCAGACGACCTGGAACAAAAACGATGTGACAGCGTAGGGGTGATCGATGGAGCGTTGCTGGATGAGGTGATGGAGCCACAGCGGGCGGAGTATTACTTCTGCGGGCCCAAGGCGTTCATGATGGGCGTACATCGGGAGCTTAAAAAGCGGGGTGTGGAGGATTCACGGATCCATTTTGAGTTTTTCGGGCCCAAGGAGGAGATTGCAAGTTCACACGGGTCATGATCTTTTTCCTGGAGGATCCCGTGAGTGTGGTCTAATGAATGGTTGGTTCCTTTTAAAAAGAAAGTGTGTTTCCATGTCTGAGTCAAAGCCGGACACTGCGCCGCTGAAGCGGCATGAGAGTTTGATCCCCTTCTCGCGGGATCATTACGTGGGCTTGGTGCAGGCGCAGCATTTGATCAAATCCCAGGGCAGCGATGCGGCGGCGCGCCGCGCTGCGGTAGCGGATTTCCTGGATGTGTGGGCGGTGGAGATCGAGCCGCATTTTCAGGATGAGGAGCGACTGCTGGCGGCCCTGATGGCAGCAGGAGACCGCGTGCAGTTTGAGGAGGAACATGCAAGGCTGCGCGCCTTGGCTCTGGAGGCGCGGCACAAACGGCAGCAGATTGATCCGGAGAGTGAATGGGTGAAGACGTTGGGCCAGTTGCTCAATGACCACATTCGCTGGGAAGAGCGGCATTTGTTTCCAGCGATTGAAAAAAGCGCTTCAGAAGAGCAATTGAAGGCACTGGGCGAGGAAACCCGGAAGTTTGAAGCAGGCAGACCGCGTTCCAGTTGCCGCAAGGCGACGGGAGAAAAGGAAAAACGATCATGAGTGATTTGGATCGATTGAAACAGCGCCCGGAAGACCGATTTAAAGCGCCGGTGCATCAGTTCGACCTGGAAGAGACTGGCGGGCGCATTGCGGCCGCCGTGGTGACAGGTACGGCGAAGCACAAGCACGAGACGCTCTATAAACATGGGGCGGTGACGGTGGCGCTGTTTGTGTTTGAGAAAGGAGCGGGGCTGTCAGAACATGTGGCGGCGGGTGTGGTGACGGTTCAGGTGATTTCCGGGCGGCTGAGGATGGCCGCCCAGGGAGATTCGCATGTGCTCAACGCGGGCCAGATGCTCATCATGGCGCCGGGAGTGCGGCATGATGTTCAAGCGGAAGAGGAGAGCCGAATGCTCTTGACGGTCTGCCTCGCGAGTTAATGATGGGTGAGCATGGCGCTTTGGAGATCGCGCGTTTGCGCGGTGAGGGAGTAGAGCATGGCTTCGCGAAAGAGGCGCTGGGCAGGGTGATCAAGTGCAATGGCGGTGCCGCCGGAGGCGATGACGGCGGTCTGGGCGGCGTGGAGGGAGAGCTCAATGGCGGCGGCACGGGCTTTGACAGCCTGAGAGGCGTATTGAGGGTGGTTTGATTGGCTGACCCAGGGCGCGGCGTCCGCTTTGATCTGGGTGAGTTGAGCGGTGATGCGGGCGATGGCGTCGGCGAGGGCTGGCGCGGGGCGCTGGGATTGAAGGAAATTGAGGTGGCGGAGTGAGGCGCGAGTGACGCCGTGGGAGAGGTGGGCGATGAGAAACATGCCGCGCTGGTCGGATTTGGCCAGGTCGTCGCGCGTGATGATTTTAATGATGGCGGAGGCGGGGACCTGGACAGACTGGCAGGCGAGGGTAACGGTGGCGGAGGCGTTCATAGCGCACAGATGAAGAGGTTTGGAGGGTGTGATGCCGGGGGTGTTTGCGGGGATGAAGGCGAAGACGAGACGGTCATCGGGCGGAGTATCGCCAGAGAGGGTTCCCCCCAGGACAAGGTGCTGGGCGACGCCCCAGCCGGTGGACCAGGGGGCCGAGCCATCAAAGGTGTAGCCGTCGGCGGATGGGGTGCAACGCATCATGGGGGGACCAGGGCGGCGAACCTGGGAGAAGGCGACAGTGGCCATGGTTCGGCCGGTGGCGAGCGCAGGGAGCCACTTGGCGCGTAGGTGCTGGTTTGCAGAACGCGCAAGATAAGCGCAGGCGAGCATGTGCTGGAGGGCGACGAAGGTGGTGACGCCGCACCCGGAGGCGAGGGCTTCAAAGAGGTCTGCGAGTTCATCCATGCCACCCCCCTGCCCGCCGAATTCGGTTGGAACATTGACGGAGAAAAGTCCGGCGGCAGCGAGGAGATGGAGGTTTTCCAAGGGTGGAGCAGAAGCCTGATCGGAAATCTGGGCGGCAGGGGCGAGGATGTTCTGGGCGATGTCGTGGGCTTGAATGAGCCAGTTTGTGGAGGTTGTGGTCATGGCAGGATTCTATGGTAGGCTTGGGATGTTTTGAACGGGACCCGGGATTCATCCATTTTTCAACGCATCAAGGAGCAGGAATATGGCGAAGGTTAGCAAATCGGCGAAGGCGGGGAAGTTGGTGAAGGTTAAGAAAGCGGTGAAAGGTTTTAAGGCGGATCCGAAGTTGGACCTGGTATTGGAGCGGACGGTGGATGTGCCCCGCCAGCTGGTTTGGCGCTGCTGGACGGAGCCGAAGCATTTGATGAAGTGGTTTACACCTGCACCCTGGAAGACGATTGCCTGCACGATTGACTTAAAGCCGGGCGGGGTGTTTGCGACCACGATGAAGTCGCCCGAGGGAGAAGAATTTCCCAGCGCGGGTTGTTTCCTGGAGGTGGTGCCCAACGAGCGGCTGGTGTTCACGGATGCATTGGGGCCGGGGTATCGGCCGGGCGCGCAGCCGTTCATGACGGCGATTCTGACGTTTAAGACCAAGGGAAAAAAGACCGTCTACAACGCGACAGTGCTGCATACGAGCGAGGAGAACCGCAAGAAGCACGAGGAGATGGGGTTTGCGGCCGGCTGGGGAAAGGCGCTGGAGCAGTTGGTGGAGCATGCGAAAACGATGAAGTGAAGAGCTGGCTGGGTTGTGGATTTTGTTTTCTGCCGGAGGAAGCTAAAAAAGATCAACAGCGTCAAGTCGCCTTAAAAGGTGACTCGACGCTTTTTAGTGCTTTTATTCGTCAAATTAGACGATTTACTATTGTTTTATTATTCGCCTGGCATGGAAAATAACTTGTATTCAAACATATAATTCGCCATAATAGGCGCATTATGATGATTACAAGACTATCTTCGGATCAGGTGGTGCTGGCGGAGTTGGGCCAGCGGTTGGCGCGTTTGCGCTTGGGGCGAAATCTCACGCAGGCGGAATTGGCCGCGCAGGCGGGGGTTTCTAAGCGGACCGTTGAGCGGTTGGAATCGGGCGGCGAGGGCACGCGGCTGGCGGCGCTCATTCGCGTTTGCCGTGCGCTGGAGGTGCTGGACCGACTGGAGGGCGTGTTTCCGGAGGCAGTGGCGAGCCCGATGGATCAAGTGCGGCTTGCGGGGCGGCAGAGGCGGCGGGCTTCGGGGACCAAGGCGCCTGAGGCGAAAAGATCAAAGGATTTGAAAGGCGGGGGCTGGACATGGGATGAGAAGAAATGACAACAACGCTGGCAAAAGTGCAGTTGTGGGGGCGTGTGATTGGGGCGGTGTCGCTCGATAGCCGCACGGGTTTGGGAGCGTTTGAGTATGACCGTGAATTTTCGGAGAGCGGGATTGAGGTTTCGCCGCTCATGATGCCGCTGGGGCGGCAGATTTACACGTTTCCGGGGCTGGCGCGGGAGACGTTTCATGGGCTCCCGGGGATGCTGGCGGATTGCTTGCCGGACAAATTCGGAAATGCGCTGATCAATGCGTGGCTGGGAACGCAGGGGCGGACGGCGGAGAGTTTTAACGCAGTGGAGCGGTTGTGCTACACGGGGACACGGGGGATGGGCGCGCTGGAGTTTGTGCCCGGGCTTGGGCCGCGCACACGGAGGGCGCAGAAGATTCAGATTGATGCGTTGGTGAAACTGGCGTCGGAGGTGCTGGGGCTGCGCCGGGGATTGAATGTGAGCTTTGACGATGCAAGCCGAAAGAGCGCGCTGAGCGACATGCTGCGGGTGGGGACATCGGCGGGCGGAGCGCGGGCCAAGGCGGTGATCGCATGGAACCGGCAGACGCTGGAGGTGCGCAGCGGGCAGGTGGATGCGGGGCCGGGGTTTGAGTATTGGCTGATGAAGTTTGACGGTGTGGACGGGAACAAGGACAAGGAATTGCTGGATCCGAAGGGGTACGGCGCGGTAGAATATGCGTATTACCTGATGGCGCGGGCCGCGGGAATCACGATGAGTGAATGCCGCTTGATGCAAGAAAACGGACGCCGCCACTTTATGACGCGGCGTTTTGACCGGCTGGAAGGCGGGGGCAAGCTGCACATGCAGTCACTGGGGGCGCTGGCGCATTGGGACTTCAACATTGCCGGAGCTCATGGGTATGAAGAAGCGATGCTGGCGATGCGGCAACTGGGCTTGCCGATGGAAGCGATTGAAGAGCAATTCCGGCGGATGGCGTTCAATATCGTTGCGCGCAACCAGGACGACCATGTAAAGAACATTGCGTTTTTGATGGACAAAACGGGTCGCTGGTCACTCTCTCCCGCATTCGATGTGATCTACAGCCACAACCCCGGCGGGCAGTGGACTTCACAGCATCAAATGACAATGAACGGCAAACGGAATGGGTTCACACGGGAAGATTTCAAAACGTGCGGCAAGAGCGCCCTGCTCAAGCGTGGACGGGCGGAGGCGATTCTGGAGCAGGTGCAGGAGGTTGTGAAGCGGTGGATGGAATTTGCCCATGAGGCGGGGGTCGATGCGGGATGGGCAGCGGACATCCGCAAGAATCTCCGGTTGGATTGGCCCAGGAACTGACAGAGAGTCCCCTCCCTATGACAAACCCTGGAACCCAAACCCGAATCACTTCAAATCCACCCGCACCATCTCCCCATACCCCAGCTTCGGGACCTCAATGATGACCTTCCCGTTCGCCTGCTTAAAGCTCAACTTTCCGTTGTAGCTCCCCGTCACCTCCGCCACAGGCTCCTCAATTGCCACTGTCAGCGTGCATGTCTCTCCGATCTTGTCGCTGTAATTCGACACCGGCAGGATGTACACCTTCGGCCCCTTCATCAGTCGCGCGTCGATGTTCGGCAGGCTCGCCTCCACCACTGGCGTCACCCGTGCCTCCGCCAGTGCGCCCTTCACCAGGTTCATCACACCCTTGTCCCAGTTCTGCGGCGCCCGATGCGTGTTGGGCCCCCGATCCGGCACAATATTCGGCTGCAATGCCGACCAGTAAAACGACGCCCCAGGCTGCGCCGCCACAAACACCACCTGCCCCTTGCCCATCATCTGCCGAAGTGCCGCGGGAGACCCATCCTCAAATTTCGCCTCCACGGACACCCTCGGCAACGGCGTCACACGCTCCACATTACCCAGCACCGGGAACTCAAAGTTCATCGCCTTCACATGCCCGCTGGGCTTCATGAACTGTAAATCCTGCATCGGCCGCATGAACGTATCCTTCTCCTCCAGCTTCCGCGTCGCGATCCCCATCAGCGTCTGCATCCCAGGATTGGGCTCCCGATACGTGCCGTACATCCCCACCCCGGACGTCCCCACCAGCACGCCCCCTTCCTTCACCCAAGCCTCAAGCTGTTTCTCCATGCCCACCGGCAAACTGTCGCCCACCACGAAAAGCACTTTATATCCCTTCAAATCTTCCGCATTCATATCCTCCTCAACCAGCAGGTCCGGCGTCACGCCCGCAAACGTCAGCGCCTTCCACAGCCCCACCCGGTCAATGTGGTAATTCAGCCGCATTCCTCTAAATGCCCCACCGAACATCGAATGCCCCGCCCGGTCCAGCGCCACCGGTGCCAGATCCCACAACTCTGTGGAATACGACACCAGAATCGCCGCCTTGCTCGGCACCGCTTTGCTTTTGGCCCACACGTCATCCACCATACCCAGCGAATAGTTCACATCCCGGATCGACTTGAACCGCTCCTTGGCCCGATGGTCAATGTGGTTTTCCGTAAACGTCTCATTCATCCCGATTCCGAAATAATCCAGGCCGTTGGCCCCATGCGCCAGATGCGTAAACGCCGTCCGCAGGAAGCTCGCCTCCGTGTTCCCCGGGGCGTGCGGCATTGTGTACTGCCTGATAAATCCATTGGGCGTGTGCCGCATCCCGCAACGGAACAGTTCCACGATATACCCGTTGATCATCGGCCCCGCTTGCCCCACCTGCCAGAAATACTCGCTGTGCCGGCCGTAGTCCGCCGCTCCCTTTCTGAACCACGTCACATACATCGGCACCGTCGGGTAATAGAAAGGATGCGCAGCATAATTCGCCCCTCCCAGCACCTCTTCCCCCAGCGACGCCTTCATCTTCTTTAACTGTGTTGACACCCACGTATTCGCCAGATCCTCGTAAAACGCACATGAATCCACATACAGCTTCGCGTTCTCCTTCGAAGCCGCCGCCGTCGAGTCCGGCTTCAGCTTCGCCGCGTCGAATTCCCCCCAACTCGCCCGCCAGTAATCCTGCCCCTTGTATCCTGGCCTGTGTTCCTCCAGCCACTTCGCCCAAAGCGGCGCCAGCGGCTGCTTGCCCAGCGCAATCGTGATCCATTCTGAAAAATGAATCTCATCCCCGTAATCGAAGAATTTCAAATACGGCAGCAGTCCCAGCTTCTCCGCCGCTTTCTTCGCCGCCGCGATGTTTTCCTCCGTCGGCGGGTTGCGATAACCCATCGCCTGCGCGCTCCGGTTAAACGGCAGCCCCATCGACTTCATCGCCTCTTCCGGCTTGGGAATCGCCAGCGGAAATGCCCGGAAACCCATCGCCTTATACAAATCACCATACGCCTTTCCATATGCTGTCTCCCCGCTGATCGGCATCCATCCCCCAAACGCCAGCGGCTCCTTGGGCTCCCGTCCTGGAGCCTTCGTCCCCTCCAGATACTTCGCCATTCCCGCCACCCGTTCCGTCACCGCGACAGGCTCATCTCCAAACCCCGGGTAACCAGGCAAGTACACCTGCACCATTTCATCGTCTGCAAACTTAAAGCTCTTTCCCCCGCCAAGCGGCCGTATCTCCACCTCGATCTCCGGACGGTCCGCCTTCGCGCCCGGCGCCGCACCCTTCGCCGGCTTCACCGCCGGCAGCGAAAAACTCACCGCCCCAAAATGCGCCGTGTCCTGCATGCTCAATGGAAACCACGCACTCGTTTCGCCCCCGGCAAGATTGATCTCCGGCAGCGGCTCATTCAAATACCACGGAATCCGGTTGTACACATACCTCACGCTCCCGCCTTGGGTCGGCGTCGCCCCCTTATTCGTGATTCGCGCCTCCCACCTCGCACCCCGCGTATCTCGATACGCATTCAAAATCGGATACAACGCCCCCTGCCCGCCTCCAATCCAATACCACGATTCCTTATTGGCAACATTCTTGCCCTTCTCATCCTTGGTCATAATCGGCGCAACATCGCTCGTCAGATAAACCAAATCCACGTTCCGGTTCGCGCTCACACCCGCAATCTGCGGCTGCTCCACGCCGATCAGCCGGATCGTCGCCGGCCCTTTTTTGAGCCCCGCAACATCCATCGGCTCTTCAAACACGCCTTCAGGCCCCCACGGCGGATCATACTGCGGCGTCAGATCCACACTGTTGAACTGCAGTTTCGGGCTATCCTTCATCCCCATCACCTTCTCCGCCACCACCTTCCCCTCCTGCTCCACCACCGCCTTAAACCGCACTTCCGTAAACGCCGGATACTCATACCGCACCCACAGCTTGTAAGGCCCCTCCACCGGCACATTCACATCCAGCGATGCGCTCCCCTCCTTCGCATCCGACGGCAACGACAAAAACCGCTCATTGCCGACATGGCTGAACCCGATGATGTCCACCGAGTAATTCCCCTCCCCGTTCTTGACGATCTTCCACCCCGACTGCACCTTGAACTCCTCCGCCTCCGCCGCCACCGCCGGCTTCAACACCGGAGCCTCCGCCTTGGGCGCCTTCGCCTGCCCAAACACCGCCGACCCCATCAATACCGCCACCGCCGCCGCCGACAACCCCGCCCACCGCCCGCACTCGAATATCGATCGTGACATGTCATTCCCTCATGTGAAAAGTTGGATTAAACCCGACTCAAAATCACCGCCCATCGACGGACAGCGGATTGTAATTTGGTCTCTTTATCCGTCAAACTATTCATTCCAATCAATGTAGCTTTACTAAAAAGCTCACCCCGGCTGTTTCCATTAACCGTCACGAGCCCGCCACTGATCACACCCGTGTCTTGCATGCGCACAGGCGTTGCAGTTCCACGTCCTCTTTACAATTTGGATTGTCCCCTCGCTCCCTTTCCATTTGAATTTGATCGCGTTCTCCTCCTCCCCGCCGTATCATCCCTCTATTGACATTCCTCCCCCCTCCTCCAAATTGATCTAACCCAGGAAACCCCATGAACCTCGCAAAACGCTGTCTCGCTGAATCCATCGGCACCGCTTGGCTCGTCTTCGGCGGCTGCGGCAGCGCAGTCCTCGCCGCCAAAGTCCTTCTCACCCAGGGCATCACCCCCATCAACATCGGCATCGGCCTCGTCGGCGTCTCTCTCGCCTTTGGCCTCACCGTCCTCACCATGGCCTACGCCATCGGGCATATCTCCGGCTGCCACTTAAATCCCGCCGTCACCCTCGGCCTCGTCACCGCGGGACGCTTCAAAGCCCTCGAATCAATCCCCTACATCCTCGCTCAGCTCATCGGCGCCATGGCTGGCGCAGGCATCCTTTACATCATCGCTTCCGGCCAGGCGGACTTTGTCATCTCCACCGATGCGCCCGGCGCCTTCGCCACCAACGGCTATGCCACCCGCTCTCCCGCCGGTTACTCTGCCCTCGCCTGCTTCACCGCCGAAGCCGTCCTCACCTTCTTCTTCCTCTTCATCATCCTCGGCGCCACAGATAAACGCGCACCCGCCGGCTTTGCGCCTCTGGCCATCGGCTTTGGCCTCACCCTCATCCACCTTATCGGCATCCCCGTCACCAACCTCAGCGTCAATCCCGCACGCAGCACCGGCCCCGCGCTCTATGTCGGCGCTCCCGCCCTCCTCCAGCTCTGGCTCTTCTGGCTTGCCCCCATCCTCGGCGCAGTCGCCGCCGGCCTCTGCTACCGCCTCTTCTGTGAAAAAGAACCCATCATTCCCCAATAACTCCCCCTCCTGCCTATCAACCTTTCACCTGTGGCGGATGATTAAACAACATCCAGTACATCCCCAGTTTCTGCACCGTCTCCGAAAATGCTTCGAAATTCACCGGCTTCACGATGTAGCTGTTCACTCCCAGGTGATAGCTTTCCACAACATCGTTTTGCTCCTTAGATGACGTAAGCATCACCACGGGGATCGATTTCGTCCGCTCATCCCCTTTGATTCGCTGCAAAACCTCCAACCCATCCACCTTGGGCAGCTTCAGGTCCAGCAGGATCAGTTTCGGGGGGTTTTCGAAACTCCGCCCCGCATGCGGCCCCTCGCAAAAAATAAACTGCAGCGCTTCCGCTCCGTCCCGCGCTACCTGAATCCTTGCCCCCAGCTTCGCTTTGCGCAGCGCACGCAGCGCCAGCTCCAGGTCTTGAGGCGAATCCTCCACCATTAAAATTTCAACCACCCCCGCAGGGTTCACCGCATCGCTCATACATCCACCTTTTCCTTCAGTGTGAAATAAAACGTCGCTCCACGTCCAATTTCTGCATCCGCCCAGATTCGCCCTCCGTGCCGATGCACGATCCGCTGCACAATCGCCAGCCCAACACCCGTCCCTTCAAACTCCTCCGCCCGATGCAGCCGCTGGAACACCCCAAACAGCTTGTTCGCATACCGCATGTCAAACCCCGCGCCGTTATCCTTCACAAAGTACACCCGCTCCCCGTTTTGCGTCTCGCATCCGATCTCCACCACGGCCTTCTCCCGCTGCCGTGTGTACTTCAGCGCATTTGAAATCAGGTTCACCCACACCTGGTCGATCATCGACGGCGATGCCTCGCACATCGGCAGATCGCCCAACTTGATCTCCACCTCTCGCCCCTCCCGCAGATGGCTCAGCGACTCCAGCACCGTCAACACGTGTTCCCTGGTGTTGACCTCCTGCTTGCTCAGCGGGCTTCGGCTAAGCCGCGAAAACGCCAGCAGGTCGTCAATCAACATTCCCATCCGCTGCGCCCCATCACGGATCGTCTGCAGATACTTCTTCCCATCCTCCGGCAATAGATCCCCGTAATCCTCCATCACCGCCTGCGAAAACCCATCCACCGCGCGCAGTGGCGCACGCAGGTCATGCGACACCGAATACGAAAACGCCCCCAGCTCCTTGTTCGCCGCCTCAAGCTCCGCCGTCCGCTCCTTCACCCTCTGCTCCAGGCTCGCATTCAGCCGTTCTATCTCCTCCTGCGCCCGCTTGCTCTCCGTGATGTCCGCACGAATCGCCACAAACTGCCGCGGCTTCCCCGCCTCATCCAGGAACGGCACAATCGTCGTATCCACCCAATACACCCCCCCATCCTTCGCCCTGTTTTTCAGTTGCCCATGCCACACATCCCCGCGCGTGATCGTCTTCCATAAATCCCGGATGAACTCCTTGGGATGATGCCCCGAATTAATGATCCGATGGTCTTTCCCGATCAGTTCTTCCCGCGAATATTTCGATATCGCGCAAAACTTGTCGTTCACATACGTGATCTTTCCCTTATGGTCCGTCACCGCCACAATCGCATGCTCATCCAGCGCTGTCGTCAGGTCCTTCACGTCCTTAAGCGATGCTTGCAGCTTCAACTCTGCGATCTCCCGCTCCCCGATTCCTCTGTTCAACGAAAACACTGCCAGCATGAGCACCGTAAGGCTGACAAACACACCCAGCGGTAAAATCAGAAACGTCGTTTTGGAAATCGCCTCCGCCTCGCTCTCCCGCACGCCTAACAGCTCATATTCCTCATTGCGCATCACCCCCAGCACCCGCTCGATCTGCTTCGACAGCGCGATCCCCTCTCCCGTCGCGATCAGTTCCTGCGCCGCCGTAAAACCCTTCTCCCGCCGCATCTCGATCGTCCGTTCCCCAAACGCCGTCCTCCATCCCACAAGTTCTCCAAGTTGATCCACGCGCGGCTTTTGATAGGCATTATCAGCCATCAATTTCCCCAGATAGCCGACATGCTCCTTCACCCTTTCCCGCGTTGCCTTTCGGTCAACCAGCAATTCTTCTTTCCCCAGCAGCACATACCCTCTCTGGCTGCTCTCCAGTTCTGCAACATCCGCCCGGAGGTCTTCAATCTCCTTCAATACCAGCCGCGTGTGGCTCACCCATGCGGCCGCCTCTTTCAGCAGCGTCGTTTGATTCCACGACACTCCCGCCACCGTCAGCATCGCCGCAATCGACACTGCGAATCCCATTGAGGTTTTCATCCCCAATGCCCATCCGGCCACCCCCTCCCGGCTCCTCGCCATCGCCAGCACCCCGCACCCCACCACCACAAATCCCAGGGCCGTCGGCACTGCCATCCCGAAGTAATTCCACAAGTGCAGATCAAACAGCACATTGACGATATGCCCCAGGCTCGCCATGCCGCCGATTGCAATGAGGTTCACCCCAAGCCCCGAAACCAGCGAATAACCCGTCCCCTTCACGTTGGCGCGCGAAGCTGTCCAGAACGCCGCTCCCGCCAGGAGAAAACAAAAAGCCGTTGAAGCCGACATTCGCCCCGCCGAAGTCGGCCCATCCGATGCCATCGTGTCCACAAACAGTGCCTGGTCGATCCCCGCATCCCAACCCCAGAAATACTCGCTCAACGTCACCGCCCCCAAAACAAACACCGCCATTGACAATCCCCCCGCAATCGCCCGCCGCACACTGCCTGCCCCATCCCTTGCCAGGATCAGCAGCATGATGCCGCTCATCATCATGCCGATCGCCGTATTCACTTTCATCACCGACAAACCCGGAATCACGGATTTCAGAATCTCAATCCGAAAAATCCACCCCAGCAAAACCCCGGTCGCGCCAAGACACGCAATCCCACCGCAACTCCTGGCAAACGCCTCTGCGCGCAGTTTGACCATCCCCGTCTCCTGAATTGCCTAAGCATGGAACCCAAAATCAGAAATGCCTTCAAACTTCAATACATCCAGCCAGCACCTTTATACTCTCTTAACCATCCATTGAATAGACAAATCTCAATTCATTTTGAACAAGGGGAGTGACAATTTGGCGGGCTGCATTTCCACTCCCCTCCCCATCAGGGTGAGGCCTGGTAAGGGTGTTCTTCTGCAGGTTCTGCCCCGCTTGCGTTCCGGTCTTTTCATCCCGCGGAAATGACATGCACCCGCCCGGCTGCCCCTTCCGTTCGCACTTCACCTGCCGTACGCATTCGCCTCAAACAGCATCCTCACCGAATGCCGCCTCAGCACATTAATCGCACACAGCCCCAGCACCGTCCCCAGCGGCACCACAATGCACGAAATCACCGCGCACGCCATGCAAAACGCATGGCTCCGCTGCCTGCTCAATTTCATCCCCGCAATCAGCATCAGGAACGCCATCAGCCACGGCCCTGCCAGAATCAGCAGCCAAATCACAGGGAAAAACCCACTCAATGAAGACGGACCGCTTTCATTGGCAGCCATTATTCCCGTCATCATCACCGCCCCTGCCATCGCATAAAAAAACGGCCCCATTCCCATAAGTGCCATCAGCAATGCGAATAAATAATAGAAAATCGCCAGTACCTTCAACTGTTCAATATCTTCCTTCATGAGTCACCCCCGCCCCTCTCCTTCAAACAATGCCTTCACCGACGGCCGCATCAACACCACAATTGAAAACACCCCCAGCGCCGTACCGATCGGCATAAAAAGGCACGAAATGCCCGCGCATACCATGCAGTAAATGTAACTCCGCTGCTCGCTCAGCCTCCGTCCCGCGATCCCGATAGCCACTGCCATCCCCCAAGGAATCAGCATAAAAACCAAGCCCATCACAATCATGAATACACCCATCATCGGCGGCGGATTCGAATGCCCGGGCTGATTCATGCCCCCTGTCAGCATCCCCACGCCCAAGAACACATACATCGACGGGCAACACCCTCCCAAAACCAGGATCCCCGCCAGAACATAATGGAAAATCGACAAAATCTTCAGATGCTGAATGTCTTCGTTCATCGTCGTTCGACCCCGTTAATGGTGACCCGTTTAAACAGTGTAATCTGCAAAGCCATGCGCCTGCGACATGCCCCCAAACCCACTCAAAATGTCAACGTAAATCTCAATGTTAAATTTGTCCATATATTATACAAACAACAACCTATCGCGTCAAGAGGGTTTAACACGTCATTTTCGACCCCTTTTCATAAAATCACCACCCCGCCAGATACCAGATAAACTTTTTCGCCAACAAAACTCCCCCCGTCCCATCCTCTTAATCATCCCCAATCCTCTTAATCCCAGTCAAAAATCCGCTTTTTCCCCCACTCCCCACCAAACAACAGGGGCCAGACTCATCGAGCCTGGCCCCTGCATCAATCTCATTCAACAAATCAGAACGTCGGCCCATAGAACGCCGAGGGCGGCAATTCCAATTCTGACATGTCCGTGATCTCAAACATATCGCTGAACCCAGCCAGGTCCAGCACGTTCCGCACTTCTTCCGGCACATTCACCAGACGGATGGCCGCGCCATGCTCCGCCAGATGCTTCTGCCCGGCCAGCAGCGACGACAAACCCGCGGAGCTCAAAAACTCCACATGGTTCATCTCA
This sequence comes from uncultured Phycisphaeraceae bacterium, assembly GCA_964527265.1. Classification (GTDB taxonomy): domain Bacteria; phylum Planctomycetota; class Phycisphaerae; order Phycisphaerales; family Phycisphaeraceae; genus CAZGOM01. Next base: position 47,537 of record CAZGOM010000007.1, on the reverse strand, counting down.
AGGTCGATATCGCTGAAAGCCTTTTGCAGTTCGCGCTTCAGCGCCTGCGCCGTCTTCCCATCGATACGGCCCACCGCCGTCAGCGTATGCCCCTGCCACACCAGCGTCAGGCCTTCAGGCACATCCTTCACAATGCCGGAGGGCAGCTTGTTGCGCTTGTCCACCCATTCCACGGCTTCCTGCCCAGGCAGCACCACCAGCATCTGGTCGTCCACGCTCTCGTGGATCACCAGTTTCACGCCGGGAGGCACTTCGACGCCTTCTTCCTTCACCGCGGCAACCGGGTCTTTGATGAGCCGTGCGCGGAATTCCGCATCGGTGCAGGCGCGGATGATCACTTGTTTAATAGGGTCTGTCTTCATGAATTAGGCGCCTTTCTTTTCGTCAGCGTCCACCAGCGGCGGCAGGACGATGTGGATGACCTTGTCGGAATTCTCAAGAATCGTGACTTTCGTTCCCTTGGGAAGCTTCACGCCGGCCTCGGCCAGCGTCGTTTCCGGGCTCTCAATCAGTTTCTTTTTCAGCGCGGCATCCCGCGTTGCCTTCAGCAGGAGCTGGCCAAATGGGCCACGCGCCCCCATCGAGGTGAGATAATCACCGAAATATTTTGAAATCGAGTTGAAGAACGAAGGCTTTTTACTCATGGATCACCCAATAAAAGGTTTGTTGCTAGACAATCGGAATGTCGATATTAGCCGATGGCTTGAACTCTGTCTGGGGAAAAACTTTCTCCCCAAACATCTCCGACGGGTTGATCACCCCGTCTCCCTCAATTCTAAGCATTTCAAACAAATCTGAAAATCCCGCGATATCCATCACCGACTGCACCTCCGGCGAAACATTCACAAGCCGGATCGTCGCATGATGGTCCGCCAGGTGTTTTTGACCCGCCAAAAGCGCCGATAGCCCGCCCGAACCCATGAACCTCACCTCCGACATATACACATCAATGTCGGAAAACGCCTTCAGCAGTTCACGTTTGAAAAAACCGCCGGTCTCTGTCGTCAATTCCCCCTGCACCAGAAGCATGCTCCCCTTCCAGATCATGTTCAGGTTGCGCGGCAATCCCTCCACCCGTCCGCTGGGCAGTTGCGCCACACGGTCCAGATAGGCCGTCGTCGATTCCCCCGGCAATACCAGCATCAACGTGTCATCCGGCGACTCATGCACCAGAATGCTCACCCCTTCAGGCAGTTCGATCCCCTCAGCCAGAAGCGCCTTCGCCGGATTCTCCAGCAGCATCGCACGAAAAGCCTTGTCGCTGCTCGCCCGCGCAATCACACGATGGATAATATCTCGTCTCATATCGACACTCCTTGTCCGGCCGGGCTTCCAGATGAATCTGCCCGACTTGTACGTCTGTCAACCAACGCACGGACAGGGTGCGATCTTGTCTTCCGCTTCCTCAAATACGATTTAATACAAATAATCGCTTCAAAGAAAGATTATCTAAACAAGACAATAGACCACTCTACACACCGCCATGTTCCCAGAATAGAAGGTTTTTCCCGATCCCTCCCGAAAATGCGAACTTCAACCAAATCAAATAAGCCCTCTCGCCGTATGCCAAAGCGCAGGTGCCGTAGGTCTGATTCTGCTCACACCTGTGTCTTTCATACCTCCCCTTCCCCCTGAATAAACCCTGAAATTCCCCTCCCTCCTCCGTATTAAACTAACCCCTACGCGCTGGCGCATGTGCCGGCCGTGTGCGCGCTTCTCTGGCCAGAACCCAGAACCCAAGACCCAGAACCCATCTTCTTGTACCTCCCCCGATAACAAATATGAACACCCCACTTCCCCCGCCCTTACTCCCCAGATCCTTCCCCCTCTTGGGCACCTTCTCCACCCTCGCATCCATCGACGCCGTCGAACTCGCCTGCCACGCCGGCCTCGATTTCATCATCCTCGACGCCCAGCACGGCGCATTCGACATCGATTCCCTCCGCCACGCCCTTCGCGCTGCTCATGCCGCCGGCGCCTTCGCCTTCGTCCGCCTTCCCGCCAACTCCCTCGCCCTCGTCGAACCCCTCCTCGACGCCGGCTGCCTCGGCTTGATCGCACCCATGGTCAACTCCCTCGACGAAGCAAAAGCCCTCGTCCGTGCCGCTTACTATCCACCCCTGGGTGTGCGCTCTCAATCCAGTTGCCGCGCCAGCCTCGCTATCCCCGATTACCGCAAATCCTTCAATGCCTCCCTCACCCTCCTCCCCATGATCGAGCACAAGGACGCCCTCCCCCACGTCGACGCCATCGCCGCCCTCCCCGGTGTCTCCGGCCTCCTCGTCGGCCCCACAGACCTCGCCTCCTCCTGGGAAAACCTCTCCCTCTCAGACCAGAAACACGAAATGGCCCGCGCCACCGCCCACGTCCTCTCCGCCTGCAACAAGCATGACAAACTCCCTGCCATCGCCGCCGGAACCCTCACCGAAGCCCACGTCCTCGCAAAACAAGGCTATAAACTCATCATTCACGCCACCGACCGCCGCTTCCTCCACTCCGCCCTCACCAACGTCACCGAAACCTGGAAAAAGGGCCTCTGATCCGTTTCCGGGTGGCACACTCCGCGCCGAACGCGGGGTGTGTCTTGCGGGCGCCGTCAAGCACGCCAAACCTCTCAAACTATTCTCTTCCATGCGATCTTCCAACACCCCGCACATCCTCGGCATCGACCTCGGCACCAGCAGTTGCAAAGCCAGCCTCGTCGCCCCTTCCGGCCGTGTCATCGCCTCTGCCACCGCTCACTACCCCACCCATTCCCCCAAACCCGGCTATGCCGAGCAAAACCCCGATGACTGGCTCATCGCCGCCCACGAAGCAGCCAGTGCCATCCTTCAAAAAGTCCCCCGCAAAAACATCGCAGGCATCGTGCTCACCTCCGCTGCACACATCGCCGTCCTCCTCGACAAAAACAATCACCCCATCCGCCGCGCCATCCTCTGGAGCGACCAACGCTCCGCACCCCAGGCCCTCGCCTTAAACCAATCCCACGGCAAGCTCATCCTCACCCAATCCCTCCAGGCCGCCTCCACCTCCTGGACCCTCCCCCATCTTCTCTGGCTCCAGCAGCACGAACCCAAGACCCTCGCAAGAACCCGCTCGATTCTCCTCTCCAAAGACTACCTCCTCTTTAAACTCACAAACCAGAAACTCACCGACCCCGGCACCGCCGTCTCCTCCCAACTCTACGACACCCGCAAAAACACCTGGAGCCCCCAGCTCTGCGCTATCGTCGGCATTGACATCTCCATGCTCCCTGCCGTCCTCCCCGCCACCGCCCACGGCGGCTCTCTCACCCGGGAAGGGGCCCAGTTCCTCGGCCTCTCCCAAGGCCTCCCCGTCATCCTCGGCACGCTCGACAGCGCCACCGAACTTCTCGCCGCGGGCATCGGCCACCCGGGTCAGGGCATGGTCCGCATGGCTTCCGCTGGCGGCCTTCAGCGCATCGTTCAAAAACCCACCCCCAGCGCCACCCGCATCACCTATCCCCACCCCATCACCCCGCACTGGTACACCCAATCCGGCACCGCCGCCTGCGCCACCTCCGTTGCCTGGGGTATGGCCACCCTCGCTCCTGGCCCCGTCGACTATGCATCCTGGGACAAGCAAGCCGCCGCCATCCCCCCCGGCTCCGAAGGCCTCTTCTTCCACCCCTACCTCGCCGGTGAACGCGCCCCCCTCTGGAACCCAAGCCTCCGCGGCTCTTTCCTGGGCCTCACCAGCCGCCACACCCAGGCTCACATGGCCCGCGCCATCTATGAGGGCACTGCCTTCTCCATCCGCCACGCCATGCCCCCGGCAGCCACAAACGATAGGTGGCTGCGGCCGCCGTCCGCGGCTGCCCCGGAATCTCCAGACTCCTCCAACACCCAGCCCCTCGCCGCCGTCGGAGGCGGTGCCAAAAGCACCCTCTGGTTAAAAATCCTCGCCAGCGTCTTAAACCATCCCCTTCGCGTCGTCACCGATGCCGACTCCTCCGTCGGCGCCGCCCTCATCGGCCTCGCCGCCCTCAACCTCACCCCCGCTCAAAATCTCGCCGCCCTCACCCAAGCCCGCGCCACCCGCGGCAAAATCATCCACCCCAACTCCGCCTGGGTCGCCACCTACCAAAAACACTTTCAGGCCTACACCTCCATCTCCACCGCTCTTACAAAAATCCACAACCCCTGATTCTTCCAACTCTTTTTACCTCTTAAACAATCTTCACTCTTCGACCCTGGACCCAGGGCCATTGCATTTGACGAATATCCCATGCGTCCGGACTGTCGAGTGGCGGGTTGCCGAGTGTCAATGCTTGGCCGCAAGGCATGTCCATGGATCAAAATGGCATTCATCTTGGATGGTATTGACGTTTTCGAAGCCCCCCGGCAACGCGACAACCCGGCAACCCGAACGCGTGCGCCATCGAATACTTCAAATGCGATTGCCCTGACCCTGGACCCGGGACTCTGAATCCACGACTCTGGACCCACGACTACGGTTTGGGATCCAACTCCACCACCCGCCCAACCTTCAGCAGTTTCACCAGCGTCTCAAACTCAAACACCGCTGGCTTAATCTTCCCGCCTTCATCCCCATCCGTCATCCCGGATAGAAACAGCTTCAGTGAATCCACCTTCCCCGGATACGTGATCACAATGTGCGATTGAATCTGCGGAAACGCCCCCGGCGGCTGGTTGTTGATCGTCACCGTCTCCGGCTCAGACAGCGTACTCATCACCTGCACCTGGTCGCCCTTGTACACGCGGATCTGCGTCGCCAGCCACGTCTCCGGGTCGATCAACATATCCACGTTCGCTGCCGGCAGGTTCACCCGCAACTGCTTCCCATGCCACGCGACAGACGCCGCCGAATCAGGCGGTTGCTCAGGCAATTCCTCCAACCCCGAAAGCACCATGATCTGGTCCAGCGAGATCGGCAATCCCAGTGACTTGGTCCCCGGCTTGCCGATATTCGCCACCTTCCCCACATACGCCCGCTTGTCGTCTCCCATCACAAACAGCCAATACCGCAGCGGGTCGCGCCCCGCCCACACAACCGTCTGCCCCGCCTTGCCCACCGACAGCGCAACCCAATCCGGCTTCACCAGGATCAGGTGCCCATCCCCCTGTTCAAACTTGCGCCCCTGCTTCTCCTCGTCGAAATACTCCATCTCCACCACGGCACGTGACCAAAGCTTCTCCACCTTCCCCGCCCGCGCGTTGTACTTCTCTCTCACCTCCGCATACGACGGCACCGCCCGTGTCTCCATCACTTCCCCATCCCCACCAGCCTCCCCACCCTCGCCACCAGAAGGCGCACGGCACCCCGCCAGCCCCATCACCCCAGCCAAAACCACAACACCTGCGCAAAACCCAAAATTCCGCATAACTCACTCCATTCTGAATTCAACCAACCAACTCGCAACAACCCTCTTCAATCCCTCTGACAAAACCCAAGACCCAAGACCCAGAACCCATCTTCCTCAAGCATTCCCCTCCAGCACCTCTCCCAACTGCTGCGTCACTTCCTTGATCTGCGCCTCATCCAGATGCGGATTCAGCACGGCCAAAGGCTTGTCTTCCCCCTTGGGCATCATGTCCCACCACTCTTGAACTTTGGGGGTCTTGTTCCCCTCCGCATCCGTCACTTCAATTGTCTTCTCCGTCTGCCCCTCATACCGCAGCAGCTTTTTCCTCATCAGGATCAAAGCCAGCACAAACCTGAAACCCTGCCGCTGTACCTGCGTGTCATCCGCCAGGCGACGAAAAAGCGTCATCAGCACTTCGTCATCGACAAACATCTTCTTTTTCTGATTCGGATGCTGTACCGTCGATTTCCAGTACGAAAACATCTTGTCCGGCCGCTTGCCTTCTTTCCAAACCTCAAGCGACACATCGATCCGCTTGAACCCCAGGTTGGTCCCCTTGACCGGTTCCTTCCCTTCCTGTGCCTCATCCACTTCGATCAGCGCGGCCAGATACTGCTCCCCAGGCTCCAGCTTCCGCCCCGTATACGCGCAAACGCCCGTCGGCCGCTGAATGTCATACCCTGGTGTGCTGAATTGGCTCATCGTTTACGCCTCCACGCCAAGCTGCCTGCCCGCCGCGATCACCGTCTGCTCCAGCAGCATCGCTATCGTCATCGGACCCACCCCGCCGGGCACCGGCGTGATCATCGACGCCTTCGCGCTTGCCCCGGCATAATCCACATCCCCCTTGTTTTCCGAATAACCCGCATCCACCACCACCGCGCCGGGTTTGATCCAATCCCCCTTCACAAACTCCGCCCGTCCCACCGCCGCCACCACGATGTCCGCCTGCCGCACCAGGCCCGGCAAGTCCACTGTCTTGGAATGGCAGATCGTCACCGTCGCGTCCTTGGCCAGCAGCATCATCGCCATCGGCTTGCCCAGAATCGCGCTCCGCCCGATCACCACCGCATGTTTCCCCTTCAGCGGCACCTTATACGCCTCCAGCAACCGCATGATTCCCGCCGGTGTGCATGAGCCAAACCCCTTCAAATCAAACGACATCGCCCCGAAGCTGTGGATCGTCACCCCATCCACATCCTTCGCCCCGCCGATCGCCTCAAACGCCGCCCGCTCATCGATCTGGTGCGGCACAGGATGCTGCAGCAGAATCCCATGCACATTCGGGTCATTCGCCAGCTTCTGGATCTCATGCACCAGGTGCCCTGTCGTCACATCGCCCGGGATATCCACCCGGATCGACTTGATCCCCACCGCCGCGCACCGCTTCACTTTCATCCCCACATACGTTGCCGATGCAGGGTCTTCCCCCACCAGCACCGTCGCCAGGCAAGCCTGGACACCTGTCTTAGCCTTCAATCGCGCCACCCGCTCCGCAACGCTGTTAAGCACTTCCTGCGAAACACGCTTTCCATCAAGCAAAATAGGGCTGTTCGTCATGCCCGGGATTATATCCGTTTACCCGCCCCCCATAATGGGGGATTCCCTCCTCCATCGATCAGACCATTAGGTCGCAAAGCCTCCTTTGAATTCAATCTCTTTCTGACCAGAACCCAAGACCCAAAACCCAGAACCCAATCTTCAAGATAGAATCCCCCCCATGACCACCTCTCCTCCCCCCGCCGCTCCCGCCAATCGCGCCATCATCCTCTCCATCGGCGACGAACTTGTCTTAGGCCAGACCATCGACACCAACAGTGCGTGGCTCAGCCAGGAACTCATCTCCCTGGGCATCTTCACCCTCTATCACCACACCGTCGCCGACGACCGCGCGGCCATCGCCGAAGCCGTCCAGCTCGCCAGCCAGCGCACCAAGCTCATCCTCATCTCAGGCGGCCTTGGCCCCACCGAGGACGACCTCACCCGCGACGCCCTCGCCGACGCCATGGGCACCACCTGCGTCCTGGATCCCGCCAGCCTCGCACAGATCCAGGCCATGTACACCAGGCGCGGCCGCGTCATGCCTGACAAAAACAAAGTCCAGGCCATGCACCCTGCCGGCACCACCATGATCCCAAACTCCTGTGGCACCGCCCCAGGCATCATCGCTCAGCTCAACACCGCAAACATCTACATCATGCCTGGCGTCCCCTCTGAAATGAAGGTGATGTTCACCACTTCCATCAAGCCCCTCGTCAGCACCCTCGCCGGCTCGGCAAACACCATCCTCACCGCCAAGGTCAATACCTTCGGCCAAGGCGAAAGCCAGCTCGCCGAAACCCTCGGCCCCGCCCTCATGGATCGCACCCGCAATCCCATCGTCGGCACCACCGTCGCCGGCGGCGTCGTCTCCGTCCGCATCCGCAGTGAGTTTCCTGACCCGAAAGTCGCCCGCCACCAACTGGATGACACCATTTCTCAGGTCGAATCCAAGCTCGGCGCATACGTTTACAGTCGCAACGACACCTCAATCGAGGAAACCGTCGTCAATTTGTTGAAGGATCGCGGACTTACCCTCGCCACCGCCGAAAGTTGCACCGGCGGCATGATCGCAGAAGCCATAACCTCCGTCTCTGGCTCAAGTTCCGTTTTCCGCGGCGGCTTTGTCACCTACCACAACGACCTCAAAGCCGACCTAGGCGTCGATCCCGCCGACATCCGCAAAGTCGGCGCAGTCTCCCAGGCTGTCGCTAAATCCATGGCAATTAACGCTTTAAAACGATCCGACGCCGCCTACGCCGTCTCCACCACCGGCATCGCCGGCCCCGACGGCGGCACCCCCGACAAACCCGTCGGCACCGTCTGGGTCGCCATCGCCTCGGACAAAGGCGTCGAAGCCTGGCTTTTAGTCCTAAATGGCGACCGCGAAACCATCCGCGACCGCGCCACCAAAGCCGCCCTCCAGCTCGTCCGCTACCAGGTCCTCGGCCTCCCCTCCGACGACTTCCTCTGGGGCAAAAAGCGCCCGGAACTTCCATAACTAATTATTAACACTATACTTAAAGTATTATCCCAAGCATGCGCCCAACCCTGCACGTCCCCATAAAACGCCTCCCCGGTAACACCGATCTCCCCCTCCCGGCTTACCAGACCGCCCACGCCGCCGGCATGGACCTCTGCGCCGCCGTCCCCGCAGACAGCCCCGTCACCATCCAACCCGGCCAAGTCGCCCTCATCCCCTGCGGCATATCTATCGCCGTGCCAGAGGGTTACGAAGCACAAATACGCCCCCGCTCCGGTCTCGCCGTCAAAAATGCCATCTCCATGCCCAACACCCCAGGCACCATCGACGCAGACTACCGCGGCGAAATCAAAGTCCCACTCATCAACCACGGCTCATCTCCCTTCGTCGTCACCCGCGCCATGCGCATCGCCCAGATGCTCATCGTCCCCGTACCCCTCGTCCAATGGCTCGAAACCGACTCTCTCCCCGATTCCGCCCGCGGCTCCGGCGGCTTCGGCCACACCGGAACTTAACTCTCCATTGACCTCAAACCCAACAATCAGTAAAACCCTCTAGCCTCCTAACGCTAAACGGTTAACCTCCATGCTCGAAGAACCCAAAATCGTCCAGACCAAAGCCATCGAGACCGCCATCATTCACTTTGTCATCCCCCGGTCTGAACTGCGCTCAGTCATGGGCCCCGCCCATTTGGAACTCATGCAAGTCCTTGCCGCACAAGGCATTGCGCTCGCCGGACCCTGGTTCACTCATCACCTGCGCCTGGTCCCCAACATCTTCGATTTTGAACTCGGCGTCCCCGTCACCAGCCCCGTCAAGCCCAAAGGCCGCGTTAAACCCGGCCAGCTTCCTGCCGCCACTGTTGCAAAGGTTGTCTACGTCGGAGGTTACGAAGGTCTTGGCGCCGCCTGGAGCAAGTTCGGCAAGTGGATATCCGCCAACCGCCATAAATCCGCCCCTGACTTCTGGGAAAGCTACGTCGTCGGCCCTGAAATCGACCGCGCTCCCATGAACTGGCGCACCGAACTCAACCGCCCCATCCTCCCTGCCCCTGTCAAAAACACTCCGTCCACCACCGACCTCAAGTTCTAAAACTCCACCTTCCTTTTGTCTGAAACTTTCAAACATCACGTTTTAAGATGTGCGTTGTCACATTCATGTCTCCGCACAGCCTCAAAAGGACAAGCAATGACTGCCCCCAACTCCCGCCGTATCGAAGCCTTCTCGCTCGTGGAACTCCTCATCGTCGTTGCTCTTATTTCGGTTCTCTTGGCCCTGGCCCTCCCCAGCCTCAAACAAGCCCGCGACCAGGCCATCAAAACCCGCTGCCAGGCCAATCAAAAACAATTCATTCTCGCCTCGCTCACCTATGCCAACGATGCCAAGGGCTTCGCCCCAGAACCTGGCTTCACTGGCGCGCACGCCTTCTCTCCCGACACCCGCAAAGTCCTCTTTGAACAATATGGTCTCAGCCAGCCCAAACTCTGGTGGTGCCCCAGCATTCTTGACCGCGGCATCAGCCACTATAAAACCGTCCGCACCAGCATGAATGCACAATGGTTCACCGACCCTGCCTATGCCCCTGTCGCCTGGAACGCCAACCACCGCGCCGTCACCGGTTACGACTATTACATGGGCCAGCTCCGCGGCTGGTCGCCCAACTCCACTTCTGCAATCACCTACAAAATGCCCCGCCTTGATCGCTTCATTGACTCCAACTCCCCCAGCACCCGTATCGTCTGGGGCGATCCGCTGGCCGCGCCGGGCGAATCCGGCTGGGACAGCAACTGGTCCGCTCCGCTCAACCCGCATGACACCGCCGGCAACTGCATCCCCCAGGGTGCGAATTACGCCATGATCGACGGTCATGTCGAATGGCGCTTCTACGCCTGGGGCGTCAATACCGTCGCCACCAACACCAGCCAGTTCTTCATCTATGTCCAGTAATCCGCCGCTCACCGCGGCGGCTTAATGAATGTCTCCGCATCCTCGCGGAGCCAAGACCGATCCACATAACCCTTGCTCACGTGCTTCATCCGCAAGTCATAAAACGCATGCGGATTTGTCAGCACGCTCTCGGGCCGCTTGCGGCTTCTCGCCATGAATGCTGCCTCATATGGATAAAAATCACCCACATCCGGCGACTCATATCTCAAATCCGTCGCCCAACGGATAAGCCCCGAATAGTTATCCGTCGACCGGTGCATCGTCAGGTTCGTCATCAGCACCGCATCCCCGATATCCGCGGGCACAGGGACCGGCGTCGTCTCCGGCAAATAGTCCGGATGAACCGTCAGCGGCGGCGCGGGGCTCTTCGCCCAGAAATGCCGCGCCACACCGTTTTTGTGGCTCCCGGGGATCACCTCCATGCACCCAGCCGCCACCGTCGCATTCATCAGCGGCACCCAACACGTCACCACCAGCTTCTTATCCGCCATCGTGTGGAAGTATCCCTGGTCCTGATGCCATGGCACAACGCCATCCGCCGAATCCGGCAATTTAGGCCGTACGCGATACACGCTCGACGCCTCCACCTCCGGCCCCACCAGTTGCTCCATCACATCCAGCAGATCCGGACAGGTGATCAACCGGAAAATCGCAGGCCCTGCCGGAGACGTCCCTGTCAGCAGCCGCATCAATTCCGGCGCCTCTTTCACCAACTCCGTAAGTCGATGCAAAAATCCAAGCTCGTCATGCAGCTTGGTGATCTTCCCCGCCCGGTAAAGCTCCCGCGCGTGATAGTCCACCACCTGCGCAAGTTCATTGCGCACTTCATAGATATAGCTTTCGGGAATGATGTTTTTAGCCACCACATACCCGTCCCGCGCGAACTGATCGAGTTCATCTTGACGAAGCCTGGACATGCCGCCTCCTGCTTGTCTGCTTTTGAATCGAACCAACCGCAACTGTGATTTACTTAACTGGACGCCATCCCAGATCACGTACAACATGCCCTTGATCAATCAGCCCGTCAAGCTCCGCAAGTGGCACATTCAGCGGCACGCCCTGAAAATGCTTCGCCACCGCCTCCCTCGCCGTTCCTCCCACGATTGGCGTCCGTGATGCCGGAAACATCACCCCAAACCCCTTGATTTCCGTCTTGATCAGCCGGATTAAAAGCTCGCACGCATCATCGTAATGCAGATAGCCAAAACCCATCGGCCTGAAATAATCATCCAGATGCGGCTTGGTCGGCCGCATTGCCTCATACTCATGCAATCCTGTCAAAATCGCTGGAAAACGAATCGCCCGTCCCGCAATGTCGTATTGCCTCACCAGGTATTTGAGCATCTGCTCTCCGCACACTTTGCTCAGCGCATACGGATTTCGGCAATTCTCCGGCGTGTTCTCATCCATCGGCAGATAAGGCGGCTGATCGTTCCAGACATCCTTATGATGAAACGGCACCGAACCCATTACCTGAATCGTGCTGGCAAACAGAATCTTCTTCACGCCCGCGTCAGCCGCACCCTGCATCACGTTCTGGTTCATGCACAGGTTCTGGTTGAAAATCAGATATGGGTCCGGCGGTTTGAAGTCTGAATGGTTTCCCAGGTGGATCACCACATCCTGCCCCGCCGTCAGGGCTTTCGCCCGGTCAAGATCCAGGATGTCTGCTTCCAGCAGTTTGAGCCCGAAATCCACATTTCCCGGCACTTTGATATCGCACGCCGTGACGTTAAAACCCTTTTCCTTCGCCAGCGCCGGGCACAAATGCCGTCCCAGCCTCCCGCCCGCGCCCGTCAGCAATACTTTCACCATGGAATGCGCCTACAATCACTGGGGATAATTTTCAGCTTAACCCTTGCCAAAGACAAGGTTGCAGTGAAGAATATACCCTATGGCTTGTGACTGGGATGTGAGCTTATTCACATCCGGCCACTTGTCCTCAGAATAAGTCCCCTGGTCCTTCAATACTGATACTTCAACGGTTTTGGGTTCAAACGTTTTAAGGAACTCCGCCCCATGTCCATCAAAACACTCCGTCGGGTCGCCTCTTCTTTCCGTAATAACTCCCGCCAGCTTGTGGACGCATTCCTCAAACGCTCAGATGTTCCCGCCCGCCCCAGCACACCATTCAACCGCCTAGAAGCCCTCGAAGCCCGCCAGATGCTTTCGGCCATCCCGACATGGCTCAACACCTTCGGCAGCCCGGTCACCGGCTCCGATGAATTCTCCTCAAACAACGTCAATGACATCGCCATTGACGTCGCCGGTAACACCTACATCACCGGCACTTTCCGCGGCACCATTGACTTCGACCCCAGTGCCGCCGTCAACAAACTCACCGCATCGAATGAAAACGGCGACGCCTTCGTCGCCAAATTTGCCTCTGATGGCACGCTTACCTGGGCAAGGCACCTTGAATCCGTCAATTCCTCTGATCGCTCCGATGCGCGCGGCATCACCATCGACGACGCAGGAAACGTCTACATCATCGGGAGTTTCAGCGGCTCGCTCACAGTCGACTTTGGTGATGGCGCCACCAACCTCAAGAGCGCCGGCGACAGCGATATCTTCCTGGCTAAAATCTCCGCCGATTCCAACCTCTCCGGCATCAAAACCATCGGGGGATCCGGCTCCGATTACGTCGGCACCACTGTCGCCCGCCAGGGCGGGGGCGGCGGCTTCGTCGTCATCGGCGGTTCCAATCAATCCCTCGACCTGGATCCCGGTGTCGGGCAAGCTCTCGTCACCCCCGGCACCGCCGGCGGTGTCTCCTTCGTTGCCGTCTATGACTTCGACCTCACCCTCGATGGCGCAATCGCCGTGCGCAACTCCACCGGCTTTTCAAACGTCTCCGGCGCCATCGTCGATGACACCGCCAACAAAGTCGTTCTCTCCTTCGGATTCAATGGTATCGGTACTGTCGAACTCGGCGACAAAACTCTCACGGATTTCAATGGTGTCGGCGCCATGGTCGTCCAATTCGATTCCTCCGGTGAGTCGGGCCTCACGCTCGACTGGGTCCAGACATTCAAGTCATCTGACTTCGTCAGCCCCGGCCCCGTTGTCCGTGATCAATCCGGTAATCTTTACATCGGACTCAACGTCGCCGGATCCATCGACCTTGACCCGGGCGTCGGCACAAAAATCGTCACAAGCCCAACGGTTTCGTTCAGCCCCACGCTGCTCAGCCTTGATAGCACCGGTGCCTTCCGCTGGGGCCATATGATCGGCTCCACCGAAGGCGAAGTTCGTGCCATCGAAGTCAACTCCGACGGTACTGAAATTTTTGCCTCCGGCTATTTCCAGGGCACCGGCCAGTTTGATCCCGCCGGCTCCTCCGCGGGCAAACGAACTGCCACCAAGCCGTCCGGCTTCATCTGGTCCGTCTCCCCCACCGGCAAGTTCTTCGGCGCAGGCGGCTTCTACAGCGCCGCGGCCGCCGGTCGCACCGGCTACGCTGACGTCCGCGCCATGGCCATCAATGTCGATGACGACGTCGTCCTTGCAGGCCAGTTCAACGGCACGGTCGATTTCGACGCCTCCACCAGCGTCCGCAAAGCCACTTCCGTCTCCACCGGCATCTCCGATGATATGTTCGTCCTGGCCATCGGCTCATCCGGCGTCGCGGATACCGGCGGCACCCCCGCTCCTTCCACTGATACCTTCTCACAAGGTAAAAACCTCGTCGTCACCGATTCTGCCGGCAACAAAGTCACCCTTTCCCTCACCGGTTCTGGCACCGGCACGATCACTCGCACCGAATCCGGCGACATCAACTCCGTATTGATCGTCGGTTCCAAGTCCACATCCAGTTTCAGCGTCACAGTCTCCGGCACCGCCAACGGCGGCACCACCACTTTCGGGTCAATCTCCATTGGCGCTGAGGGTGACGACACCACCGACGCCATCGGCGCCATCAGTGCTGCCAAGGTCAATGTCGCTTTCGGCGACATCAAAGTCGAAACCAGCGCAGCTTCCATCACTCTCAACGGCATCAACGATGTCGGCATCATCATCGGCGCCGCTCCCACCACCGGCACAGTCTTTAAGCTCGGCACCGTCCTCAATGCAGACATTGCCGTCACAGGCGCAATCGCCTCCATCGACGCCACCGACTGGGACACAAACATGGACGGTCGCGGAGACATCAGCGCCACCAGCATTGGCCGCGTCACCAGCAAGGGGGATTTTGAAGCCAACCTGGCCCTCACCGGCGCTACCAAAGGCAACACCCTCGGCAACGTCACCGCCTCCGGCGCCGTCAGCAACGCCCACTGGAACGTCACCGGCAATACCGGCATCATCAATGTTGGTGGTTTCAGCGATTTTTCCCTCATGGCCAAAGCCGTTCAGGGGCTCACCGTCGGCAAGCTGGGCGTTTCCTCCAGCATGTTCACCATCCAATCCACCGGCGCCGTCAGCATCGGCGGCGCAGTCAATACGATGAACCTCCTCCTTAGTGGCACTGGTGCATCGGGCAAACTCATCAACACCCTCACCAGCCTCTCCGCCACTGGTGCCGTGAATGACCTCTATGTCGCCGGCAGCGCCTTCGCCAACCTCGGCGCATTCACCTTCAAAGCAGGCATGTCCGAAGTTCAGATCTCCGGTTCCAGCGGCACCAGCGCTGGCTCCATCGGCGCCATCACCGGCACCACTGCTCACGATCTGACCATCACCGGAGGCACGCTCGGCAATGTCACCTTCTCAGGTAATGCGGATCACGTCACCATCGCCGCCGCCCTCAAGCTCGGTGCCGTCACCTTCAAGGGCGATCTCTCTGAAGCCGTCGTCAACATCAATGCCACGCCCGCCAAGGCGCAAAACTCACTCACTTCCTTCACCGTCGGCGGCAACACCACGGACCTCACAGTCAACTCCGCCAGCGTCAATAACAATGCTGGTGCCTTCACTCTCACCAAAACCGTCGATACCGTCCACCTCAACATCACTGGTGACATCACCTCCATCAAGACCGGCGCAGCCACGGCCCTCCACGTCTCCAAGGCCGGCAAGATCGGCTCTGTCTCCATCGGCGGCAACCTCAGCGGCGGCACCATCGACGCCCTGGCCATCACCGGCGCGTTCACCGTCTCCGGCACCGCCACAAACAACGACATCACCGTCAACACCTCCCGCGCAGCCCTTCAGTCCGCTACCTTCATCGCCTTGGGCAGCCTCTCTATCGCGGGTGCCGTCTCCGGCCTGAACGTCAGTGCTTCCGGCATCAACAGCAACTTTGGTGCATTCACTTTCAAGAGCGCCCTCTCCGACGCCAGCTTCAAGACCACCGCTAACATCGCCGGCATCACCGGCACCACCGGCACAAACCTCAACATCGACGCAGGCAACCTCAAGGCCCTCACCTTCTCCGGCAACATCACCTCCCTGACCACGCAGGCAGGGGCCATTGGCAACTTCACCACCAAGGGCTCACTGTCAGACGCCAGCTTCGTCATCGTCTCTACCGCCGCCAAAGACGTCGTCGTAGTCGGCCCCTTCACCGTGGCCGGTGCCACCTCAAACATCAGCGTTCTCTCCGCCAAAGCCACTGCCAACTTCGGCGCGCTCTCCCTTGGCACTTCCGTCAACAATGTCCTTTTGAACATCGCTGGCGACGTCGCCTCGATTAAGGCTGGCGCCGTCGATAAGCTCGACCTCACCACTCCCGGCACCGTTGGCGCCTTCACCGTTTCCGGCAATTTCACCAACAGCAACGTTGACGTCCTCTCCCTGGGCAACGTCACAATCGGCGGAAACGTCAACAAAGTCGGCCTCACCGTCAACACCGACCTGAGTCCTGAGCAGCTCGTTACTTTCAAGGCCCTCGCCGGCCTCACCGTCACGGGCACCGCCACAAACCTCACCCTCACGGCCACCGGCGTCAACTCCAATATGGGCGCCCTTACCTTCAACAAGGGCATCAGCAACTCTATCTTCGACACCCGCGGCGTCATCACCTCCCTGACCTCCAAAACGGCCGTTGACTCGTTCATCCTCACCTCCAGCCAGACCAACACCATCACCATCACCGGCGGCCTCACCAACAGCTCGATCACTGCCAACAACATCGGCACCGCCACCGTCAACGGTAACGTCAACGCCTTCAACCTCACCTTGAACCCCGCCGACAGCGCGCCCGACAATAACAAGGCGCTTAACACCCTCCAGATCAACGGTACCGCCACTGCCCTCGTCATCTCCGCCCCCGGCTTCAACAGCCACGTCGGCACTATCAACATCACCGGCGCTTCAGTCGGCACCCAGGCTTACATCACCGGCAATGCCACCAAGATCGCAGCCCTCTCCTTTAATTCCGGCACCGTCATTTCCGTTTCCGGCAAGGTCACCACCCTCGCCACTGGAAAATCCGGCAACCTTGACGGCTCCATCACCGCCACCTCCTTTGGAGCCATCACTGTCGGCGGCGACCTCCTGGCCGAAATCATCGGCATCGGCCCTGCCGGTATCGGCGCCGTGAATGTCACCGGCAACATCAACGGCGCGCTCCTGCGCACCCTGGGTTCTATCACCTCCATCACGGCAAACGCCATCCTCAACTCCACCGCTCTCTCTGGCTATGACAACGGCATCCCCCTTCCCGTGGGCATACCCGTCGACGCCTTTGGCTTCATTAACAACACCTCTTCCATTGGTACCGTCACAGTCAAAGCCACCGGCACGGCAGCCTCCTTCGTCAACTCGAGAATCATGGGCTACAAGATCGGCGCCGTCTCTCTTAAGGTCGTCCAAACCTCCAACTCCGGCACCGTCTTCGGCTTCTCCGCCGTCACCGCCCTCGGCCCTGTTTCCCGCACCGGCGCGGCCACCGTCAGCAAGATCACCCTCCCGGGCCAGAGCGTCCAGGTCAACGATTTCGTCCTCCGCATCGTCCCCTGATCCAGACATTACAATCCTCACATGAAACACATTCTCGCCCATCTGGCGCAGGGCAAGTCGCTCTCTGCCCATGCAGCTGCTGAATCCTTCGACATCATCATGTCAGGCCAAGCCACACCCGCGCAGATTGGCGCATTTCTGGCCTTCCTCCAGACCCGCCATCTGACAATAGATGAGCTCTCCGGCTTCCTCTCCGCCATGCGCGCAAAAGCGGTCCATGTCAGCGTTCCCGACGGTCTAACCGTCATCGACACCTGCGGCACAGGCGGAGACCTCTCCGGCACCTTCAACATCTCCACCGCCGCCGCTCTCATCGCCGCCGGTGCCGGCAAACCCAAAAACGTCGCCGTCACCAAGCATGGCAACCGCTCCCTCACAAGCACCTCCGGCTCCAGCCAGGTACTGGAAACCCTCGGCGTGAAGCTCCGCGTCTCAGAAGCCACTCACATCCGTTGCATGCTGGAAGCCGGCATTGCTTTCTTCTTCGCCCCCCTTCATCACCCCGCCATGAAGCATGCGGCCCCTATCCGTCAGGAACTCGGCTTCCGCACCGTCTTCAACCTCATCGGTCCTCTCACAAACCCCGCCAACGCCAAGCGCCAGGTATTCGGTATCTATGATCCCGCCCTCACCGAACCCGTCGCCCGCAGCATCGCTGCTCAGGGCACCATCCACGCCATGGTCGTACATGGCCATATCGACGAAACCAACTCCGGTTTGGACGAAATCTCCACCATGGGCTCCACCCGCGTAAGCCGCGTCCATAACGGCCAGGTCGAAACGTACACCCTCACTCCGCAGGAACTCGGCTTTTCACCTTCTCCGCTCGCTGCCATCAAGGTCGAAACGCCTGAGCAAAGCGCCGCCATCATTCGTGCCCTCCTTTCCGGCCAGAAAGGCCCCGCCCGCGACATCGCTTGTTTAAACGCCGGCGCCGCCCTTCTCGTCGCTGATCTCGCCTCCGATCTCCCCTCGGGCATTGCCCTCGCCCAGGAAGCCATCGACTCCGGCAAAGCCTCAAACGCCCTAAAATCCCTCATCCAAATCACCCAGTCGGACACAACTCCCTGATTCCCTCTTCCAAGCTGCCGCGCACTGGATTTTGAGTACCTTTTGTCTTGCTGTGCTCACCTGCCCCAAATTCCACCCTGACTTTATCCCTCTTGGTTGAATAAAAAAAACAACCCAGGCTATTTTTTGGAACCAAATTTCCATTTATCGGTCCAATCTTCCCATGAAAAACCTCGTCGTCGTTCTCCTTTTTGCCCTGGCGGTCATCACCCTTTCCTCCCAGGCCCGCGCCGCCGTCACCCTCCCGGCCGTCATTTCCTCCGGTGCCGTCCTCCAGCGCCAGATGCCCATCCCCTTCTGGGGATGGGATGAACCCGGCCAGGAAGTCACCGTCACCCTCGATGGACAGACCCAGTCCACCAAGGCCGACGACAAAGGCTTCTGGATGGTTAAGTTCCCCGCCCGCGAAGCCGGCGGCCCATACGCGCTCACCATTAAAGGCTCCACCAACGCTGAGCTCAATGACATCCTCGTCGGCGAAGTCTGGTTTTGCTCCGGGCAGTCCAACATGGCTTGGAAGATGAAGGACACTTCCAACATCAAGGAAGAAAAGGCCATCGCCAGGTTTCCCAACCTCCGCACTCTTAACTTTCCCGTCAACAACTTCCGCCGCCCCAACCCGCTCCACGGAGCCTCCAAATATCCTTTGAAGGATGGCAAGCTCTCCGGCCCTGCCTGGACGGCAAGCTCCCCTGAGACCATCGAAGAATTCTCCGGCGTCGCATACTTCTTCGCCAAGAACATCCAAACCGATCTCAATGTCCCTATCGGCATCATCAACAGCTCACTGGGTGGCTCGCGCATCCAGGCATGGCTCAGTGCCGGCGGTTCGGAATTCAGCCCCGTTTTCAAAGAGGATCTCCAACGCGAGAAAATCGCCATCGAGACTTACGACCGCGAGATGGAGGAATACAACAAGAAAAACCCCAAAGGCAAAAAGCCTGCTCCTGCCGCCTCCCAGCCTGCCGCCACACAGCCTCCCGCACGCCAACCCATCCCCGGCACACGCCTCACTGCCGGCTCCCCTTCGGCCCTCTTTAATGCCATGGTCGTACCCGTCGCCCCTTATGCCATCCGCGGCGTGCTCTGGTATCAAGGCGAAGCCAACGCCGGTAAACCCGAAACGTACCAGAGCTACCTCAGCGCCCTCATCAGGGATTGGCGCGTAGTCTGGGGTCAGGGCGACTTCCCTTTCATCGTTGTCCAGCTCCCCAACTACAAAGAGGAAAGCTGGCCCTACTTGCGTGAAGCACAGTATTTGGCCGTCAAGGAAACCCCCAACGCCCAAATCGCCGTCACCATTGATATAGGCGCCAGGGGTATTCATCCCACCAACAAGCGTCCCTGTGGCGATCGTCTTGCGCTCATCGCCCTTGAATCCGTCTACAAGAAAGAGGTTTCCAGCAAAAGCCCCATTTTCGCTTTCGCCAAAATCGAAGGAGAAAAAGCCATCGTTAAATTCGCCAACGCCTCCAAAGGACTTGTAACCAAAGATGGCAAACCCCCCGCTCTTTTTGAGCTAGCCGGCCCCGATGGCGTTTACGCCCGGGCGGCTGCGCAAATCGAAAGTGACACAGTCATCCTCACCAGTGACAAAGTCAAAAACCCTCAGACGGTGCGCTTCGCATGGAGTGCCATGGCCGAGGGTTTTAACCTTTACAACAAGGAAGGCCTCCCCGCCATGCCCTTCAGGACAGACCAGGAGCCTGCCCCATCAAAGAAAGCGCCAACCGAGCCTTGAAGCATCTGTCGGCATGCGCACTTCCGCCGCTGCTGTATTCAACCGATAATGCCTTTCATGAAAACCCTTCACACGCTCGCTGCCGCCCTGCTCGCGCTGATCTTCTGTCTTGAGGCTCGCGCTGGCATCGAACTCCCCATGATTTTCTCTAATGGTGCCGTTCTCCAGCGCCACATGCCCATTCCCGTCTGGGGCTGGGATGCCCCCGGCCAGGACGTCACCGTCACTCTCGACGGCAAATCCAAGTCCGCCAAAGCCGACGACAAGGGATTCTGGATCGTCAAGTTCGAAGCCCATGAAGCCGGCGGCCCCTACACCCTCGCCATCAAAGGTTCCACCACCGCCGAGCTCACCGACATCCTTATCGGCGAAGTCTGGTTCTGCTCAGGCCAGTCCAACATGGTTTTTGAAATGAGAGCCGCATCCAGCTACAAGGCGGAACTCGCTTCCGCCGACCGCCCCACCCTGCGCCATTTTAAAACCCCTGCCTACGCCACTCACATCCCCGCCCTCAAACCCCTGAACGACCCTGCCAAACCCGAGCCGGTCTGGACATCCTGTTCCCCCCAGACCCTCAGCGCCTTTTCCGCCGTCGCTTTTCATTTCGCCAAGGACATTCAGGCCAACCAGAACGTCCCCGTCGGCATCATCAACAGCTCCTGGGGCGGAACCATCATTGAGGCCTGGATCAGCCGTCCCACGCTCCAAACCATCCCAACGCTTAACTCCATCCACAAGCGGCGGATCAAGACCCAGGAAGACGCCCTCGCCAATCCACAGCCCGCCACGCAGCCCGCCAAAGGCCCCAACCCCAATACCACCGCCGTCCTCTACAACGGCATGGTCGCCCCAATCGTCCCTTATGCCATCCGCGGCGTGCTCTGGTACCAGGGTGAAGCCAACTCCAGCCGGTACGCCGAATACCAACCCCTTCTCTCCGCCCTCATCAAAGACTGGCGCGCCGATTGGGGCCAGGGAGACTTCCCCTTCCTCGTGGTCCAGCTCCCCAATTACAAAAAAGTATTCTGGCCGCAGATGCGCGAAGCCCAGACTCTCGCCGTCCAGGCAACGCCCAATACTCACATGGCCGTCACCATCGACGTGGGAAACCCCGCAGGCATCCATCCCTCCAACAAAAAAGACGTCGGCGCCCGCCTTGCCCTTGCCGCCCTCGAATCCGTGTACGGCCAGAAAATCACCGGCCACAGCCCCGCTTTCACTGGGATGAAAATCGAAGGTGACAAAGCCGTCCTCACTTTCAGCAACGCCTCCTCCGGCCTCGTCACCAAAGATGGCTCGGTCCCCGCACTTTTTGAAATCGCCGGGGAAGACCCCAATTACCTCCCCGCACAAGCCGTCATCAGTGGCAACACCATCATCGTTTCCAGTCCCGACGTCAAAACCCCCAAAGCTGTCCGCTTCGCCTGGTCTGACGTTGCCACGGGCTTCAATCTCTACAGCAAGGAAGGCCTTCCCGTCGCGCCTTTTCGCACGCGCAAAGACGATCCCGCCACCACCCAACCCGCCTCGCAAAGCGATCAGACCGTTCCTTCCAAACCTGTGGATCCTGCATCTCCTCAACGCAAGACGAAGAATCTTTCTCTCTGAACACGCACTGTTAGACCCCAGCCCCCGCACCCGTCTTAAACACCGCCTTACCCACAAAAAACGGTCCAAGGTGCGTCAGGAATTCCGACGTCTGCCGCGTCTTGCGCATCGTCTGCACAATCGCTGACAGCGGGAACAAGTCCTTCCCTGTCAGCCCGATCACAAAATCATTGTCGTTGGGATCCAGCCCATGGCACGCCAGGCGGATGTCATGCGCAAGATCGCCTGCGCCAAATGACATGCCGATCTGCCCATGCTCGCCCAGAATCGCTTTCTGCTCATCCGGCGTCAGTTTCATGAACGCACCCGACCGACGCAGCGGATACCACACCACCCAGTTCCACGCCGGGTTCAGTGCCGTGCGTACCGGCCGTTTGAGCAATGTCTCTTCCAGGTCCGGCTCATAGCCGATGGAGTACGTCCGCCCCAGCATCGTGTATTCCGGCTTGGCTTTCAGGTCGGCAAACGAGTGCGCCAGCGCGGGCCGCACCTTGGTCACAAAATCATCCGGATCCTGCGTCATCGTCAGCACGGCAAATCCGTACGGATCATTCACATCCGCATACACCGCTGCATTGAGCCCGATTCCCTTCACCGTCTCAATCACAGGTCCCAGGTCCATGCACCCCGTAAACGCCAGAAGCTGCATGAACATCCGCTGATTCGAAGACTGCGGCTGCCCATCTTTAAGGCCGCCTTTTTCAGAGAGATCCGGAATGACGGGTGCTTTGCGTTCCATAAAATTCCAAGGGTTATGATTGAATCGATTGGTGGACACAAATTCTACGTTCAAATCCCCCATGCAACATCCGACACCGAACATTCAATATCCAATGCTTCACAAGCTTGCGGCCTTTGTTGTCGCATGCTTTCTCTCGTGGTGGCCGATGATGGCCATCCATGAGCTGGGTCATATGGTTGCTGCCCTCGCCACCGGCGGCACGATCACCCATTTCGAGCTGCCTTACTGGTCGTTCTCCCGCACCGACATCTCCCCCAACCCCTCCCCTATGATCACTGTCTGGTCCGGCCCTCTCACCGGCGTACTGCTCCCCACAATCGTGTGGCTCGCCCTCGCGCTCCCACTTCCCCGCACCCGCAAGCCCCTGGGCTTCTTCGCAGGCTTCTGCCTCATAGCCAATGGCGCATACATCTCTCTGGGCACCCTCGACAGAATCGGCGACGCCGGCGACATGCTCCGCCTCGGCACCCCCACATGGCTTATGTGGGCCTTCGGCTTTCTCTGCCTCATCGCGGGCCTCGCCTGCTGGCACTTGATCACCAAAGTCGCCATAAAAATTATGGGCTCGCCATCAGGCCCCACATCCACATGAACCCGTGCAGGGCGCACTGCCCGACCACCATTGGCGAAAATCCTAGCGCCACCAATCCCACTGCCGCGATCCACTTAGAGTCCGCATTTGATTCCGCCCTGATCAGATCCTTCGTCAATACCAGTTCCGCCCCCAGCACCGACACCCACACTGCGAACATCCCACACGCCAGCCCCATTGGCCGTACAAACGATCCACGCGGCACCGAATACAAGGACAAAAACGTAGCCGCCACGATCAAAGCATTCGCCGCCATCGCTATCCAAAATCCTTGTATCACAATTGATCGCACTGATCTGCCCCGCGCCCTCACACTATTCATTGGCTCGCGCTCCGTCATACACGTCCATCTTCTTCCATTGCTTTGAGTCTCTATCCAAACCTTCATGATCCAATTCGTACTCCAGCCCATGCGCACATCCATTCCATAAACAAACTCGTCACGTTTGTCGTAACCAAGGCACATACCACCAAAATTCCTGCCACGCCCCAACTCAAAAGTCGCGACCGATCCGACATCACCGCACCGATCGCGAGCTTGAATTCATAAATCAATACGGCAAGAAATACGGATGTCACTCCAAGCAGCAGCCACAGCGGTCGAATCGTCGTCAATTCTGTGCCTGATCTCTTTGGACCGTATCCATGCAGGTGGTACACGATAAAACAAACGTTGAAAATGATCGCCGCAATCGCCACAGTCACGCCTCTGCGCACTCGGCCCCAAAGCGCCGCCGTGTGCAGCACACGCGTGTCTTTCTCTCCATTCACATCGCTTTGGTGCAAATCGTTCAAACCTCTCCTCCGATTCTTCTACTGAACACATCTCAGTCCTCTAGAATCTGAACCACATCCCCATCTTCAAGCCCCCAGATGCGTCAACGCCTCACTCAGGCTCTTCACCTGTACCAGTTTCGCCCCTGATCCCGCAGGCGCTTTCACCGGCCCAGTTGGGCAGATGATCGTCTTAAACCCAAGCCGCGCCGCTTCATGCACTCGCTGTTGAAGCTGCTGCACCAGACGCACCTCTCCCCCAAGGCCGATTTCACCCACCGCGCACACGCCTGTCCCCTCCCCGCTTACCGGGCTCACTTTCCGATTCAAGTGCGCCCCGGCTATCGCCAGCGCCAGCGCCAGATCCACCGCGGGTTCCGCTACCTTCATCCCCCCCACGCTCGACACAAACACATCCTGATCCGCCAACCTCAATCCCCCCCGTTTCTCCAGCACGGCTATCAACATCGCCAACCGGCTCGCATCCAACCCAGAACTCTTCCGCTTCGCGTTCCCCAGAAACCCATCCGCCGTCAACGCCTGAATCTCCACCAGCAAACACCGCGATCCCTGCAGCACCGGGCAGATCACGCTCCCCGGCATCGGCCGGTATTCCCCCGACAGCAACCCCGACCCATCCTTCACTTCCCGCAGGCCATCCCCCGTCATCTCAAACAATCCCACTTCCAGCGTCGACCCGAAACGATTCTTAATCCCTCGCACAATCCGATGGCTGTGGTACCGGTCGCCTTCAAAATAAAGCACCGCATCCACCATATGCTCCAGCAACTTCGGCCCCGCAAGGCGACCCTCCTTGGTCACATGCCCCACCAGCAGCACCGCAGCCCCAGTCGATTTCGCAAAATAAACCAGTTCCTGGCAGCATGACCGCAACTGCGTCAGGCTTCCCGGCGCCGCTGTTAAATCCCCCTTGTAGATCATCTGCACCGAGTCGATGATCAGCACCTGCGGCGATGTCTTCCTCGCCTGCTCTTGAATTCGCGCCAAATTCGTATCCGCCAGCACAAAAAGCTCATCCGCCCCGCGCGTATCCGGCGCAAGCCGATCCGCCCGCAGCTTGAGTTGCTGCGCCGATTCCTCGCTCGTCACATACAACACACGGAACTTCCGCGACGCCCACTCATGCGCGGCCTGCAGCATCAATGTCGACTTCCCAATCCCCGGGTCCCCACCGATTAAGACCACGCTCCCCGGCACCAGGCCTCGCGCCGCCGCCAGGCTCTCTTTCGCCACCTCGCCCACCGGCCCGCCCAGCACCCGGTCAAATTCCCCGATTCCCGATGGAATCCGAAACATCGGCGCTGCCAGCGACTCCTCCGAAATCTTCTTCAGCGGCATCGCCTGCGGCGTGTCCGACGGCGTCAACGACCCATGCCCACCCGTCGCAAAGCCCCGCGGCTTATCCGTCTTGGCTTCCTTGCTCTCCCGAAACTCCTCCAGCGTGTCCCACGCGCCGCAATCCGGACACTTCCCCATCCACCTCGGCTGCACAGCACCACATGACTTACACAAAAAATGAATCTGAGATTTCGCCATGGCACAGATTGTAGACTTTAAATCTTGATCCTCTTAATCATCCTCAATCCTCTTGATCCCAGTCAAAAATCCGCGCTACTTCTTCAACCCGCCCGCCAGCCCAGCCAAAAACACTTCCATTTCATCCAGAAACTTCGCCCGCTCCAAACCGCGGGTCTGCGCCACTTTCCGCATAATCGCGCTTCCCACGATGGCCGCATCCGCCACCGCCACCACCTGCCCTACCTGCTCAGGGGTTGAAACGCCAAACCCCACCGCCACCGGCAGCGAAGTCACTTCCCGAATCTGCTTGATCCGGTCAGGCAAGTCCTTGGGCAGTTCCACCCGTTCGCCGGTGATGCCCGCGCGTGAAAGCAGA
Source organism: uncultured Phycisphaeraceae bacterium (assembly GCA_964527265.1). GTDB lineage: Bacteria > Planctomycetota > Phycisphaerae > Phycisphaerales > Phycisphaeraceae > CAZGOM01. Next base: position 21,875 of record CAZGOM010000007.1, on the reverse strand, counting down.
TAGACAAACCCGCTTGATCCCTGCGCAATCTTCCGCGCCCGCTCAATAGGCGTATTGGGCGCAATGAGCATGCTCAAAATCAGATTGTGCTTCTTGGCCGCGGCCATCGCCGGGCCGCCCTCTTCAATGGGCAGGTCAGGCAAAATCACCCCATCGACGCCCGCTTTGGCCGCTTCGCTCAAAAAGATTTCCACGCCCATCTTGTGCACGATGGAATAGCTCACCATCAGCACGATCCCAATCGTCAGTTTCGGCCTGGCCCGCGCGACCATCTCAATCACTTCCCGCGTCTTAAGGCCTCTATCCAGCGCATGCGTCATCGACGCCTGGATCACCGGGCCATCCGCGATCGGGTCCGAAAATGGCACACCGATCTCCACCACGCTCGCCCCGGCCTTCTGTGCCCGGTAAAGTAGTTCTTCGGTCGCGGAAATATCCGGGTCGCCCGCCGTGATGTAAGGCATCACCGCGCGGCCATTGTTCTTACGCAGGTTCTGAAAAATCGCGTCAATCCTGTTCATAGACCCGACAGGATAAGGCGACACACCCCCACACGCAAAAAACACCATCCAATTCCTGCTTCAACTCTTAACTCCTCGGCACGGCATGCAACACCCGCGCTATTTCCTCCAGATACACCTTCACCACCCTCCCCTCATCAAACCGTTCCTCCACCCGCCGCCGTCCCTCTCGTCCCATCTTCACTCGTTCTTCAATACTCAAATCAACCATTCGCCCCATCGTGTCCGCCAGGCTTTGCCCATCCTTGGGCATACACCCAAACCCGTTCACCCCCTCCACCAGCACCTCCCGGCATCCCTCCACATCCGTCGCAACGATCGGCCTACCCACCGCCCCAGCCTCAAGCAACGCCCGCGGCGTCCCCTCCGTATAGCTCGGCAGCACCACGCAATCCACGTGTTTTATCAACTCCGCCACATCCCCCACCATTCCCAGATATTCCACCTCCCCGGCCTTCACCCACGCGTCCAAATCCTCTTTTTCGATCGCAATATCCCGTCCCGGCTTGAATTCTCCCGCCAACAACAGCCTCACCTTCCTCCCCCTCCCCTTGAGAATCCGCCCTGCCTCAACATATTCATAAATACCTTTGGGTTTAAGCAACCGTCCCAGCAGCAAAAACGAAAACACACCGCCGGCCGTCGGCTCGCTGTACTCAAACCGCGACACATCCACCCCCGAACCTGATATCAGCCGCGTCTGGCTTTCCTTAAGCAGCCCCATCGAAAGAAAAAACGCCCGCTGGTCCGCATTCTGAAAAAAAACCACGTTCGCATACCGCTGGCTCAACCTGTACAAACCCTTGATCACCGTCAGCACCATCGGCTTCTGATTAAAGGTCTCCCCAATTCCCGTCACCGTGTTAATCACCCGCCTCCCCTGCAAACCCGCTGCCAGCGTCCCGTAAATCACCGGCTTGATCGTGAAATTCAACACCACATCCACCTGATGCTTCTTAAAAACATGTAAATAGGTTGAAAAACCATGCAAATCATTAAAAGGGTTTCGTCCAGTCGTCTTGAGTCCCATCGGCTCAAACGCGCATCCCAACGCCTCCACCTGCCCCACAAACTCGTCCGGTGGTGAAACCACAACCACCTTGGCCCCCGCTCCCACCAATTCTCTCACCAGCCCCTTGCGATAGTTCAAAATGCTCCACGCAGAGTAGGTGCAGATCGCCACGCATCGTCCTTTAAGGAGGCTTTCTCCACCATCCGTTGCCGGTTGTGATCTCATCGAACACCTGACTTATTTCACTTTTCAGCCCGGCCAAACATCTTTAAACACATCTGCGCACCTACAGCCAATCAATTGTATTCTTTTCCTACTCGATTCATACGCCTAGAAACTTCACGTGAAAACTCCACAACTCCTGCGTTTTCATGATAATACAACAAACTGTACTTGACACAAAACCCGCCGTAATTACACTACTCAACTTCATTTTTTAAACTCATGCCTCCCTTATTCAACGACACTGACCTCGTTTTGACTAGCCAAGGATCATTCACATGACCGTTCTGACTTCTGACGTTGTCGCCCGTGTCGCCAAAGTCCTCAACGGCAATTCCCTCCCAATCCCACTGCATCTCCCTACTTTTGCGGGCAATGAATGGGCTTACGTCAAAGAATGCATCGATACCGGCTGGGTCTCCTCCGTCGGCGCTTTCGTCGATAAGTTCGAGAAAGTTACTACCGAATTCACCGGCGCAAGACACGCTGTCGCCGCCGTCAACGGCACTGCGGCCCTCCAAATCGCCCTCAAGCTTGCCGGTGTCCAGCCAGGCGAAGAAGTCATCTGCCCCGCACTCACATTCATCGCCACCGCCAATGCCATCTCTTACTGCAACGCCATCCCTCACTTTCTTGATGTCGAAGAAGCCACCATGGGCATCGATCCCACCCTCTTGGCCAAGCATCTGGATGCAAACTTCACACGTCAGTCGGGGAAACTCGTCAACAAGCAAACCGGCCGCCCCGTCAGCGCCGTCATTGGCATGCACACCTTCGGCTTCCCCTTTGATCTCGATGGCATCCTGGACGTCTGCCGCAAGCACGGCCTGGTCCTCGTCGAAGATGCTGCCGAATCCCTCGGTTCCTACTACAAAGGCCGCCATACCGGCACTTTTGGCCTGCTGGGCACTCTCAGCTACAACGGCAACAAGGTCATCACCACCGGCGGCGGCGGCATGGTCATCACCAACGATGAAGCCCTCGCCAAGCGTGCCAAACACATCACCACCACCGCCAAAATCCCACACAAGTGGGAATATGTCCACGACGAAGTCGGCTACAATTATCGCCTTCCTAACCTCAACGCGGCTCTCGGTGTCGCCCAGATGGAAGCCCTCCCCAGCCTGCTTGAGAAAAAACGCGCCCTCGCCCAACGCTACCTTGCCAGTTTTGAAAACGCCGTCGGCATCCGCCTCTTTGTTGAACAACCTCATACCAAAGTAAACTATTGGCTTAACGCCCTGGTTCTCACCCCGGAAAACGCCCATCTCCGCGATAATCTTCTTGATGCCCTCATCCAAGCTAAATTCATCTGCCGCCCCATATGGCAGCCCATGCACAAGCTCACCATGTACGCCGGCTGCCCCCGTACAAACCTCGCCGTCACAGAATCCCTCGCCAGCCGCGTCGTTAACATTCCCAGCACACCGGTCCTGTAAGCTCTGATCGTCAAGTTGCTTGTGAGAGATTACGCACGTTCTACCTTTTTATGACACAACAGCCCACCAACCCGTCTAAGCCCCTTCCGGTGATCATCATCGGCTCCGGTGGCCACGCACGTGTTGTGCTTGACACCTTGATCGCCGCCGGCCGCCAGGTTCTTTTCCTCACCGATTCCAATGCTGCCGCGCACGGCTCGCAAATCTACGGCCACACCATCAAAGGCCCCGACGACGCCATTCTTCAACTCGCCCCCGATTCCGTCGAGCTCGCCATCGGTGTTGGCTCCGTCGGCTCACCCACCCTCCGCAAGAAAATCTACGACCGCTTCCATGCGCTGGGCTACCGCTTCGCCACCGTCGTTCATCCCAGCGCCGTCATCAGCGCCCAGGCGTCCCTGGCGCCAGGTGTTCAAATCATGGCCGGAGTCGTCATCCAGCCTGGGGCCAAAATCGGCACCAACACCATCCTCAACACCCGTGCGAGTATCGACCACGACTGCGATATCGCCGCCCATTGCCACATCGCTCCGGGCGTCACTCTCTCCGGCACGGTCATCCTCGGCCAGCTCACCCATATCGGAACCGGTTCCACCGTCATCCAGTCCGTCGCCATCGGCTCCGGTGTGGTCATCGGTGCTGGATCTGTCGTCCTCAAGCCGATTCCCGATGGGTGCAAGGCCTGGGGCATCCCCGCTCAGCCCCAACCCGCCCAAAAACCCTAAACCAACCAAACGCCCAAGAAATATGACAGAAATACTCAAAATTATCGGTCGTGACGAACCCCTCTTCCAAAAAGACCTTGCCCGCCAGGGTTCCATCATCGACGAGCGCGTCAAAGCCGGTCGGTTCCTCGTCATCGGCGGCGCAGGCTCCATCGGCAGCGCCGTCGTCCGCGAGCTCTTCAAGCGCAACCCCCGCGTACTCCACGTCGTCGACGTAAGCGAGAACGGCCTGGCCGAAATGGTCCGCAACATCCGCAGCACCACCGGCTACAACGATGGTGAATTCCACGCCTTCTGCATGGACTGCCTCGGCAGCGAACTCCCCGCCATGGTCAAGGCCCAGAAGGGTTACGACTATGTCCTTAACTTTTCCGCCCTCAAGCACGTGCGCAGCGAAAAAGACCCCTTCACGCTCATGCGCATGATCGACGTCAATATCTTCGGCACCGAGCGCACCATCGACTTGGCCATCAAGGCGGGTGCAAAGCGCTTCTTCTGCGTCTCCACCGATAAAGCCTCCAACCCCGTCAACATGATGGGCGCTTCCAAACGCATCATGGAAATGTACCTCATGCGCTCCAGCGAGCGCATTGCCCTCTCCAGCGCCCGTTTCGCTAATGTCGCCTTCTCCGATGGCAGCCTTCCCCATTCCTGGACTCAGCGTGTCCTCAAGCGCCAGCCCATCTCCGCCCCCAGCGACGTCAAGCGCTACTTCGTCACCGATCAGGAGGGCGCGCTTTTATGCCTTTTCTCCACGCTCCTGGGTGAAAACCGAGACATCTTCTTCCCCAAGCTCAGCGAAAAACTCCACCTCATCCCCTTCTCCGACATGGCTGTGCGCTATCTGCAATCCATGGGATATGAGCCCTATATGTGCCAGAGCGAAGACGAGGCCCGCGCCAAGTGCGCCGAGTTGATCCCCCAGAAAAAATGGCCTTGCTACTTCTTCAAGAGCGACACCACTGGCGAAAAAGACTTCGAAGAGTTCTACACCACTAAGGAAAGTGTCGACTGGAACCAATTCGACGACATCGGCGTCGTCAAAAACGACGTCTCCTGGAACGGCGCCCGTCTCGATAAATTCACCAACACCATCCAGCGGATGAAGAACGAAGCATCCTGGACCAAAGCCGAACTCGTCGACCTCTTCAACCAGACCCTCGAAAACTTCAACCATAAAGAAACCGGCCGTTACCTGGACGGGCGGATGTAACTCATGATCAAACGACTCATTGACATCGTCATCTCCGGCCTCGCTCTTTTGTTCCTGATGTTCCCCTTCCTGGTCATCATAGTCATCCTCCGCTTCACCGGCGAAGGCAAGGTTTTCTACCTCCAGGAACGCGTTGGCTTCAAAGGCAAGCATTTCAACGTCATCAAGTTTGCCACGATGCTTCAGAACAGCCTTAACATCGGCTCCGCGGACATCACCGTCAGGAACGATCCCCGCGTCCTCCCCATGGGCAAGTTCCTGCGCAAGACCAAGATCAACGAACTGCCTCAGATCTTCAACGTCTTCAAAGGCGACATGAGCCTCGTCGGTTGGCGCCCCCTGGTTCCCAAAGGCTTCGCAGACTACCCCCAGCACGTCCAGACCACCATCATTGATGTCCAACCCGGTCTCACAGGAATCGGTTCAGTCGTTTTCCGCGATGAGGAATCAATCATCACCATGGCCCAGACCCGCGGCAAAGACCTCCGCGCCTGCTACCGCGAAGACATCATGCCATACAAAGGCGAACTGGAAGTCTGGTACAAGGCCAACCAAAGCCTCATCGTCGATTTTAAGATCATGACTGCCACCGCACTGGCCGTCCTCATGCCCGGCAAGCGTTTCTACCTCTCATGGTTCAAAGCCCTGCCCGAGCCCAAATCCCCTCTCATTCGTGAATATATGAATCTTTCAGCCTGATATGCCTGCTTCATTTAAGCCGCAAAACCTCTATGTCTCAACCCGGCCAAAAACCCTGCGTTTTCTTCTCCAGCCACACAACCTGGAACCTCGTCAACTTTCGAGGCGGGATTGTCCGAGAACTCGTTGCCCGCGGCTTTGACGTCTACTTTCTGGCGCCCAATGACGACACCATTCAAACCGCAGGCCAAGTCGGCGCCACTGCAATCCCCGCGCCAATCAATACTGGAGGCACAAACCCGCTCGAAGATCTGCGACTCGTTGCGTTTTACAGGAAGCTGCTGCGCACGCATAAGCCCATCGCGATAATGAATTTCAATGTCAAACCAGTCATTTACGGCACCATGGGTGGTTGGCTCGCCGGCGTCCCGGCAATCAATACCATCACCGGAATTGGCACCAGCCTTGAGGGCTCGCGCATCCGCGCTGCCATCATCAAAGCGCTATACAAATTCAGCCTCAACCGTTCCCGGCATGTCTTTTTTCAGAATCAGGAACATTTTGAGATGTTCCGGGACGCGGGCCTGGTCAATCCAGCCAAAGTCAGCATGGTTTCTGGTTCAGGTGTTAATTTAGACCACTACCCGGTCATGGAAATGCCCGGTGACACCGCCCCGGTCTTTCTGCTCGTCGCACGCGTTCTCACCGCCAAAGGCATCTACGAATACGCTGAAGCAGCCCGAGCCATCCGCAAAGATCACCCGGCCGCCAGGTTTGTCCTCATCGGCGAACACTACGCGGACCGCGCCGAGTCGGTTAAGCGCGAAGACCTGGATCAATGGGTCAACGAAGGCATCATCGAATACCACGGCCGCCAGGAAGTATTGCCTTGGATCAAGCAGGCTCATTGCATCGTCCTCCCCAGCTACTCCGAAGGCCTGCCCCGCTCCCTGCTCGAGGCAGCATCCTGCGGTCGCCCCATCGTCGCGACCAATATCAGCGGTTGCCGCGAGGTGGTGGTGGAGAATGTCAATGGCCTTTTCTGCGAGCCCCGAAACGGCCCAAGTCTCGAAAAAACCATCCGCCAGTTCATTGCCCTTGGTTACTCCCGCTGGCTGGATATGGCTGCCCAGAGCCGGCAAATCGCCGAAAAACGGTTTGATGAACGTATGGTGGTCAAACAATATATTGACGAAATTACCCGCCTGATCGACAGCAAAAAGAAAGGATTATCATGATCCGTCCTTTTTGCTCTTTTGAGCGAATCAGATATAATTTCGAGCTTTGAACATCATCTTGGATCGTGCAAATAAGCCTAAAATAAAGAGGATTTTCTGAATGGCGCTGATAAACTGGCCTGAAATTTTCAAGTCTACCTACGACAAAAAAACCTGCGTCGTCACCGGCGGCGCAGGTTTCATCGGCTCCCACTTGTCCGAGGCCCTCTTGTCGCTCGGTGCCACAGTTGTCGTGATCGATAACCTCTCCGGCGGGTCCCTCGATAATGTAAAGTCCCTTCCTCAGGGAAACGGCAAACTCAAAATCGTCACAGGCTCCATCCTTGATGCCCAGATGCTCAAGGAAGAATTAAAGGGCGCCTGGGTGGTCTTCCATCAAGCCGCACTCGGCTCCGTCCCGCGCAGCCTCCGCGAACCGGAACTCTACTACGAAAACAATATCGTCGGCACCCACCGCGTCCTCGACGCTGCGGCAAACGCCGGCGTCGCCCGCGTCGTCTTCGCGGCCAGCTCCAGCGCCTACGGCAATACTCCCACCTTGCCCAAATTCGAAGACATGCCCTGCCTTCCCCGCAGCCCCTACGCCGTCACCAAGGTCGCCTGCGAAGGCATCCTCCGTTCCTACGCTGCAAATACACAACTTGATGCCGCCTCCCTCCGCTATTTCAACATCTTCGGCCCACGTCAGAACGCCAACAGCGCTTACGCCGCCGTTATCGCGGCATTTGCCAAGGCTCTCTCCAAAGGCGAGCAGCCCATCATCCATGGTGATGGCGAAGCCTCCCGGGATTTCACCTTCGTTGACAATGCCGTCTACGCCAATCTCCTCGCCGGCGCATCCACCCAGCGCATCGGCGGCGAAGTCATGAACATCGCCTGCGCCCAGCGCGTCACCATCAATGAACTGGCTGAGAAAATGGCAGTTCTCTACGGCCACCCCCAGATCAAGCCGCTGCACAAAGAAGACCGCGCCGGTGATGTTAAACATTCCCTGGCGACTCTTGAAAAAGCCAATAAAATCATTGGCTACAAGCCATTGGTCCCCTTTGAAAAAGGTCTTCAAGCCACCGTCGCCTGGTACAAAACACAAACCTTTTGAACGCAGATCCACGCCTCGCCATTTAAACGGATGACTACCCATATGAACGAAAAAATCGCTGTTATCGGCCTCGGTTACGTCGGCCTTCCTCTGGCTCTGGCGCTGGCGCGTACCCACGGACATGTCGTCGGTTTCGACCTTAACACCCGCAAGCTAGACAGCCTCCGCAAAGGCATCGACCCCAACGGTGAAACCGAAACACAGGAACTCACCTCCAGCACCCTGAAACTCACTTCCAGTGTGGACGACCTCAAAGGCTCCACCTTCTACATTGTCTGCGTCCCCACCCCGGTCGATAAGCAGAACCGCCCTGATTTCAGCCCGCTTATCGGCGCTTCCACCATCATCGGCAAAACCCTCTCCAAGGGTGCCATCGCCGTTTTCGAATCCACCGTCTATCCCGGCGTCACCGAAGACGTCTGCGGTCCCGTCATTGAAAAGGTCTCCGGCTTAAAGCGTGGCGTCGACTTCAAACTTGGCTACTCACCCGAACGCATCAATCCCGGTGACAAGGAACGCACTGTCCAGAAGATCCTCAAAATTGTCTCTGCCGAAGACGCCGAATCCCTCAAGCGCGTCTCTGCTGTGTACGGAAAAACCATCACCGCTGGTATTTATGAGGCCTCTTCCATTAAAGTTGCAGAAGCCGCCAAAGTCATCGAAAACACCCAGCGCGACGTCAACATCGCGCTCATGAACGAACTCTCCCTCATCTTCGAACGCATGGGCATCCGCACTCTTGACGTACTGGAAGCCGCCGGTACCAAGTGGAACTTCCTCGCCTTTCGTCCCGGCCTCGTCGGCGGCCACTGCATCGGTGTCGATCCCTACTACCTCACCGCCAAGGCAGAAGAACTCGGCTACCACCCGCAGATGATCCTCGCCGGTCGCCGCATTAACGATGGCATGGGCGCATTTGTCGCCCAGAAAACCATCAAGATGATCGCTCAGTCCGGCAACTTCAGCGGCAAAGCGCGAATCGGCATCCTGGGCCTCACCTTCAAGGAAAATGTCTCCGATATCCGCAACAGCAAAGTCCCCGATATCATCAACGAACTTAACAGCTTCGGTATCAAGCCCCTCATCTATGACCCTTTCGCCAGCGACGAAGAAGCCCACCATGAGTACGGCGTCCACCTTAATCCCGCATCTGATCTGCATGACCTTGATGCCGTCATTTATGCCGTCGCTCACAAGCAATTCCTCTCCATGGGCGCCAAACAGATCGCCAGTTTCCTCAAGCCCGGCGGGGTTTTTGTCGACGTCAAATCCAGCTTCAAGGCAACCGATGTCCCGACAGGTATCAAATATTGGTCTTTGTAAATCACAAATTCCTTCCAGCGTCTGCTCATCAGACGCTGGAAGGATCTTCAAAAGAGCCATCCCATGTGCGGCTTAGCTGGTTTTATCTCCAGGCGCGTCCTCAATGCAGATGAACTCGGCCGCATCTGCCGCCGTATGACTGATGCCATCGTTCATCGCGGCCCTGACGATCAGGGCCACTGGATTGATGCGCAACATGCTCTCGCACTGGGCCACCGTCGCCTTTCCATCCTCGACCTCTCCCCCCTGGGGCACCAGCCAATGACGTCCCATTGCGGGCGCTTTGTCATGGTTTTCAACGGTGAGGTCTACAACTTCCAGGAACTTAAATCTTCTCTGGAAAAAGAGGGTGTCGCTCCTCCATGGCGCGGCCACTCTGACACCGAGATCATGCTCGCCTGCTTTGCCGCCTGGGGTGTTGAGGCTTCGCTCAAACGATTCAACGGCATGTTCGCCTTCGCGCTCTGGGACAAACAGGATAAAACACTCACCTTCGCCCGCGACCGCCTTGGCAAAAAGCCTCTCTACTACGGTTGGTGTAAAGACGTCTTCCTCTTTGGCTCAGAACTCAAATCCTTCTGGGTGCATCCTGCCTGGGATGCACCCATTGACGACAACTCTTTAGCCCAATACCTCCAGTTCGGCTATATCCCCGGTCCCCGGTCCATCTTTAAAGGCATTTATAAGCTGCCTCCAGGTAGTTGGCTGCGACTCACGGGCGATGATGTTGCCAACGCCCGCATCTCAGAACCTTCCCTTTATTGGGATCATGCCTCGGCTGCGGCAGATAACATCCGCAATCCCTCTAAGCTCTCTCGCGAAGAAAATCTCCAGCGTGTCGAAGACGTTTTGACCGATGCCGTCAAGATACGCATGATTTCTGACGTTCCATTGGGAGCCTTCTTATCTGGCGGCGTTGATTCAAGCCTTATTACCGCACTGATGCAAAAGGGCGCTTCCACCCCTGTGCGTACGTTTTCAATTGGCTTCGACGATAAAGGCTTTAACGAAGCAGAGCACGCCAAGGCTGTCGCTGGTCATCTCGGCACCGATCACACCGAGTTCTACGTCTCACCCCAAGACGCCTTGAACCTCATTCCCACCCTGCCTCACATCTACGATGAACCATTCTCTGATTCCTCTCAAGTGCCTACTTACATGGTCTGTGCCTTGGCGAAAAAACATGTCACCGTCGTTTTGACTGGGGATGGCGGCGATGAATTTTTCTACGGCTATCGCAAGTACCTATGGGCCAAGAACCTACTCAAATCCATTGGCCGCCTTCCTGGCCCTTTACGCAAAGCAGTGGCTGCCTCCCTTCGCGCGTCCTCCGCGGCCGCCAAAGGTCTTCCCGCCGGACTCAACTTCCTGGGCGCTAACCGCATGTACCAAGTCAGCCGACTTCAGACCGTCGGCCGCCTTCTGGGATATTCCGCTCCCTTTGATATGCACCGTACGCTCATGTCACTCTGGGACAATCCCGCCGACATCGTTCAAAACCCGGTCTCACAGACACCATCCCTGTTGGATCGCTTCTCTTCCAGCGAATTTGCCGATCTGGGCATCGACAACCTTTTCATGCTCGCCGATGCGTCGCTCTTCCTCGTTGATGATTGCTTGGTCAAGGTTGATCGAGCCAGTATGGCCGCCAGTTTAGAAACGCGTTGCCCTCTCTTGGATTATCGCGTCGTTGAAACCGCCTGGAGCATCCCGTTTAGCCAGAAGTTTCACAAAGACATTCCCAAATCCATTCTTAAGGACATACTCTACCGCTATGTCCCGCGCCCCCTTATCGATCGTCCCAAGCGTGGCTTCTCCGTACCTATCAAAGCATGGCTGGGCGGGCCTCTGCGCCAGTGGGCATCCGACCTCCTCTCCCCCACACGACTCTCGCAGGATGGCCTCCTCCGCGCAGAACCTGCCCAGCAGCTTCTGCGCGATCAGATCGAGGCCCGCCAGGATCACCACGCCCGACTATGGACCCTGCTCATGTTTCAAGCGTGGTATGATCATTACCGCTCGCTACGTAAGTCCTGATTGCCACTCGTATTCACGCCGTAACAGTGCGCTTGACACCCTACCCGGGCTTCGTCGTAGATTTAAACCCAAGGATAAACATCGAATCGCTTCGACTCCGAGAACCTATCCCCATGCTCTCAAAAATAAAACGCGCAATCAGACTCCTTAAAGCGAATATTGACTGCACACGCAATCCTGATGCCTATGCTCGATCTATTGGCGTTCATGTCGGAAAATCTTGCCGATTTGTTAATCTCAAGCCGGATGCCTTCGGCTCCGAGCCGTTTCTGGTAAGCATCGGTGATCGGGTCACCATCACCTCCGGCGTTCGATTCGTAACCCATGACGGCAGTTGCGATCTATTCCGCCAGGAATATCCCGACCTTGACTACATTGCTCCCATTTCAGTCGGAAACAATGTTTTTATCGGCTTGGATACCATTATTCTCGCGGGTGTCACCATCGGTGATAACGTCGTCATCGGCGCCGGGTCGATCGTCAGCAAAGATATCCCCAGCGACTGCGTTGCCGCCGGTATCCCGGCCAAACCCCTGCGTCCCATTACCGACTACAAGCAAAAACTTCTCTCCGGCGGAATTAACACACGCCGTCTTCCCTTTCCTCAAAAGGAAAAAATCCTTCGTGAAATGTTTCCGTTTAATGAACAAACCCGGACCTTTGGTCGCTTAAATCCGCCCAGCCCTCCTCAAAACACCTAATACCCTCACTCTTGTCACACATTTCCGGCCCAATCAACCAACCCGAAAATCAAACCAGAAAGTATGTCCCATGTGTGGTTTAGCAGGATTTATGTCCAAGGCCGGACTCTCCCCCGAATCGCTTAAGGCACTCTGCTCCGCCATGACCGATGCCATCGTCCACCGCGGTCCTGACGATCAGGGCCATTTCGTTGATTCCGCGCACGGCCTGGCGCTTGGGCATCGTCGCCTCTCTATCCTCGACCTCTCCCCCTTAGGCCATCAACCGATGGCCTCCCACGACGGACGATACGTCATGGTATTCAATGGAGAAGTCTATAACTTCCAAGACCTTCGCGACGCGCTCGCCAAGGAAGGCGTTGCCCCACCCTGGCGCGGACACTCTGACACAGAAGTCATGCTCGCTTGCTTTAGCGCATGGGGCATTGAAAAATCGCTTCAGCGTTTCAACGGCATGTTCGCCTTCGCCGTCTGGGATACACAGGAAAAAAACCTGACCCTCGCCCGCGATCGCATCGGAAAAAAACCGCTCTACTATGGATTGGGCAAAACCACGCTTCTTTTCGGTTCCGAACTCAAATCCCTCTGGGAGCATCCCGACTGGAACGCTCCCATTGATCAAAACGCCCTGTCCCTCTTTCTTCAATTCAGCTATATTCCCGCCCCGTATTCCATTTTCAAGGGCATCTTCAAGCTCCCCCCCGGCGGCTGGATCCAATTCACCTCCGCGTCTATTCAACAGGGCACCCTCCCTCGTCCCAGTCTGTATTGGGATCATGTAGCCATAGCCAAATCAGGCCTGGCTGATCCTTCAAAACTCTCGTTTGATGAAAACATCAAACAGCTCAAGAATACCCTTCTCGACGCAGTCAAGATCCGGATGATCTCGGATGTCCCCCTTGGCGCCTTCCTCTCCGGGGGGATTGATTCCAGCCTTGTCACCGCACTCATGCAGGCTAACTCTTCGAGACCGGTCAAGACATTTTCCATCGGCTTCAAGGAAGACGATTACAACGAAGCGCCGCACGCCAAAGCCGTCGCAAACCATCTGGGCACCGATCACACCGAGTTCTACGTCTCCCCCCAGGATGCCCTCGACGTCATCCCGCTCCTGCCCCACATGTTTGACGAGCCCTTCGCGGACTCATCACAAATCCCAACGTATCTTGTTTCCAAGCTCGCCAGGAGCCATGTCACTGTCGCGCTTTCCGGCGACGGCGGGGATGAATTCTTCTACGGCTACAGTCGCTATCAAGAGGCCGCCCAAATGCTCGGACGCTTGCAGAAACTGCCGCGCTTGGGTCGCTCCCTCGGTGGCGGTTCAATGCATCTGCTGTCTCAGGTTCTCGCTGGAATGCCCATGCCGGCCAAATCACTCCGCGCCCGGCGTATGGCCCTGGCCAGCCGCCTCCACAGCGCAGGACGCCGCCTCCCCTTCCGCACGCCCATCGACTTCTATCTTCAGTGCCTCACCCGTTTCGAGGACACCACACACCTGCTCCTGGAGGGCATCAGCGCTGATCGGCTTATCACGGCAAATCCGTTGACCTTGGATCATCTGGCCGTTGAAAACCAGATGATGCTCTTCGACGCCACAACGTATCTTCCCGATGACATCATGGTTAAAGTCGACCGCGCCAGCATGGCCGTCAGCCTTGAAACCCGGGCTCCCTTGCTGGATTATCGGGTTGTCGAAGCCGCATGGCGACTCCCATTCGATCAGAAATTCAGGGCCAGCCAGGGAAAATCAATCCTGCGCCAAATCCTCTACGAATACGTTCCCGCAAGTCTCATTGACCGCCCCAAAATGGGTTTCGGCGTCCCGGTCAAACATTGGCTCAACGGCCCCCTCAAAAGCTGGATGCTTGATCTACTCTCCCCCCAGGCGGTATCGGCCGACTCCATATTTAAACCCGCCGCAATCACCACCCTGCTACAACAGCAGGTTAACCAGCGTCATGACCACAACGCACGGCTCTGGAACGTTTTGATGTTCCAAGCCTGGCTCCGGAACTACAAATCCATCCTTTCACGTAAAACCGCTCCTTAAGCCCTCTATTCCTTTTTAAACGCACTCCAAAAGCTCGCGATGAACACACCCACGGCCAATAATAAAAACCAGCCGCAGCACCAATCCGATGCGCCCCGTGTCGCCCTGTTTGTCCCGACCGCCAATGTCGGCGGTGCCGAACGCGTCATGATCAATCTCGCCAATCAGATCGCCACCCGGGGATACAACGTCGATCTTCTTTTTGTCTCCGCCAAAGGCCAGTTGTTAAATGAGGTGTCAGGCGACGTCCGCATCATCGATCTTAAATCATCGCGCGCCTTAGCCACCACTTTCCCTCTTGTCCGCTACCTGCGCACGCAAAGGCCCGCTGCCATCCTCATGACTCCGATCCATCTGATCCTTCCTGTCATCCTTGCACGTCCTTTGGCTTTCTTCCGCGGTCGCATTGTGCTTCGCCTTGCGACATCTACAGCCGGCCTCAAACTTGTGGCCGGAAATGGCCCTATTACCCGCATCAGCATTTTCCTTTCCCATTTCGCGCACGCTTATGTCGTCGGAACCAAAGCAGGCAAGTTGGACCTTGTGCAAGCGCAGGGCATCGCCGAAGCGCGCGTGAATATCGTCCCCAATCCCGTCATTGATGAACAGTTCGAGCGCCTCGTCAACACCGTGGTTGAAGAACCATGGCTGTACGAAAAATCCCGCCCCACTGTCGTCTGGGTAGGCCGGCTTTCACCCGAAAAAGATGTTCCAACGCTCCTCCAGGCCATGAAACCTCGCATCAATGAAGAAAAATTTCGCCTCATTCTCGTCGGTGACGGGCCTGAGAAAGAAAACCTCGCCGCCCTGACGGTCAAGCTGGGTATCCAGGACAGTGTTCGCTTCGCAGGCTTCCAATCCAATCCGTACGCTTACATGAAAAATGCCAGCGTGTTTGTCCTGTGTTCCAAAATTGAGGGCATGCCAAATACTCTCCTGCAGGCTCTCTGCGCTGGCGCCAGCGTCGCCAGCACCGACTGCGTCACCGGACCACGTGACATCCTCGACAACGGCCGCCTGGGTCGCCTCGTCCCTGTCGGCGATCATGCCGCACTCAGCCAAGCCATTCTTGATGCATGGCAAAAACCCATACGCGCCACCCCCGCAGACACCGCCCCTTACCGTGCAGACCGCGTAGCAGATGCCTATCTGGAAGCGATGGGCCTCCCTCCAAACCCCCGATGAGTAAAGATTCGTCAAAACATTTCATGCCAAAAGTCATCCATATCATCACAGGGCTCAATACAGGTGGGGCCGAAAGCATGCTTTACAAGCTGCTCGCATACTCCAAAGGCCAGGGTATTGAGCACGAAGTCATCGGCCTGATCGGTCGCGGCCATACGGCCGACAGGATCCAAGCCTTAGGCATCAAGGTCGAATGCCTGAATATGAATCGCCGTTCCATCAGTTTCAACGGCGAAAAAAAACTGATCCGCGCAATCCGTTCTTCCAGCCCCGACATCCTCCAGGGATGGATGTATCACGGCAATCTCGCCAGCACATGGGCCAACATCCGCACCGGCATTCCTTGCTGCTGGAACATCCGGCACTCCCTCTACAGGTTGCGCGATGAGCCCATGACAACGGCAGGCGTCATTCTCTTAAACGGCCTCTTTTCCCGATGGGCCAAAGTCATCGTCAACAACTCCAGGGTCAGCGCAGGCCACCATGCCCGCTTTGGCTATCCCTTAAAACGCACGCGTGTCATCCCAAACGGCTTCGATACTACCCTCTTCAGTCCCAATCCCGCGGTTTACGCCCAGATGCGCAAGGAACTTGGTGTCGACGGCCACCAACTTCTCTTTGGCCTCATTGGCCGTGTTCATCCCATGAAAGACCATCCCAATTTTCTTGATGCCGCAGGCATCATTGCCCGCGACGTTCCAAACGCCCGTTTCTTGATGGTTGGCCGCGATGTCAATATGGCAACACCCATCATTGCCGATGGGATCCGCCGCAACGCCCTCGAAGGCAAAGTCGTTATGCGCGGCGAAACCCAGGATGTCGTTCCCTACATGGCCGCCCTGGATTGCTATGTCTCCAGTTCCTTCACCGAAGGCTTTCCCAATGTCGTCGGTGAAGCAATGTCCACTGCGCTTCCCTGTGTCGTCACCGACGCTGGCGACTCCGCCTGGGTGGTGGACAACGCGGACTTAGTTGCTCCTGTGCGCAACGCATCTCGCCTCGCCCAGGCCGCCCTCAAGATCGCAAATATGGCGCCCCAGGCCCGAAAAGAGTTGGGGGATAAAAACCGCGCCCGCGTCATTGCCAATTTCTCTATCAAGGCGATCGTCGACCAATACTGCACCATGTACGAAAACATCGTTGCCGGCCGCACCGTCTGATCACAAGTACTGCCTTCTCCGAAAACAAATCCACACTTGAAAAAGCTTCTCCTACGATTCACCAATGCCGGCCCGGCAGGAAAAATTTTCCTGACCAACACCCTCGCCCTGGCCATCAGTGTCGCCCTCGGCGTACCCTTGGCCAGATACCTCGGGCCCGATGAGCGCGGCATCCTCGCCTTTGCCACCTTGCTCATGACACTCCCCATGCTCACCATCTTTGGCATCGGGACTGCCACAAACTATTTCGTCGGCTCCAAGCAGTTCACCATCCAGGAAGCTGGCTTCTCCTCATGCGTCACTGCCCTGGGCCTTGCCACCGTCACCGGTCTGGCGATCTGCGTGCTTTGGTTCTTTGATCTCCTCGGGGCCGGTGGTCGCGCGCTTTCCTCTTTTGATGTGGCGCTCATTCTTATCGGGGCCATGTTCCAGGGAATCAATGTCATTCTTCCCAGGCTCTTCCTGGCCGTCAATGAATATGGACTTTTCAACACCTCAAGTCTCATACTCCGCATCACCACAGCCCTTGGAATGGCCACCCTCGTCGTCGTCTTCCATCTGGGTTACCGCGCCGCACTCATCTGGCAGGTCTTCGCCTGGGGTGTTATCAACATCGGCAGCTACTATATTCTTCACGTAAAGCATGGCCTGACATTCTCGTTCTCCGTCGCGTTCATGAAAAAAGCCGTGCCATATGGCCTCAGTTCCTGGATCGGCGAATCCGTCAACACGCGCAACATTCGCCTGGAACAGTACTTCCTCTCCGGCTATGCCACGGTCGGCACCATCGGTCTCTATGGTGAGGCCCTTAAAATCGCCGAAGTCCTGAATAATGTTGGCAATTCCATCGGCATCGTCGCATTCAACAACCTCGCCGCCGCCCCCGATGACAAATCCCGACGTATGGTCCTCCTGCAAGCACTTGCAAAATCCATCAAATGGTCCACTCTCGGCGCACTGGCCATGGCCATCGGAGGATGGTTCTGCATCCCCATCCTCTATGGCAAAGCCTACACCGAAACCGCCAATCTCATGGTCATGCTCCTGCCGGGCCTCTTCGCCTACAATCAGATCACAGTCATGGCCCGCGTCCTCCAGGCTTCCAACAAAGGCTGGCTGGCCAGCCTTTTGAGCGTCGCCGGCATCGCCTTCTCCCTCATCACCTACTACATCTTCATTCCGCAATACGGAGCCGTCGGCGCCGCCATAACCACTTCCATCACCACAATCATCATTGCCCTTGTCATGTTCATCATCACTCTCGCTCAATACCGCCACGTAACGACAGTCTAATCCTCCGCCTTCTCTCCTCGTTTTTCAAATGTATTTGCCCTGCTGCGTCAGAACTTACCCATAAACCTGTTGAACACCGCCATTGTTACACTATAATACGGGTCCACTGCCTGATCCGTTGACTCGGCATCAGCGCATCTGGCGTCCAAATGCGCTCAAAAGGCAATCGACTTTTTATGAACCTGATTATAAAGTTCTACGCCTGTTTCTTGGCGATACTCATCCCACTCTTCATTTTCTCCAATTTTTTTGAATTCCTCTATCTCACTCTCCGCTCTCCAATACCGCCTTCAACTGTCATTGTTGCCATTTTGCTCCTATCATTGCCGTTGGCTCTGGTCAAGTCCCCTTTTCGCGTCTTAAATCAGCCTTACTTTATCTGGTTCATCGGATTGACTGTAATGGCGCTTGTCACAACAGGCGGTGAGATCCTTGACCCGAATCTCAACCCGGCGGGGCCCCGCCTCCTTGGCACCATCCTTCTGACCATCACCTGCTTTCTGGTCTTCGACTACTCCCGTCAAAACCACAAACTGGCAGGGCAGGCAATAGCCGCTATTACCCTTCTAGGTTGTATTCTGGCCGTCTACGACCTGACACATCCTGGGGTCATGATCCCTAAAGACATCCCACTCTCGATTGCCGGGCGTGGGGCAGGCTTTTATGTTAACCCCAATGCCTCTGCCTTCGCTCTCCTCCTTGGGCTTTTGGTTTCGCTCGCGGTCATTCCTGAAAAATACCGATGGACCGCTTTCATCCCTGCTGGCATTGGCATTCTCGCTTCTCTCTCCAGAAGCAATATCGTCACTTTTGCTGCCGCTTCCTTTACTATTATCCTGGCAGGGCAGGTTAAGGCACGCCACATTGTCAACATCATTCTGAGTGTGGGAAGCGCTTACCTTTTGCTCATCCTGATTATCCTCCCCGCACTTACTCAAAACCTTGACGCCAACGTCGAGAACGTCAGAACTCGCCTCAGTCTGCTCCAAGGCAGTAACACCGATGTCACGAGTTTTGGATCTGAAGGACGGTTCGACATTCTGAACTTCGCCTGGCAACAATTTCTCCATGATCCCATCATTGGCATCGGATACGGCGGAACACAAACCTGGAGCATGGAATTATCAACGCATAATATGTACATGCTTTTTGCCGTTGAAAATGGATTCCTTGGCTTTTTACTTTACCCCCTCATGATCTACTCCGTTGTCGCTGGCACCCATCCTTCCAAGCGCACTTGGCGCTTTCCCTATGTAACGACCATGGTCGTTTCTGGTTTTTTCAGCCACAATATCGCCACGACCTACGCCATCATTGTCATCAATTGTTGGGTTTCCCTTTATCTCCAATACGCCGAAACCCCCACATATCAAACAGCGTTACCGCCCCTGCCAAGGTTTACCAAATCACAATCTTGGCCAGTAATGTCTCGTCCGCCGGCTTTTCCAGCCGCTAAGGCCTCTGAACCCTGAAACTAATTCAATAGAAAGGTTTTGGCAGCCAAGAATTGCCCATATTGTCATTCTATTGGATGTAATACATCCACTGCCACTGCTATGTCCTATACATCCCATCCATATGCATTACCCCAAGGAACTTGGACTGGCGCCGCAATAGTTTATTTCTTGCCTCCATTTTGACTAATCTCGCACTTTCCCCCCATCACCTCCAGCGTGTGCCTAACCGCTCCAAAATAATCCACGATCGGCCCCTTGAAGCTCGGATACCCTTCCTGGTTCAAATCCGAAAAATTCTGCTGCTCATACCATCGATACCCATCAAAACCGCTCCTCACGCTGTCGCTCACCAGGTGCATCGCCGCCTCCCGATGCCGCCTCCCCGGCCCATAATGCAGACAACGGCTTATCACATGCACCTTCACGCCATGCTTCCTGCAAAACGGCAGCACATCCTCATGTGCAAACAAGCTCCACGGGCTCAGCCACTTGATATGCACCTCATCCAGTAATCCCTCCTTCACCCATTCCTTCCACTGCACCGGCAACTGCATCCGCACATGCAGATTCGCCGGCACTTCCACACCCGACTCCACTTCCGCGATCAGCTTCTTCCCATGGCTCTTCAATAGCTTGCTCGCCGACCGCATGAACTGCGTATAAAAATCCCCGCGGATGTTTCGGATCTTTTCATAATCCGCATCGTTCAATCCCGGCTCCCGCTTGTACAGGCTCTTGAACGTATCGATCACCGGCTGCGCGAATGCAAACTTCAAGTAATGCATCGGCCCGTTATGGTGGCAATACGTCCGGATATCCACTCCATCCACGCCCAAATCGATCAGCATCTTGATCCGGTCCAGCCAGATCTGCCGCGATGTCTCAAACGACGGGTCCAGCAGCGTCGGCATGTTCGTCGTCTCCGCAAACGCCACGCACACCCCATCCGACATCCAGTTCCTCCGCTGGATCACCGCTTCCGTCTGGTTGCTCCACCCCTGCCAACCTTTCCAGAATGTGAACCCCTTCTCCATTCCACCAGATGTCGCCGCCGTCACCACGCACGGCTTACCATCCACCCCAAACGCCTCCGCAAACATGAACCCGCGATGCCAGAACTCAAACTTCTCCCCATTCACCTTAAACGCCAGATACCGCTTGCTTGTCTTCAGCCCCGACACTTCAATAAACCAATTCTTCGCTTTCCCCGTCTCCGGCACATTCCCCGCCGGCGTCCACCTCTGATGCGCCCGGTTCACCATCCCCGTCTTCACCGTCGCCTTAATCGTTGTGAACTTCACATTGTCATCCGACACATACACCTTCACGCTCCCCAGCTTAATCGCTCCAAACGCCACATCGCTGTAAAACACCACACGCCCCACCGGCAGGTTCGGCTCCTGCCGCCACGCCGGGTTCGTCTGCATCGTCGCCTCCGGATGCGCCGCAATCTCCGGCACGCACGCCGAATACTTCCTCTCCAGCTCCTCCCACGACGAACTCTTCTTGAACGGCTTCTCAGAAAAATAACTGTTGAACCCCAGGTCAAACGTCTTCAGATCCGCAATGAACTCCATCCCGTTCTTATGCGCCGCTTTGCATGCCGCACCCGTGTAATTCCCCACATGCTTCACCGTCCTTGCATATTCCTTACCCCAGTAAGGCCCTAGCGCCGGCCCCTCCCAGAACGACGGCCAGTTGCTGTACTCAATCCAGTGGCACCGCGTAATCCCCACCTTCTTAAACGCCCTGAAATCCCGGTCCAGCCGCTCATGCGTGTAATAGTTCGCTATCACCCCCATCGGCGAATCCCACGTCAGGCTCAACTTAAAGTCCTTCGCCTTCTTCCCCTCCGGCAAATCCACCGCCACATACCCCGGCTCGATCATCTGCTCACTCGCCGCTGGTTTGATCTTGTACCGCCCACGCAATCCCCCCGTCTTGATCTCCAGCTTGAACGCCTCCCCCGTCCACTCGGGCGTCACCTCCCCCGCACCCCCCAGCGGATCAATCGCACTCAACGCCGCCCGGCTCTTCAATCCCTTCACCGCCCCCGCCCCCGTCAACAAATCCCCCTCCAGCCGCGGCTCACCCACCTCCAGCACCGCCACCTCCGTCTTCGCCGCATACAGCTTCCCCAGGCTCAGCGCATCCTGCGATCCATTCCCCGACGCATGGTTCCACGAACTGAACTCATCCATGTACGGCCTGTACCGCGCCACATTAAACCCCGCCCGCTTCCCATTTCTGAACACCTCCTTCGCATCAAACCACGCAAACAGCCAACGGCATCGCGAGGCCGCAATCGCATATCCCGCAATCTGCTCATCCCACCACCGGTACTTCACCAGCCTCACCCCATCAAACCCCGAGCTCTGCGCCTCCGGGTAAGGCAAGTGCGTCGCAATCACCACCTCGCTCAGCGGCTCAGAATCCCGATGCGCATTGTCAGACACCGTCGGCGTCTTCCCTGACAAACTGAAATAAAACTGCACATACCCAACACCATCATCAAACGGATCAAACAGAATCTCCAGGTCATCCGCCATGCTCTTGCCATG
>CAZGOM010000006.1:0-71975 GCA_964527265.1 uncultured Phycisphaeraceae bacterium | reverse complement strand
TTGACTTCCTGGTTGTCCGGGTCAATCGCGTGCGCCTGCTGCAGAATCGAAAGCGACTCTGAAGGATTCCCATTGTCAAAAGCCTTTTTGCCCGCCGCGATCAACTGCTCCACCTCAGGCTTGGGCACGCCCATCACCTGATGAACCCGCGACTGCAGCTTCAATAAATCTGAATTCTGCGGCTCAATCGAAAGACCCTGCTTGAGCTTCGATTCCGCCGAACGCACATCCCCCTTGTCCATCGCCGCCTGCGCATCCGCCAGGTATTGCTTGGCCCCACGCAGCCGAGACAGCTTCGCCAGCTTGTCGATCAATTCGTTGGTGTCCATCCGATCCGGGCTGATCGACCGCGCCTGCAGCAGCTTCCGCGCAGCATTCTCGTAATCCCCTTCGCTGATCAGCCGCTCCGCTTCTCCTTGCAGTGTGCGGATCGACTTATTGCGCTTCACTTCGTCGATCTTGTTGCGCAGGCTCTTGGCCAGCACAGGGTCGCCGCCAGGCGCCAGCAAGGCCCGCTGGTTGCGCGTCGCCAGTTCCAGATCCCCCTTCTCCAGCGCTTCCAGACCTTCTTCGTACAGCCCGGATTCCGGCTTGTCCGACCGCACCGACACCTGCTTCATCATCGCCGCCAAACGCGCATTGTTCGGGTCGATCTGCCTGACTTTGTCCAGCCGTTCGCGTGCATCGTCCAGCCGATGGTTGGCAATGTGGTTGGCCGCCTCGTCCAGCAGAATCCGCGCATCCGCAGACTTCCTCAGCGACTTCACCCGGCTCTTGAGCTCCAGGGTGATCTCCGCCTTGGGCGTCAGCCCCGAAGCCCTGTCCAGGTAAGACTGCGCACCGTCATAGTCCCCCGCCTCCATCGCAATGATCGCCTGCGCATGCAGCTCCGTCACCGCTGATTCATCATCCAGCGCCGGTGCTGCCGGCGACGCATGCGTCTGCCGCTGCTTGTGGCTCGTGTACTGGCTCCGCGCCAGGTCCAGCGCGCTCTGCGTGTCCCCCACCTGCACCAGCCGCCGCACCTCCGTCAGCCGCGTCTCCGATTCAATCGCGTCCGCACACTGCGTCAGCCACTTCACCTGGCGGATCACTCCCGGGTCGTGCGGCTTCAAATCTGTCACCGCATGGATCTTTTGCCGCGCGGAATCCACCTGACCCTGCGAAAGCGCTTCCTGCGCCTCCCGCAGATTTGAAATCATCGCCACATACTGAATCAGCCGCGGCATATCGATCGAATCAGGCGACACCACCGTTTCCACTTCACCCGACGCCGGCGCAGGGCGACACCCCGTCAGCACCAGATCCTCCGCCATCGTGATCGCCGCCAGCGCCTCCAGGAAAGAATCATCCTCCAGCGTCGCCGCTGACAGCAGACCGATAAACGACCGCCTTAAACGGTTAAGCCCGCCCGACACCCCCGCCCGCGTCACACCCAGGGTTGCCAGCGTCCGCCCAAAGGCTAAAAGCCGGTCAGGCGTCTCCTGCGCGGGCCACTCGTCATAAAAACCGCTCAGGTATTTCTCAAACGATTCAATCAGGCTCGTCCGATCCGCCCCCGCCTGAAATTCAATCACGCCCGCGGCAATCTCTTCCAGCGCCCACGGGTTAGCCGCCAAGTCCTTCGCCAGCCTGCGCAGGACTTCCTTGTGCTTCTCACGGAAAACCACGAGCCGTTCGATCTGCGTCCAAGCCATACACAATCGTCTTTCGCAGAATAAGGCATTGTTTGGGTGTCAACTGCTCCCCGACCTCCGGAGAAGCAAATCGCGAAACCGACTGCCGCGAGGGCCAAAATTCGCCTCATGGTCCTAAGCGGCTGCTCATGTCTTAAGCATAGTCTCGAGCGCACATAAGCGCCACACATTGAAATACCCGAATGTCAAGACTTGGCATGAAATTCTGTTGTCTCTTTTTTCATTTCGCGCCCTTCATCTTCACGCTCCCCAGGCTTTGCTTTCACCAGGAGATAAACCAGGTATCCGCCAAACAAAACCGCCATCGGCGGCTTAAACCACCCCGCCATCCCAAAAATCGGACTTATCAACGAATCCAGCCTCACCCCCGTAAGACTCAAAGGCGGTGGCATAGGGATCAAATAAAGCACGGTTTTGATTGTTTTAACCGTTTCGTACTCCAACCCGAACATCACGCAAACCACCCCCAGCCACACCGCCACCGCCACCGCGATATTTTCCCGCTTCCACACCGCCCAGCAGAAAAACACTCCCATTACCGGCGCTAATGCCGCATAACTCAACCCCTCCGTCCGCGGGTTAAATAGCATCAAATACACCGTCGCCCCCGCCAACAACGCCAAAGCACCCGCACGTCCCCCAAATCGCCTCCGCGTATGCCACACCAGGCCCAGCGTCACCAGTGCCATCACTGCGCGCAGCACCATGAACGCCTTGTCCGGCACTACAGGCCCTAAGTACGTATCCAGCATGCCTTTAACGTCGGAAAACATCCGATTCGGCGCCCCCGCCGCACGCATCTTGGTCAAAAAATCCACATGCTGGCCCCACGCATAATCAAACGGCGCAGTCACAAAAGGCAACGCAGCCCCCACGCCAAGTCCGATAACCAATCGCCACCACATCTCACGAAAATAAACCGCCCCCGCCAAAAGCACCATCACCGCCCCAAGCGGCTTAAACATTAACCCCAGCACCAGCCACAACGTCGCACGCCACCAGTTCCGGTCCGCAAGCTCCGCCGCCGCCAGCATCATCGTCCCTGCCATCATTAGGTTCGACTGCCCATTGCGCAGATTCCCCGCCACCGAAAAAATCGCCAGAAAGCTTATCACCGCGAAATAATCCGGCCGGTTCGCCGCATGCCCCAGCTTCGCCAGCCGCCACACCCCCGCCACAAACACCCCCAGAATCGCCGCCCGCCACAAAAATTCCCCCAACTTCGGCGGTCCATATGAAAAAGGCGTGTGCAATATCGCCGCCTGTGGAAAATACAAAAAACCATCGATATCGTCCGGATTATCAATCCGGTACATCGGCTCACGATCCCACCACGCTACGCACGCAGATCGATAGTTTCCCGTCACGCTCTTGGCCGTGAGCGGCTTTTTAGACAACCCGATCATCACACACACCACCACCAATAACACCCCCCACAACACCCACGCATTCCGCAGCATCCCCATGTCCAGCCAGCTCCAGGCAGGTTTCACAACCTCAATCTTTTCTTCGGACTCACCCATGTGTGGAATGATAACCCCAGGGCAATCGCATTTGGAATACTCGATGGCCCACGCGCTGGGTTGCGAGCTTACCGGGCTGCCGGGGGGCTTCGAAAACGCCACTGACATCCAAGGTAAATGCCATTTTGATGCATGGACATTCCTTGCCGCCACCCAAGGACACCCGGCAGGCCGCTACCCGGCAACCCGGACGCGTGGGATAAGCGTCAAATGCGATTGCCCTGATGATACCCCCCCACGTCCTTCACTACTGCCTCATCTTTAAGTAAACTAATGCTCTCTTAAACGGAGTACGTCTTGCCTAATCCCAACTTCACAGTCGCTATTGCACAACCCATGGTCAAAGTCGGCGATGTTGATGCAAACATCGCCTCCCACCTGGAGATGATCCATAACGCCGCCAAACAGGGTGCCAAACTCGTGGTCTCCTCCGAAGCCGGTCTCACCGGCTACGACAAGCGCGGCATCGGCGTTTCCGCCGCCATAGACATCACAGACCCGCGCCTCAACGCCTTCGCCAAGGCTTCCAAACGCCACAATCTCTGCGCCATCGTCGGCCTCTTCGCCCACGAACGCGGCACGCTTTACAACACCAGCATCGCCTTCATGCCCGACGGATCCCGCATCCTTCAGCACAAAGCCATGCTCACCGGCCTGGAACTTGAAGCCGGCATCACCCCGGGCTCCCACCAGCGCACCCCTGTGCATCTCCTGGGCCGCAAAATCGCCATCGTCATCTGCGCCGATGTCGCCATCCCCAACCTCTGGCCCACCCTCGCCAAGGAAGGCTTCGACACCGTCGCCCTCTGCACCGCCGGCCTGGGCGATATTTCCGCCGCGGTCACCCCCGATTTCAAGGCCGCCGCAAAACGCACCAGCTACCTCAAAAAAGCTGCCCAGGTTGGCTTCCCTGCCGAGTGGCTCAAGGTTGCCATGAAGCACAATCTCGACTTCATCGCCTCCAATCAGGCCGGTTACGAACCCGAAAAAGGCTTTTTCCACATCGGGCATGGCGCCGCGCTCTCCGCCACTGGCCGCGTCCATGCCATCATCCCAGGCCAATTCATCGGCCAGCACGTCCGCCCCGAACTCCTCGTCGCTTCGTTTTGATCCTAAATGGATGGCTGGGGCTGTTGCACTCAACTGCCCCGGAATCACGCCGCCTTGCAAACCACCCCCATCCACGCATTGCGGTAAGCTATTTTGCTTTTACGCCGACGGTTCCTCGTCATCTTTACAGGCCCGCACATATGAACGTACTCGTCTTCACGCTGCTCTGCGCCGCCTTTTTGATCACGGCTTACCTCACCTACGGCCGTCTCCTCCGTCGCCTTTTCAAACTCGACGACAAAAACATCACCCCCGCTGTTGAACTTAAGGACGGCAAGGATTTCGACCCCGCACCCAAAGGCTACCTTTTCGGCCAGCACTTCTCCGCCATCGCCGCCGCAGGCCCCATCACCGGCCCCATCCTCGCCGGCGTCATGTTCGGCTGGCTCCCCGCCCTCATCTGGATACTCATCGGCAGCGTCTTCGTCGGCGGCGTCCATGACCTGGCCGCCCTCACCGCCTCCGTGCGCCACCGCGCCCGCTCCATCGCCGAAGTCGTGCGCATGCATGTCACCCACCGCTCTTATCTGCTCTTTCTCGCCTTTATCTGGATCGCCCTTGTCTACATCATCGTCGCCTTCACCGACATCATCGCCTCCACCATGGTCGGCACCAAAACCCTCGATGACGGCACCAAAGTCGCCGGGGCCGCCATTGCCACCTCCAGCACGCTCTACCTCATCATTCCCATCGCAATGGGTGTGGCCATGCGTTATCTCAAGCTTCCCCTGCTCTGGGCCACCGCCATTTGCCTCCCCCTGGTCGGCCTCGCCATCTGGGGCGGCAAATACATCCCCATGGACATCACCGCCGTTTACACCTATTTCGGGCTTTCCGAGGCCAAAGCCCTCCCCACCGCCAAAATGACCTGGTGCCTCCTGCTCATGGCCTACTGTATCTGGGCCTCTATCGCCCCCGTCTGGCTCCTTCTTCAGCCCCGCGGCTATCTCGGCGGCTGGTTCCTCTACATCGCCCTCGCCGCCGCCGCCGTCGGCATCCTCTTTGGCGGCTATCAGATCGAATACCCCGCCTTCATCGCCCCCACCGCCACCTCCGACGCCCTCTATCCCTTCCTCTTTATCACCATCGCCTGCGGGGCCTGTTCCGGCTTCCATTCCATCATTGCCTCAGGCACCACTTCCAAACAGCTCGCCAGGGAATCCGACGCCCTCCCCGTCGCCTACGGCGCAATGCTCCTGGAAGCCATGGTCTCCGTCATTTCCCTCATCTGCGTCATGATGCTGACTCAGGACGGCCTTAAAGCCTTAGGCGCAAATGCCAAGCCCGACCTCATTTATGCCGTCGGCCAAGCCAAATTCATGAGCATCTTCGGCATCCCCGCCCCCTTCGCCATCACCTTCGGCCTTCTGGCCTTCACCACCTTCATCTACGACACCCTCGACGTCTGCACCCGCCTGGGCCGCTACATCGTCGAAGAACTCACCGGCTGGACCCGCGGCCCCCTGCGCCATCTGGCCACCCTCCTCACCGTCGGCGTCCCCCTCTTTTTCATCTTCCTCACGCTCGGCGATAAAAAACCCGCCTGGCTCACCTACTGGACCCTCTTTGGCGCCTCCAACCAACTCCTCGCCGCACTCTCCCTCGTCGGCGTCAGCGTCTGGCTCTGGCAAACCTATCGCGCAAAATGGGTCTGGCTCGTCGTCGGTTTGCCGACACTCTTCATGTACGTCACGTCCTTTTCCGCACTTTCCATACTTACATACCGTGGCTTCTCCGGTCAGGGCACACAAAAATCCTCCGATCCGGTACCCTATGTTGCGCTGGTGCTCATGGCTCTGGCAGGATGGGTATTCATCGAAGCCGTCAGAACCATCATCCTGAACTTCGATCCCCCCGACCCACCGCAGTCGGATCAAACCCCCAAGCCCGATCTCGCTAGCGCATAACCAAAGTCCCACAAAGCCTTTAGAACACACAACACCGATGACACGACTGTCTCGCCAATCCGTTCTTCCCCTCCTCATGGCCCTTGCCGCATCATCGCTCTTGGCCATGCAAGGCTGCAGCACCGTCGCGGCCCCCGACACCCGCGTCGTCTCCGCGCGCCTGGCCGAGGAAACCGAAGAAGGCGCACGCATCCTCGTAGTCATCGAACTATCCCACAAAAATTCCGTAGCCCTTCCTCTAACCGATGCCCATTACGATGGTTACATCAAAGATGTCGGCGACTATTCCGGCGAAGACAACCCCAACCGCACCCTTCCCATCGCCAGCACGCAAACCATTACCCTCCCTTTCGTCTATAAAACCGATGAACCCGTTTCAGGCCGTGAAATATCCGTCTCCGGCTCCATCACCTACGAACCACCCGGTGAAATCCGCAAACTCCTCACCGAATCCGGCGTTCCGCTCCCCTCCACCGGCTTCTCTGGCAAAGCCATCATTGATGGCGACTCCAACACACAGCCCGCACTCCCCGACGCCCCCGCCCCCGGGCTGTAACTGCTTATAGTGACTCGACATCCGATCTTCCATGCTTCACCCCAGCCCCATTGGTCCCGCGCCAGACAAGGATTTCGAGCCCCATTGGGTCGATCTCCCGGCTGTCGAAGTCTTCAAACATGACCCCCGCAGCCGCGTCTGGGCAGTGGAAACCGCCCTCGGCCTCATGGTCGTCAAACGCTACGACTACTCCCCACTCCGCCAGCGCTTCGAGTGGCTCATCGGCATCCACCCGCTTCAAGACGAACTCAAAGCCTTCGCCCATCTCCAGAAACTAAACCTCCCCACCGCCAGAATCATGGGCCAGGGTCTATCCAACGGCAAAGGCTTCCTCGTCACCCAATTCTTCGGTGAATCGCTCCAGGGCGCCATCTACCGCGGCCGCTTCTCCAATCCAAAATTCCGCCAGCTCGTTGCGCGCAATGTCGGCTCCCTCATGGCCAGTCTCTGGCTCCACAAAGTCTTCCTGCGCGATTTTAAAGCCGCAAACATGCTCGTCGATTCAAAGGGTAATCTCGCCATCATCGATCCAGGCCGCAAGCAAAACCTCAAGCGCCCTGAGCAATTCATCCGCATGGCCCATCTCATGGCCCGTTCCACCAAGAATCCCGGCGCAAGCCGAACCGACCACCTTCGCGCCTGGCGAGTCGCCCTCGACCACAACCCCGACGCTCCCCTTCTTGAACAGCACCTCAAAGCTGCTGCGAACAAGAAAAAATAGCCCTCTGCTCAGCCCCACTTGTCCCGCTGCGGAAGCGTCACGGCCAGTCCGCCGATCGACCATCCATACACCGTCGCTTTCTTCATTCGCATCCGCAGCCGGATCGGCCCCACCGGAGGAAGTTTCCAGATGCTCTTGGGCCCCGGCCCAAATAACACCGGCACATCCACACCATCCACCGGCCCCTCAAGCGGCAAAATCTCATCCAGATGCAAATCCTTGATCGCCCGTCCCCACTGATCCTCCACTTCCACTTTAATGTATCCGCCTGTTTGAATCTGCGCGTTCAAGCAAAGCGGGCTTCCCCCTTTGAAATCAAACGGCGTCGTCAAAAACTCCCCTTCATGCTCGCCCGCTTCATATCCCACCCACCGGTCACGCTTGATCGCCAGAACATGCAGTTCCCACCCCTCCAGCATCTTCTTCACCTTCGACCGGTCCTTGTCGTACTCATGCGTTGACACCTCATGATGGTCGAACGGCATGCTGCTCACATAGATGTAAAGTTCATCCCCAAACAGCACCGGCGGGCTGGCAATCGGCACAATCAATTTCCCCCGATATCCCTCCGGCCGCCCATGCGCGATAAACGGCTCTCTAAGCGGCTCTCGAAGCCACCTCACCCCGTCATCACTTCGGATCAACTCGTCCGTGAATGTCGCCTTCTTCACATCATAAAACCACGTGTGCGCCAGATAACATCCGTTGTAGATAAACGGCGAAATCCCCTGAAACTGCTTCGCCCGTCCCCGCACCCAGCCGCCCATCCCCGGCTCAATGAAAATGTCATGCGCCGCGGCATCCAGCTCATCTGTATCCACCACCACCCGCGACGGCGACCAGTTCACCAGATCCACGCTCTCGCAACGCGCTATCTTCCGGTTGGCATGAAACTCCTGTCCGCAATAGATCGTCGGCCGCTGATAACACACATATTTTCCGATTCCCGCATCCCACAGTACGCAGTTCTGCGTGTCCTGCGACCCCGGCAGGATCGGATTCTCCGCATATCCCGTCCAAGTCAGTCCATCCTCGCTGTACGCCGCGCATATTCCGCCATAGGTATCCGTTGCACTCGCATGGAAAAACGCCGTAAACCGCCCTCGCGCCGCCGGGTGCGGCGTCAATTCGTTGTCAATCACGCAAAATCCAGCCGGCCCGCCATACCCCGTCAAGTAACGCCCATTCGCATCCCGATGATGATGCGTCATCACAATGTTGTTGTCTTTAGATCCCTTCTCTTCCACCAATCCCAGGCTCGGAAACCGCCAATTCACCCCGTCATCGCTCTCCGCATAGCTCTGCAGAATATCCATGCTCACCACGTCCACGGCAGGATCTCGCGCCACATCATTGGCGTACCACATCCGCCACAGACCCGTCTTGGGATCCCTCAAAACCGCCCCAAATGCCTCCGCCCGCACAATCGAATCCCGCCGCTTAAAGTACGGCATCCCCAACCCGCGCTTCAAAAATCGCGAATCCTCAACATGCCGGTCATCCACCACCGCGAAAGTTTTCATCCTGTGCCTCCAATTCTCAATTCTTACCCCTTCCAATCCCATCACACTATGACGCAAAGCGTTAACTTGCTCAAGAAATAAATAAAATAAAAACAACCACATGTACTCCAAGCAGAGTGAGCTGTTGTTGCTTTCTCTCTCCCTCTCTCTCTGACATACCACTCTGTCCAAAACTCTTCAGCACATTGACAACCCCCGATTTCTCGCCATAATATTGCCTCATTCCATTTGGGGAATGGTGTAACGGTAGCACAACTGACTCTGACTCAGTTTGTCTAGGTTCGAATCCTAGTTCCCCAGCTTGCGAAACCCCCTTGCCAGCCAAGGGGGTTTTTCTTTGGGCCAGGAAAATGGGAAGATGGCGTAACTGGAACTCCGGTCCCGCCGGTCAGGTTGTAGGTTTCTCAGAGATCGGATCCACTTGCCGTTGCCCTATACACCCCCGACGCCGTGAATAACCGATGCCAACGTGTCGCTTCCAGGTAAATACGCCAACTGCCAGGCAATGCTGGATGATGAATTGCCCTTGAGCCTCCGTTACACCCCGTCACCCCTGGCAAACCCTCAGCATCAACAACCTCATTCAAGCCAGCCTGCTCCAAATGATCGTAGCTTTTCCCCACCAAAAAATGGATGGCGGAATTCTTGCGCGAACGCACCAGAAAGTCTCTTGATACCCCAATGAATCTCAGTTGGTCTTCAAGTCATTCCTATACGCAGGTCTTTTACGCTTAAACTCTCTTTACATGCTTCAAACCTGTGGATCAGGCTTCCTAAACGAAACATACTTATGGCCCAGATAACTCATAATCACGGTAAAAACGGTGAACACGGCTATCGCAAAGTATGGATTGAGTTTCAGCCCGTCGATTAGCAGCGGGAGTATCACAAAACTGAGGATAATTGGGACACTCGAGACGCCGTAAAACTTCAAATATTCACGAAACCACGGGGCGGTTGTACGGAACACAAAAAATTTATAGGTCAAAAATGATATCGTCACATTCAAAACATTCGTGACAACAAGCACCGCGATTAAACCCGTGATTGGGACCAATAAAAAAAAACACATATTTGTGATCAGATAGCCCGAAACGGTATTAAATCCCCCAACAAGAAGAAATCTCAGTTCACGGTTTTCTAGCACCTTAATCATCTCAAACACGATTCGTGTGAGGAGTTTTTTCGTTTCAGGCAAGCCCGGCGAGGAACTCAAACACCCCGTTCATAAATCAGGTTGCGGAGTTTCTCATTGTAGGCGTAGGGGCTATCGATGGAGTCGATCATGAGAGCTTCATCTTTCGCGACGGCTTTCAATAGCACTTCGCCGCTCATGATCTCCCGACACGAAATCTGTCCCTTTTGAAGCGGCACGGCCAGATACACATCCTTATTAATGTGTTCGTGGGACAAGATATACCCTTCAGGAAGATCTCGCTTGGCATAAATGCCGCGCACCAGTCCATCCAGGTACTTGATTTCTTTTTCTGGAGGAATACGTTTGGTGTCCTGGCTCCCACCGCACATGGTTTTTGCCAAGTTAAAGGCTTTGAACCAAGTGTCAATCTGTTCAGGCTTGGAGCAGTAAGGTGAAACTGGAATGCCGTCTGCTTCAATGTCGATATGACGTTCAAAGGTGCGTGCGCCTTTGGCGTAGGCCATCATGATCGAACTGCTCCAATCCGAGTACTCGTGGGTCGACAGCCCGATTGTTAAATGCGGATAGCGCTTTCGCAGAAAATCGATCTGATTCAATTCCAATTCAGAATCTTGAGCCGGATAGATCGATACGCAGTGGTTCAGCGCTAAGGGAATGTTGCGGTTGCTGAAAAAGGTGACAAGGTCATCCATGTCTTTCAGTGATGAACCACCGCTGCTGGCTATCACGGGCTTGCGTGTGAGGGCAATCTTCTCGATGAGAAACCAATCATTGATGTCTGAACTGGCTAGTTTTATGATCGGGATACCCAACTCCACGCACAAGTCGACACTCGCTTCATCAAAGGGAGTCGCACTCGGAATGCACCCGGCAGCGCGAACAGCCTTCACCAGCGTGGTGTATTCCTGTTTTTTCAGTTGCGTGTCCAGGGTTTTCTTCACGTAACGAATGTCAACGCGATCCCGGAAATTTTTATGAATGAACGTGTCCACATCGCGAAACTGCAGCTTGATGCATGCACGTACGTTGTTGAATCGCACAATCCGTGAAAAATCGTGGATGATCTTCAGGCCCCGGTCGACTTTTCCCCAATGGTTATTGGCCATTTCAAGGACGAAGAGATCTTCGAAAATGTCGATGTTCATGCGGAAGCCTTCAATGCTTAAGCGAAAATCCAGGTCCAAAACTCAAAAACAGATTGTAACAGACGTACTTGCGTGTCACCCCTCGGCAATGAATTGATTGGCCGCGTATTCGTCTCTTTCCAGGAATGGGAACATGTCATCAAGAGGAGCCGTCGCCATACTGCCATCCGCCAGCTTCCGCGAACTCAAGCGCGGTTCAAAAGTTTGCGCCCCGTCCAGCATGACTTCGCTAAGATGCGGCCCCTCGCTCGCCAATGCGTTATCGATCAATCCCCTGAAATCCTCACACGCGATCAACTGCGCATCCATGCCATATGCATTGGCGATACGCACCATATCCGGAAAGCTCACCCCACTGCCTGCATCCGAACCCACCATGTGATTAAAGAAGTTTTTCTGGGTTGAACGAATTGACAGATATCCCCCGTTATTAAGAACAAAAATCTTGATCGGCAACCTGTGGTGCATCACCGTCTGCATTTCCTGCAAATTCATTTGTATGCTCCCTTCCCCAGCCAGGCAGATGACACGCTTGCCTCCCAGTGCGACCGCGGCACCAATGGCGGCCGGCAGATCAAATCCCATCGAAGCACTCCCCGAGTTGGAGAATAAACGCTGCCCCAACTGAAGTTTACCTGCCTGGAACGGCACGATGCATGCCGTCGCATTGCCGCAAACCACGACATCGCCTTGCGACAACCGGGAAAAAAGGACTTCAATAAAATGATATGGATTGATCAAGCCGTTGAATACCCGATGCTTAGGCAGAACCACCGGATACTTTGCCACACGCTGCTTACACCATGCCAGCCACCCCTCATGTCGCGCTGGATCGTACGCCGCAGCGTCCACCTGTCTCTCTAATTCCTCCAAAAACCATTTTGCGTCGCAATGAATCGGCATATCCACATGCACGGTTGGTTTGTTCAACTCTGCCGCATCAATATCCACTTGAATTTTATACGCATGTCTGGCAAATGCCTTCCAGTTGTAGCTCACTTGTCTGATGCACAAGCGGGAGCCCAGTACAAGAACCATGTCTGAGTTCTGCACCGTGAAGTTGCCGGCACGCTCGCCAATGCTGCCTTGCCTGCCGCAAAAAACCGGATCGTCCGACGCCAGCAGATCGTGTGTCCACGCGGTAGCAACTGGAATGCCTAGCTTGCGGATCACCCTCTGGAAAACATCCAGGGCACCAGCCAGCCGCACGCCTGTCCCCGCCAGGATCACTGGACGCTGGGAGGACATCAATCTCTCCACGACTTGCCTGCACTGCCCGCGCAGGAAAGACACGTCCCAGTTAAAAGCGTCTTCAGCCGGGTCGTATCCTCTGAGTTTGTCGCCATCAATTAAGGCGCCTTGCACATCCACCGGTATGTCGATCCAACATGGTCCAGGCCGACCGGAATTTGACAGCCACAATGCACGTTCCAGATGGTAGCGAATGCTTTCGGGATCTTGAATCAATGCGGCGTACTTGGTGATGGGCTTGACCATTGCAATGATGTCTGCCTCTTGATCGCCAAGCTGCCTGAGCCCAGGCAAGTGATACGACGCCATGCATGTTTCGCGCTTCACTTGCCCGGAAATAATCACCATTGGTATTGAATCGGTAAATGCGCCGAAAACACCATTCAACGCATTAATGCCTCCCGGGCCGGTGGTGACATTGATGACGCCCGTCTGCCCCGTTACCCGGGCATACCCTTCTGCAGCCATCGCGCAAGCCTGCTCATGATGACACGCCACATATCGGATATCCGGCGATCTTCCAAAAGCGTCGTTTAGATGCATGGCCCCCCCGCCTGTTACAAGAAACACGTGTTTAACGCCATACTCTGCAAGTTTTTTGACGACGTAATCTGCGAGTCTGATCATCGGATTATCCAACTAAAAAAAGGGGCTGACTTGGCCACAAAGACCCAACCGAATTAGAACCGACATTCTGCCCGCTGACAACATACGTGTCCCACCGTCTATCTTCCACGTGTTGCCTGATGCCACCGCAATGTTTTTGCCAACCCTTCCGCCACCGGCACCGTCACATCCAACCCCAGTTCGCCCCGCGCCCGTGAAACATCCGGCACATACCGCATTGGAAGCAAACCAGGAACCGGCGCCTTGTCCACCTGAATGTCCAGTTGCGGCATGCAAAGCCTCGCCACCTCCTCCGCAAGCCCCAAGATCGAAATCGCCTCCGACGCACCCACGTTGTACGGCCTCATCGCCCTGCCCTGCGCCAGGATCGTCCAGAGCCACACCATCAGGTCCGATGCATAAAGATACGATCGCAAGGGCGTTCCATCCCCCCGAATATGAATACGCCTCCCCTCCAGCGCGTCTCGAATGAAATTGCCCGCGGCAAAGTGTGTATCAATCGGCAAATACGGCCCCACAAATGCAAAGCACCTGGCAATCTTGCACTCCAATCCATACTGCGCTTGGTAGATCGCGCACAGCATTTCCGCAGCGCGCTTCCCCTCTCCATAAGCATTCGCAGGGTTCATCGTCACCGGCCCCTGCGCGGCATCCTCCGGCATCCCCTCCATATCAACCGGCTGAGTTCCATACACCGCTCCGGAACTGGTCAACAAAAACTTTCGCACCCCGCTCACCCTCGCAAACTCAAGCGCCTGCCGGGTCCCCTCGACTGTGATATCAAACATCTCCAGGTTCGATATCTGCCCCGTCAATCCCACGCCTGAAGGCGTCGCCGCATGAATCACGCAATCAAATGGCCCTTCCGGAAACTTGAAGTCCCGAATGTCTCCCGCATGCAGCGTCACCGCCGGATGTGTCGCCAGCCGTGGATGCTTTTGTCGAAATCTTTCCGGGCTCCGCGTTAGCACGGTCACCGTGCTGCCCGCCTTCAATTGATCTTCGGCGTAAAGAAAAGACTCCAGCAGCCAGCAACCGAAAAAACCCGTTCCCCCCGTCAGAAACACACGCTGCTTCCCCAGATCGCACCACACGCCGTGCGTAAGCGCAAACATCTCTCGAAGATCACTCTCAAGCAGGCACGCTTTGTTATCGGGATTGATTGTCATAGTTTCATAGTTTTCCGGCCATCAGCGGTTCGCCGCCAATCATAACGCTTCAACCGATTCATCCTCGTCTACTAATGCCCATCACCGAATCCCACCACCACGCATGTACATCAAGTAGAGCTGTCGTCCGTTCCCGTGGTAATTTCATCTTTGAATTCTTCACCCATAGGTATAGAATCCAAAAAGCAACCCGATAAGCCCAACCATGACACCCAAACACCTACGCGTGCAGCGCCTTGCCCACATCGCTCAATCCATACGCGAGGCCTGTCGCAAGGCAGCCTTGGACGCCCATGAAGACGCACTCATCCGCGGCCTGTGCGCTCAAGGCGCCTTTGAAGTTGCCATGGGTGCGATCCATTCGCTCGATCTTTCCTTCCTCCTCCAGCAACAAAGCAAAACCATGAAAACCACACGCAAACGCCCTGCCCTCAAAATCAAACGTATCTACGAACCCGCCGCCGAGGAGGACGGCATACGCATCCTCGTCGATCGCCTCTGGCCCCGCGCCGTCTCCCGTTATCACGCCCACCTCCACGCATGGGCCAAGGATGCCGCGCCAAGCCTTCAGCTCCGCCAGTGGTTCAACCATGACCCCAAACGCTGGGAAGAATTCCAACGCCGATACCACAAGGAACTCGACAGCCACCCCCACGCCCTGGATGAAATCCGCGCACTCCTCCCCAGGCATCACGTCACGCTTGTTTATGCTGCTAAGGACGAATCCTTCAACAACGCAGTCGCACTGCAAACGTACCTCACAAGCCATAAACCCGGGTCAGTCCACGCATCCAAATCCGCACGAACAAAGGCTTCCACATGACTTCCATCAGCGATCTTCTTCTCGCAGGCTGGCGTAAAAACCACACCATTGCACGCGCCCTTCTCGCGGATGCCGATCCTTCTCTTATGACCCGTCAATCCCCGGGCGTCGTCAACCATCCCGCCTGGACGCTCTCTCATTTGATTTTCTATCACCCCGCCATCCTTTCTCTCGCACAGGGTCAAAGCGTCGATGACCCCGCCCTCGCAGTCGACGCCTCCATCTACGATGAAGGCTCCACCCCCATAGATGACCCCACCTGCTATCGCTCCAAAGAAGCACTCTTGGCGCTCTATTCCCACGGTCACGCGCAAGTTGAAACCGCGCTCCGACAGGTGTCCCCCAACCTCCTGGCCCAGCCCCCCGGCTTGGAGCGCTGGTCTCACGCTTTTCCCGATTCCGCCCAAACCCTGGTTTATCTCATGCTCATTCACGAAGCCCAACACCTGGGCCAGCTCATGGTCTGGCGCCGCGCCGTCGGTCTGCCGCTCCTTTGATCAGCTTCCCCTGCGCCCCAGGGTAAAAGCATTTGAGTTGGCCCACGCACTCGGGTGAGGGTATCGGGTTGCCGCGTGTCCTTGAGAAGCACACACGGCTTATTTCAGGTCGCACAAGGGCATTGATCTTCAACAGAGTCAGCGTTTTCGAAGCCCCCCGACAACCCGACCACCCGATAACCCGGGTGCACATGCCACCTATTCCTCCAAATGCTTTTACCCTGCCCTGCGCCCCGAACTAAAATCACCCCTTCATCACCCACGGCGTCCACACACTTGCCGCAGCGATCTTCTTCACACAAAAATCCTTCACCGTCACCCTCACATCATCTCCCACCAACCTGAAGCCGAAATGCCCGCCATCGGGGATCGGCCCCAGGTTCGTCGCGTGGTCCACGCAAGCCATCGCCAGCACCCCATCCACAAACAGTTGCACAGCCCCACGGTCTTTGGTGATGCGGAGCTTGAAAGCCCGCCCCACCTCCCGCACCGGGTCCACGCCATGCCCCACGAGCAGTCCTCCCGGGTTGCGCCGGATGTTGGCCGTCCCGGTATGCACGCCTTTGTCGTTGTAGCGTGTGAATGACAGGTGATAGCTCTGCAGGCCAAATTCGCTGGCCCAGTAATTCGCCATGATCCCATCCCGCGCCGGCAGCCCTGACGTGGGATCAAGCACGCTCTCCCCGTTGATCCCCCGCATTGCCAGGTAGTTGATCACCAGCCCTGCTTGCGAATGCACGGTGAGTTCATAGCTCACGGCAATCTGGTCCGGCAGCGCATGACGAAAAAATGCCATGCACCCCCGCGCTCCCTGCTTGGACCCAAGACACACCAGATCTATGCCCCGCCGGTCCCCGGTTCCCTCGATTTTCCCCACCCCTTCATGCGCCCAGTCATCTGCCGTCACGTCTCCATGCAGTTCTTCCTGATCGTCGTAGTAAAGCGTCATGGGATTCCTTTCACCCGGCAAACCATTTGACCGTCCTGCCAATGTCGTCGCCCCCTGTTCTTTCCACGTCTACCCCATTATCGACCGCGCCCCTTATATATCTCCAAATCCCGCCTCTTCAGGCCCCCAGGATCGAAAATGTCTATTTTTATGTCAAATTCGCAAAACTGCGCAAAGGTAGTCACCTAATAAACCTTTGAATGTCACATCTCAGTACACAGGTACACCGGTTTCTGCTTCCACCACACCCACCCCCCACCTATCATGAAAACCGGTTCCTAACAGTTCATTTCGTCCCTTTTCGCCGAGCCCCCCATGCTACCACCCATGTCATGTTTCCCCCGCCGTACCGCTTTTACCCTTGTCGAACTTCTAGTCGTCATCGCCATCATGGCCGTCCTGATCGCCCTGATCCTCCCCTCCTTAAACCAAGCCCGCTTCCAGACCCGCATCCAGCTCTGCGCCGCCAATCTCCGTCAACAGGGCATTGCCACCACCGCCTACTCCGTCAACGACCGCCAGAGCGCCTTCCCCTACTTCTACCGCAACGCCGCCGGCTGGATGGTCCATCTCGCTCCCTACATGGGCGGATGGGACGGCTCCGCCCTCGATGCCTCTGCAAACCAGACAAACTCAGTCGATGTCGTCATCAAGGGCTTCCGCTGTCCCCAATCCACCCTCGATAAAGCCGGCAATGCCCTCAACTCCGGCCACTACGGCATGAACCTCGTCCTTACCTCCGGCCTCCCCACCACCGATTTGGCCAACTACCCTTCCGGCCAGGAATCCGCTTCCGTCTGGCGCATGCGCCGCACCATGACCAATCTCCAGATCAGCCCCAGCGTCCTCTTTCTTGTCGCCGATTACACCATCTACTCTTTCTACACCCCAGCCTTCTCCACCCTCGATGGCTCCCTCAACCACCCCACACGCAAACGCGGCCACAACCAGATCGCCAACATCCTCTTTGTCGATGGCCACGTTCAAGCTCTCTCCAAAGGCATGCGCGACGACCTTTGGATCCTTGACGTCAATGACTCCTCCCATAAAGGCTGGTACTAAATCAGGAGTCACGCTGTAGACGTTCCTCTGGACATCAACCGCCAATCCCGGCCCCGGCCCTCAAGACGTCCTTGCTTCTCTCTCCGTCTTACCCCCACCTCTATTCCCCTGGATTAAGATTCTCCCCCAAATCATTCTCCCCCAGCAGCACAAACTGCTTTTTCAATAACAGCTCAATCGCCAGCGTGTGGTCATCGCACTGCACCGCCACCGCGTTTTTCCCATGCGGACTCACCAAAAGCGGATACACGTACTTAATGCTCAACTCCGCCGAAAGCAGCGCGCGGCATAATCCCGGCAGCGTGTGGTCCGGCGGCACCTCCACCACAATCACCGGCGACTCGCTGAACGCCATCTTCGCCCGCCCCAGTAACCGCCGCGCCAATTCCGAACGCGACGTCAACACCCGCGCAATCGCGCAGTCTGAGGTATCAATCACGCACAAACCCGCCACGCACAACGCCTGATTCTCAAAAATACTCAGCAGTTCGTAAAGCTTTCCCACCCGGTTATCCAGGAATATGTTGAATTGCACATTCCTTACTGGCTCATAGCTCAAATTGTATTCGAGATCAGTCGGCTGCTGACTCATGGCATGCTCCTTTAAGGCGCTCCCGCAACCGCCTCCCCCATTCTAGCCCCGCAAGGTATAACCAATCCTTCTTCATCCAAAACTCATTGCCCAAATCCGGAACCTCTCATGACCAGTTCAACGCCCAATCCCCTCCTTTCCCTCCAGCAAACCTGGCCCCTCCCCTCAAATCCCCGCCCCGTCGTCATCCTCGGCGCCGGCGGCATCGTCAACGACGCTCACATGCCCGCCTACAAAAAAGCCGGCATCCCCGTCATCGGCCTCTACGACGTCAGCCTCGACCGCGCCAAAGCCACCGCCGCCAAATGGGGCATCCCAAACGTCTATCCCTCCCTCGCCGACGCTGCAAAAGTGCCAAACGCCGTCTACGACATCGCTGTTCCCCCGGAGTTCATTCTCGGCTTACTTGAAGGCTTAAACCCCGGCTCCGCCGTCATCATCCAGAAACCCATGGGCCGAGACCTCGCCGAAGCACGCAAAATCCGCGATCTCTGCCGTCTTCGCAAACACCTCGCTTGCGTAAACTTCCAGCTCCGCTTTTCACCCAATATGCTCGCCATCCGTGACGCCATCGCCAAAGGCCTCTTAGGCGATGTAACTGATATCGACATGTCTCTTAACCTCTATACCCCCTGGGGTTTATGGCCATTCCTAGAAAAACTTAAGCGCGGCGAAATACTCGTCCACTCCATCCATTACCTCGACGCCATCCGCGCCATCGCCGGAAACCCCATCGGCGTCTACGCCCGCACCATCAAACACCCCGACGCCCCCAAAGTCCCGCACGGCAAAAGCTCAATTATCCTTAATTATGGCGAAAATCCGCGCTGTTCCCTGACCTTAAATCACTGCTTCCCCTTCGGCCCCGACCACACCTGGTGCACCTTCCGCGTCGTCGGTTCCAAGGGTGCCGCCTTCGCCAAACTAGGCGTCAATCTCAATTACCCCACCGGCGAGCCCGACGAGCTCCAGATTATCACCCAAGGCCAATCCTGGACCAATCTCCCCATGGCCGGCAACTGGTTCCCCGACGCCTTCACCGGCATCTTCTCAAATCTCCACCGCTACCTCGCCGGAGAAGACGAAACCCTCCATACCAATTTTGAAGACGCCTATCAGACCATGAGCCTCGTCGAGGCCTGCTTCATCTCCGACGCTTCCGGCGGCACACCATTGCCCGACTAAAGCATTTTCCTTCTTCCTTTCCTCTCTCTTCCTTGTACCTTATTCCTTATCACTTTTACCTTTCTTCCCGGAGCCCCCATGATCATCGACGCACACATGCACATCTGGAACAAGCTCCACGGCAAGATCCAAAACAAGATCCCCCTCCGTGCCGTCGCCGACGGCGTCGTCAAAATCGGCGATAAAAAATTCCTCGGCATGCCCGCCTATCTTCACGACTGCAAAGCACTTGCCGAGTACGTCCTGGCCGA
The DNA here is from genome assembly GCA_964527265.1 of uncultured Phycisphaeraceae bacterium. Lineage (GTDB taxonomy): Bacteria > Planctomycetota > Phycisphaerae > Phycisphaerales > Phycisphaeraceae > CAZGOM01. The sequence goes on along the minus strand of CAZGOM010000006.1, from coordinate 52,228 downwards.
ATTCGACGCCGCTGGCGTTGACACTGGTATCGTCGTACAGGAAAACATGGACGGCGAACAAAACAACTACGGCCTGGACACCATGGCCAAATACCCCGGACGGTTCTTCGTCCACGCCCTCCCCGACTTTTTCAAAACCGATACTGTCGCCAAGCAATCCCTCCGCCTCTTCGACAAAGGCTTCAAAGGTCTCAAATTCCCGGCCGGACACTTCGGTGACCAGATCCTCCTCGACGACAAACGCCTCATGCCCATCTACGACTGCATGGAAGCCTACGCCCTCGTCCTTGCCATCGACCTCTCCTCCGGCACCAAGCAAGTCCCCGCCTTAAAACGCGTCCTCGACCAATTCCCCCACCTCCCCGTCGCCATCGGTCACTTCGGCATGCCAAACCGCGACGGTTGGCCCGGCCAACTCGACCTTTGTAAATACGAAAATGTCTACATCGAAACCGGTGGCATTGTCTGGCTCTACCGCTCAGAAGGCTTCCCCTTCAAGGAAGCACAGAAAAAGCTCCGCGAAGCCATCAAACGCATCGGCCCTGAGAAAATCATGTGGGGCTCCGACTGGCCCCGCACAATGGTTGATTTCACCTACCGCCAAAGCCTCGACTTCCTCCGTGACTCCAAATCCTTCACCCCCCGAGAAAAAGAACTCATCCTCGGCGAAAACGCCGCCCGCCTCTACGGCATCAAACACAAACCAACCAACCGCCCCGTCGTCCCCCTCATCACCGAAGGCTGATTTTCACCCAACCCCCAGGACACCCCATGAAACGCTACGGCCAAGTCATCAAACTCCGCCCCGAAAAATACGACGAATACGTCAAACTCCACGCCAATACATGGCCTGCCGTGCTCAAAATGATCCACGAAGCCAACATCCGAAACTACACCATCTTCCACCACGATGGCTTCCTCTTCGCCTACTTTGAATACATCGGCACGAATTTCGATGCCGACATGGCCAAGATCGCCGCCGACAAAACCACCCAGGAATGGTGGTCCCACTGCGAGCCCTGTCAGCAGCCCCTTGAAACCCGAAAGCCCGGCGAATGGTGGGCCAACATGCAGGAAGTCTTCCACACCAACTGACATTTATCTTCTCTCCTCCGCTCTTAACTCTTCACCCGGAATCCGTCCCCGAACCCCGGAACCCGTCTCCCATGGAACAACGCTTCGAATACCTCTTCGGATCCGAACTCAACCAGGCTATCACCCAATGCCCCATCGCCTGGGTCTCCCTTGGCCCGCTTGAGCGCCACGGCGAGCACCTCCCCTGGGGCCTCGACACCTTCAAGGCAAACGCTCAGAACGCCCACCTCGCCAAGCGTTTCGGCGGGGTCATCCTTCCCCCCATCCACATCGCCGGCATCCACACCCCCTTCAACCCCGACCGCGCCACAGCCCGCAAAATGCAACGCGACATCAACGACTTCTACCTCCGTGAGGAAACCCTCCGCATGCTTGTTGAAGACCTCATCGACGGGCTCGACCTCATCGGCTTTAAAATCATCATCCTCAACTCCGGCCATTTCCCCAATTATCAGGGCAAGGTCGTCAAGGAAGTCGTTCGGAACTTCAAGCCTGAAAACGGCGCCACCGCCATCGCTTTCGACGAGCAGGACGTCATCCCCCGCATCGACCACGGCGGTACTTACGAAACCTCCATGATGCTCGTCCTCGGATTCGAAACCCGCCTTCACAACATCCGCCCCGAACACGCCGACAAACTCGGCCACTTCAACAGCAGAACCCCGCCTTCCGAAGCCTCCATCGAAAAAGGCCAGACCTGGCTCGATCAAATCACCGACCACTTCAACAAAATTCTTCCCCCGCTCCTGACCCAGCACAACATTCCCCGCTGATTATCCGTCCGTACCCTTTGTCTCTTCACCCGAAACCCGCGACCCGAAACCCGATACCCGGTATACTTGCTCGACCGTGCCCGGACCCATTCCCCGGGCCTTATGGAGTTGCGCATTCAATGACTTTCAAGTTCTTCCGTAAATACAACAAATGGCTCATGGCTGTCGGCGTCTCTCTCCTCATGGTCGTCTTCCTCATCGAAGGCGCCGTGCCGATGCTTACGCAGCAAAATCCCGACAAAATCATCGTCGGTTCACTCCATGGCAAACCCGTCACGCTCACCCAGCAAATGAGAGCCGGTGCCGATTTTGACATCGTCACCATGATCGCTGACCCGCAAAACGCGGAAGTCCTCTTGAACCCAAGTGGATTAGGTGAAACGCCGCGCGAAGTCTTCACGCTTTTCCTGCTTGAGGCAAACCGCATTGGCATCCACCCAAGCCCCGCCGAGGCCTATCAAACGTTAAATGCTCTGGGCATCAACGAACTCCAGCTGAAACTCCTGGCCGCGCAGCGCAAGTGGAGCCCTGAGGAAATCATTCACGCAGTGCAATCCGGCCTGGCGGTTCAAACCTATATCAACCTCGTCAACGGCCAGGTCGGCGGCAACGCCAGCCGCCTCAGCGAGCCGATGATCCAGCGCCTCGTTTACGACGTTAGTTCCACCGCCACTGCTACAGGCGTCATTCTCCCCGCCGAAAAAGCGGTCAGCGCCAAGCCCGTCATTGCCGAGGCTCAACTCACCAAGCTCTTCGACCAGTACAAAAACGACCTTCCCGGCCAGAGCAAGCCCTACGGCTTTGGTTACAAAACACCCTCTCTCGTCCAAATTGAATATCTGGAAGTCCCCGGTGCCCTCGTCTCTTCCAAGGTCAAGGTCGACGAAGTCGAAATGCAGGACTTCTACGACAAGAACCACAAAACCATCCCCTTCTTCACTGTCCAGCCCGAAAATCCCAACGCCACCCAACCCGCGGCCCCTGTCTACAAGCCCTACGACCAGGTCGCCGGTGATATCCGCGAGCATCTGAAGGCCAAAAAAGCAGATGAGCTTGCTGACAAAATCATCCGTTTTGCCGCCAGCGCCCTTGCCCAAAACACTCAAACCCTTGCCGACCAGGATGGCTACAAAGTCCTTCCCGAAGGCTTCAAACCCATCCCTCTTGAGATGGTCTTAAACCAGATCAAAACCCAATTCGGCATCACCCCCACCGTCCGCATTGAAGGTGATCAGTGGTTTGATTCCAAGTCTTTGAGCGCGCTCAAGGGCATTCCTTCCAGCTACCTCCCTTCACGCCGCGATTCCATCTTCTCCGATTACGTCATGAGCGCCCGTGAACTGGATCCCGCCAAGGACAACCCATACCTCGCTCTGCGCCTGCAGGTGGGGCTCCCCAGCGCTCCTCTCTCCAGCTTTGATCATTCCCGCTACATCTTTCGCCTCATTGGCGCGCAAAAGGCCCAGGTTCCCTCCAGTCTTGATAAGGCCAAGCTCGCAGTCGCACGTGACGCCGAAAAACTGGCTACTTGGGAACTCATTCAGAAGGACCCGCAAGCCATCCTCGCCAAGGCCGCTGCGCAGCCCTCCATGGAAGCCTATGCCAAATCCCTGGGCATGACAGAGATCAAACTTATCCCCTTCCCCCGTAAAAACCGTCAGCAGGGTCGATTCACGGTTCCGTTCCTGCCGCAGATCGGCCAGAACGAAGCCTTCGTTGATGCCGTCTTCTCCAAGGCCTTAGACCTGAGCGCCAAAGGCCCCATTGAAAAAGCGCCCTTTAAAGACCGCCTCTTCGCTGTTCCTCTTGAAGACCAGATGTCCGTCGCGGTTTTCTCTGTCGACAGCCTTCAGGCCCCTAGCAAAATCATGGTGGATGGCACTCTCTCCAACCCCCAGATCGGTCTCATCCTCGAGCAGGCGATCAACGTCCGCCTCGACCGTGACTTTGTCGAACTCAAGAAAGTTCAACAGCGCCTCAATTATGAACCCAAGGGTTCTGAGCGCGCTGCACCGGTCGAATAATCTCCATCTCCCCATAACCATTCAGACCCAGGCCGCGCCTCGCGCGGCCTGTCTGTTTATTTCCTGCTTCCTGGTCTCAACCGTCACTCATATCCGCATCGGCCTTAGCGCTGGAATCAACCCCAATGCATGCGCTTCCCCCCAAAATGCCTCCATCGCGCCCAGTTCTGCCTCCCCCACCTCATAATGCAGCAGCCCGCCCAGATACTCCCTGGCCCGCTCTGCATCCCAACCCAGCGGCCCTGCATAGGCCTTCACAATCTCATCGATCCGCCCCGCATTCCCTTCCCGCAACGCCTTGAGCCTCCCTGGTAAATCCCCCAACTCCGTCTCCGCCAGCGCCAGCCACGTCGCAAACACAAACGGCCGTCCCGACATCTCGTGCCATGCCTCCCCCAAATCCATCTGATGCGGATACACCGTGCGGCTTGGCTCCCGCGTCACCACCTTGTCCCCAATCAAAAGCACGCAATCCGGTTCCGCTGCACCCGCCTCATTCAGCGGCAGCACCTGGAGCACTGTCCCAAACAGGCGCTTGAACAACACCCGCATCAGGTTTACGCTCGTGTGGCTGTCTGTATCCGCATAAACCCGCTTTACCTCCGACAATGGCCGCCTCCCAAACACCCGCACTGTCAGCGTTCTGCCCCGGCAGCAGATCCCTCCCACCGGCACCACTTTCAACGCTTTCGGCGAAAGCTGGAAATCAATCACCGGGCAAAGCGCGATCTTCACCTCCCCACCCAACAGCAGATCCAGCAGCCGCGAAGGTACCTCAAACCTCACTGGACCCCCTAAAACCGCCTCCGCTCCATCAATCAACGGCTTGGAATTCAAAAAACTCACGCAACCCACTTCCGTGCGCCTCATTCCCGACGCCTGCCCAATCGCTTGTACAGTTGGTTGCTTCATGAACAAATTATAGAACCATGCCGCCCGCCTCACCCTCGGCTAAAATGACGCACAAATGACCAAAGACTCCTCCATACCCTGCGCACAGATCCTCATCGCCGACGACGAAGCCGAGCACGCCGAAGTCATGGCCGAATCACTCCGCCGCCTCGGTCATGTCTGCACGCTCGTCCATAACTCCCACGACGCCATCGATGAGCTCTCTCACGGCCAGTTCGACGTCATCGTCACCGACCTCGTTATGGAACAGCCTGACGATGGCCTGCGCATCCTCGCCGCCGCCCGCCAGCATCAGTCCAACGCTGAAACCATTCTCGTCACTGCACACGGCGACGTCCCCACCTGCAAGACCGCCATCAAGCAGGGTGCCTACGACTTCATCGAAAAACCCCTTGATCTTGACGTCTTTCGCACCCTCGTCGGCCATGCCATTCAGGCCGTTGCTCTCCGCGCCACCAACACCCACCTCCAGCAGCGTGTCGATGAAACCTTCGGCTTCGAAGGCATCATCGGCTCCTCTCCCCAGATCAAGACCGCCATTAATCTCCTCAAGCAGATCGCCCCCAATAACATCCCCGTCCTCATCACCGGCGAATCCGGCACCGGCAAGGAACTCATCGCCCAGGCCATCCACAACAACTCCAAGCGCGCCAAACAGCGCTTTGTCCCTTTGAACTGCGCCGGCCTCTCCGAATCCATCCTTGAAGATGAACTCTTCGGTCACGTCAAAGGCGCCTTCACTGGGGCCGATCGCGAACGCGAAGGCCGTTTTGAATACGCCTCCGGCGGCACTCTCTTCCTCGACGAAGTCGGCGACATGCCCCTGATCATGCAGGCCAAGCTCCTGCGTGTCCTTGAATCAGGCGAAGTCGTCCGACTCGGCGCGAATAAAACCGTCCGCGTCGATGTCCGCTTCATCAGCGCCACCAACCGCAACCTCCAGGACATGGTCAAAACCGGTGACTTCCGCGAAGACCTTTACTACCGCATCAAAGGCGCCAATATTCACCTCCCCTCCCTGCGCGAACGCCGCGAGGACATTCCCCTCTTGGTCACTCACTTCGTCAAGAAATTCGCCACCGACATCGGCCGCCCCAACGTCTCCGTCGCCGAGGAAACCCAACACCTCCTGGCCCAATACGCCTGGCCCGGCAATATCCGCCAGCTCATCAATGTCGTCCAGAGCATGGTCGTCATGTGCGAAGGCGACCGCCTTCTCCCCCAGCACGTGCCCGACGACATCAAATCAACCCTGGCCGCCACCGCGGGTAATTCCGGCGATCACACCGCCAACCATACCTCCGCTGCCCAGAGCAACATGAACCTCGACCAGATTGAAAAACAAGCCATTCGTAACGCTCTCCAGGTCCACGCCGGTAACCGTGAAGCCGCCGCCAAAATGCTCGGCATCGGCGAACGCACCCTCTACCGCAAGCTCAAGGAGTATGGTCTGCGCTAAATCATCTCTTGCCCATCCCTCAATCCCCATTCATCCTTCCCCCGATAGACTCCTCTGTCTTACCCGCTATGATTGAAACAGTAGCCCAATACTCGAATCTTTTTCCGGTCCACACCCATGGCCGAAGAAACCCCACCTGACGATACCCCTCCCAGTTTTGAGGTGGGCCCAGCCAGCCCCGAACGCCCCGCCGCACAAAAAAAGAGGTCCCGCCTCAAACGCATCACCGCCAAAGTGCGTCATGCCGCGCTCACTGCCGCACCCATCTGGTTCTCCCGCGGCCGTATCACCCGTTCCCACGAAAAACGCTCTGCCTCAGTTGTCCATCGGGACCTGTTTATACCGACCCTTCCAGCCGGCCTCGAAGGCCTCAAAATCACTCATCTTTCCGACCTCCATATCGGCAAACTCACCACTGCAAAACAAATCGACACCATTGTCGAAAAAGCCAATGCCTTTGACTCGGATCTCATCGCCGTCACTGGCGATTTTCTCGACCTCTCCTGCAAATACCTCACCGACATCGTCCCGCAGATGCAGCGTCTCCGTGCGCCACTGGGCGTCCATATGGTTCCCGGCAACCATGACTACCTCGATAACGCTCCGCGTTTCCTCGCCGCCTTTCGTGAAGCAAAACTGGGCCTCCTCTTGAACCAATCGGTTCAAATCACAAAAAACGGCGTCAAATTCCTCATCGCAGGCATTGACTACCACGACGCTCCCGCCCGCACCGCCGCAATGGTCCACCGCACCCTCAAATCAGCCGACAAACACCACCCCGGCACCCAACTCAAAATCCTCCTCGCCCACCACCCCGACGCCTTTGACGCCGCCGTCCGCCACGGCGTCGCACTCACCCTCGCCGGCCATACCCATGGCGGCCAAGTCGTCCTCTCCAATTCACACGGCAAAAAAGGCTCTCTCGGCTTTGGTGCCATGACCTTCCAATACCCTCGTGGCCTCTACGAGCGTTCCAACCAATACCTCTACGTCAACTCCGGCGTCGGCTCCTGGTTCCCCGTACGCATCAATTGCCCGGCCGAAATCGCCATCCTCACTCTCCGCTCCGTCCCCACCCCGGGCCAACCCCTTCCCGGCCATCCCTCCATCTGATCAATAAAGATCAATAAAGACTGAAGATCCCAAATGAAAAAACCCGGTCTTAAACCGGGTTCTTTCAAATAGTGCCATTTCAATCGATTCAGCGGCCAGGGAAGCACTGCTGCGGATACTTGTTATCCGGGCATTTCTTCATCGCTGCGTTCACAAGCGCCGCCCCTTCAGGTGATTCCTGCTTGAACCATTTGTTGACGTCCTCCTGGCTTGCCACCAGATGGCCTTCGGAAATGAGCATCATTTCCTGCGGGCTGGGGCCCATCATCGGAGGCGGCATCGGGGCAGGCGTCCCGGCGGCACCCGGTTCAGGCAGCGGCTGCTCAGACATCTTCTTCATCTCTTCGTTCATTCGGATCTGCACTTCACGCGCTTCCGGAAGATACGTCTCCAGATACCCGATATACCAATCACCTTCCCGGCAACGCGTACATGAAAACACATTTGCCTTCACACCGGCTGGCTGGCCATTAGCCAATGTACTGTTGTCCGGTGTAGCGATCGGAGGATATTCCTCAACCGGCGCTGGAAACAGCTTGCCGGTGATGATGTCGTAATAGAACACTTTCGTGATCGGTTCCGGCGGCGGCGGAAACACCGTCCGCATCAGATAAAACAATGCACAAAACAGCAACACCACTGAAATAATCGTGGTCACTGCCGAATTCTTGTTCACCCATTCCCGAATCTGCATATGCAATCCTTCCTTTGTTTACCTGCTCGGTGAGCCAAGTTGCTCTCTCAACACTACACCGGTAAAGGCAATTGTCCGAATTCCACATGGATATTCGGCATACGCCGGAAATGCCCTACCAACCCTGGCGGCTGCCGCCTTTGTCGCCCCTGCCAACCTAGAACAGGTACAGGAACAAAGGCACCAACCACCCACTCACAAACATCTGAATCAGACTCCCTGATCTTGTCTGATCCCCCCCGCCTTGTTTTACATCATCCAAGAGTTTGTGGCCCGGTCAAGCCCGGCAGCCTCTCTTGAACTCGTTCAAATATGTCTACATCAATCTTTAAGGCCTTGCCATCTTAACAAACACGCGAAAGATGCAAACTCGACTGTCTATTTTCTCCACCGTCTCTCGCTTCCCGATCAATCCTCAGGGTAACACTGGTTTGCGTAACGCTCGCCCGGGCAGCTTTTCATCGCCGCATTTACAAGCTGCATCCCTTCGTCTGATTCCATAGGAAACCAGCGCTCAATATTCTCTGGCGACGCGATCAGGCGCCCCCGGGCAATCGCTTCCATCAACTTGATTTCACTCGGATCAGACCCCGGCTGCGTTCCCACATTCTCCTGCCCGGGTTCCCCAAGTACGCGGCTTGCCGCATCCGCCATCATGCGCTGCGCATCCACTGCTTCGCGCGCTTCCTGCGTATATGTCTCCAGATACCCTACTTTGTGGGATTTCACATCATCACAGCTTGTGCATGAAAACACATTCGCACGAACACCCGCGAAAACACCGTTCTTCATGCTCCCCTCCGGCGTCGGAATCGGCGGTGTTTCCTGCACCGGGCCAGCAAAAAGCTTCCCTGTCACCACATCGTAATAATACGCCCGAGTAATCACCCGCCCATTGCGCGGCGTGCTTTTCACCAGCACCACCAGCGAAAACACCAGCAAAAATACGGATATCACCGTCACCAACTCGGAATTGCGATTAATCCACCCACGCAGCTTCATAAATGAACCGCCCAATCTTCCACAAACCCAAAACGAGCAGAAAATCTGCTCGCTCTCTTTCATCCGCATCATATCGACCCAACCCCAACAGGTCCATACACCCCCAATCCACCTAATGGCTCACTCCATTCCGCAGCCGGAGGCCGGCAAAACTCCCCATTAATCCCTCATTTTCCAAACTCAATCGTCTAAAATCTGACAAAACCCAGAACCCAAGACCCAGAACCCATCCTCAAAGATACTTCGCCAGATACTTCCCCGTATAAGACCCCGGCACCTTTACCACGTCCTCCGGCGTACCCTCGGCAATCAGCGTTCCCCCGCGCTCGCCACCCTCGGGCCCCAGGTCCACAATCCAGTCCGCGCACTTGATCACGTCCAGGTTGTGCTCAATCACCACCACCGTATTCCCCTGGTCTGCCAGGCGATTCAGCACACCCAGCAGCCGCTGAATATCCGCAAAATGCAGCCCCGTCGTCGGCTCGTCCAACACATACAGCGTGTGCCCTGTTGGCCGCTTGCCCAGTTCGGTCGCAAGTTTCACACGTTGCGCTTCCCCACCGGACAGCGTTGTCGAAGCCTGCCCAAGTTGCAGGTATCCCAGCCCCACGTCCGTCAGCGCCGTCACCATCCGGTGGATTTCCGGGTAGTTTTCAAAGAACCCCACGCTCTCTTCCACCGTCATCTCCAGCACCTGCGCAATGTTCTTTCCCTTGTACTGCACTTCCAGCGTCTCGCGGTTGTACCGCTTCCCTTTGCATACCTCACACTGCACAAACACATCCGGCAAAAAATGCATCTCGATCTTTTTGATCCCCTGCCCTTCGCACGCCTCGCACCGCCCGCCCTTCACATTGAACGAAAATCGTCCCGGCTTATACCCGCGGATCTTCGCTTCTTTGGTGTGCGTGTACAACGATCGAATCTGGTCAAACACCCCCGTATACGTCGCAGGGTTGCTGCGCGGCGTCCGCCCGATCGGCGACTGATCCACTTCAATAATCCGGTCGATCTTATTCAGGTTCAGCACCTTGTCGTGCTCACCCGGCTTGTCCTTGCTCCCCAGCACGTGCTTCTTTACCGCCCGCAGCAGCACCTGATTCACCAACGTGCTCTTGCCAGACCCTGACACCCCCGTCACGCAAACAATCCCACCCAGCGGAATCTTTGCCTCCACCGACTTCAAATTGTTCTCCCGCGCCCCCACCACGGTCAATGGATGCACATGGTCCAGCGTCCGCCGCTTGGCTGGCAGGTCGATTTTCAGTACACCCGAAAGATATTTCCCCGTGAGGCTTTTGGGGTTGTCGATCACTTCCTGCACCGTCCCCTGCGCCACCACGTTCCCACCATGCCGACCCGGTCCCGGCCCGATATCGATCAGGTAATCCGCCGTGCGGATCGTGTCCTCATCATGCTCCACCACGATCACCGTATTCCCGATGTTCGTCAGGTGCCGGAGCGTTGCGATCAACCGGTCGTTGTCACGCTGATGCAGCCCGATGGTCGGCTCATCAAGCACATAGCAGCACCCCACCAGTCCCGATCCCACCTGCGTCGCCAGGCGGATGCGCTGGCTCTCCCCGCCCGAAAGCGTGCTCGTTGCCCGCCCCAGTGAAAGGTACCCCAGCCCCACGCTCAACAGGAACCCAAGCCGCGCCTTGATCTCTTTGATCACCGGGGCGGCGATCATCCCCTGCTCTTCCGTCAGTTCCAACCCTTCAAAAAACAAATGTGCGCGTTCAATCGTCATCGACACCACTTCATGGATGTTCACACCCCATGCCCGGTCATGCGTCGCCTGCCCGGTCTCCACAATCGCTTCCGCCTGATTTTTACTCTTCACAAACACATGCAGCGCCTCTTTGCGCAGCCTCGCACCCTTGCACGTCTCGCATGGCGCTTCTGACAGATATTCATGCAGCTTCTGCTTCACATAGTCGCTGTCCGTACTCTGAAACCGCCTCTGCAGATTGGGAATCACCCCTTCAAAGCTGTATCCATACTTCTTCTCGTCCTTGGCCTGCGTTCCATGCAGCAAGATCCGCTGAATCGTCTTGTTCAACGTCGAATAAGGCGATGTCGCATCAATCGCAAAATCCCGGCAGAACCGCTTTAAAATCTGCGCGTAATAAATGTTCATCCGCACCCCATGGTGCCGCCACGCGTCCACAGCCCCATTGGTCAGCGCCAGCGAGTGATCCGGCACCACCAGGTCCGCATCAAACTCCATTACCGTGCCTAGCCCCCCGCACGTCGGGCATGCCCCATGCGGGCTGTTGAAGCTGAAAAGCCGCGGCTCAAGCTCCTCCAGGCTCGACTCCGGATGGTAAGGGCACGCATACTTCTCGCTGTACAGCGTGTCCGTCCACCCTGTCGCTTTCCCCTTGAGCGTTTCCGCCTGGCTCACCGCCACCGCCGCTGGTGCTGTCACCTTCGCCCCCACGCTTTCATCGTTCACGCTCACAATCACTAACCCCTCGGCAAGCTTCAGGCTCAGCTCCACCGAATCCGCCACACGGTTCCTCACATCCGCATCCCCATGCTTTACCACCACCCGGTCCACCACCGCCTCAATGTCATGCGCTTCATACCGCGCCAATTTCGGGCCCGGCGTCTTCCCCCCGGATTTCAAATCCACGATCTCGCCATTCACCCGCGCACGCACAAACCCCTGCCGCACCATCGCTTCAAACACCTCTTCATGCTGCCCCTTCTTACCCCTCACCAGTGGCGCCAGCAGCATCAGTTTCGCCCCCTCCTTGAGCTTCATGATATTGTCGACAATCTGCGATGCCGACTGCCGTTCAATCACATGCCCGCAGGCCTTCCCATTCTCACCTACATGCCAGCAGCGCGGCTTGCCCACCCTCGCACACAGCAACCTCATGTAATCGTAAATCTCCGTCGTCGTCGCCACCGTCGAACGCGGATTATGACTCGATGACCGCTGCTCAATCGCTATCGTCGGCGGGAGCCCCTCGATCGACTCGATCTCCGGCTTCTGCAACTGATCCAGAAATTGCCGCGCATACGCCGAAAGACTTTCGACATACTTCCGCTGCCCCTCTGCATAGATCGTGTCAAAAGCCAGGGTGCTCTTGCCAGACCCTGACATCCCGGTGATCACCACCAGCCTGTCGCGCGGAATATCGATGTCCACATTCTTGAGGTTATGTTCGCGCGCGCCACGTATCGATATCGTCTGTATAGCCATGGGGTAACATTCTAGGTAGGTGGTGAGCCCCGGAAAGCACCCCGAAATCGCAACCGCCCAATGTTAGGTAAATATTCGGTTCAAGGCAAATCCAGAAGGATCCTTGCCTTTATTCCACCAAACCCAAGATTCGTAACCCAGAACCGATCCTTTTCACACATTAAAATTCTTTTTTTCTCAACCATCCCACCCAACTTTGCGCTAAAGTGTGCCCACGCTTCAACTTGAGGGAGTAGATACATGGTCGGACCTGAAGATTACGGCATGGTTGTCCGCAAAGCCGAAGGCATCGTCATCATTGAGTTCACCGAGGTCCGCATCCTCGACCAGCTCCAGATCGAGCGCATCAAAGACTACGTTCTCAAGATCGCACACGCCGCCGGCCAGCCCAAGATGATCATGTCCTTCCAGGGCGTCGCCTCCATCTCCTCTGCTGTCATCGGTGTCGTCATCGCCTTGAACAAGGCCTGCGTCGAAAAACAAGGCGAACTCCGACTCTCCGGCCTCTCCAGCGACATCCTCACCGTCTTCAAGCTCACCCGCCTCGACAAGCTCGTCAAAATCTACCGCACGACCGAAGAAGCCCAGGTCAAGTTCTAATCGGTTGTCCTTCAAAAATCGTCGCCACGGGTCGAATCTAATCCGCCCCATGTCATCGGTTTTCTACTCCCATCTTTCTTACCCGATCCCCGAAACCCGCCCCCCTCCTCACGTCCACAGCCGCCCCCCATCCACTCGAATCGTCTGCCCCGTGCAATAGTGCGCATCTTTCACCAAAAATAACACTGCCTGCGCCGCATCCACCGGAGTCCCCGGTCGCGCCAGCGGCACCCGCGCCATGTACCGGTCCTGAAATTCCTGCGTGCTCCCCTCCGGCCACGCAATCACGCCCGGCGCAATCGCATTCACCGTCACCAACGGCGCCAGTTCCATCGCCGCCGTCAGCGAAATCTCCTGCATTGCCGCCTTCGACGCGTTATAGGCCACAAATCGTTTCAGCGGCTGCCCCATCACGTGGATATCAATGAAATTCACGATCCGCCCCAGGCTCTCCGGCTTCTCCACCGACGCATGCGCCTTGAGCATCCCCGCAAACAGCTTGATCATCTCCAGCGGTCCCCAAGCGTTGATCATCATGTTCCGCTGGAAATCCTCGTGTCCCACCTCTGTGAGGCTCACCGGCTCAAAAATGCTCGCATTGTTAATGAGCGCATCGCACCGTCCAAACGCATGATCCACCGCCCGATGCACTTCTCCCGCCGCCCCGGCTTGCAAAAAATCGCACTTCACCGCCAGCCCCCGCACACCCATCGCACGGATCGCCTCCAATGTCTCCTTCGCCTCGGGGCCGCTTGAGTTATAGGTAAACGCCACATCCATCCCATGGCTTGCCAGCGTCAGCGCGATCTCCCGTCCCACGCGCTTGGCCCCTCCGCTCACCACACCCACCTTCCCCTTCAATCCATCGCTCTTGGCTTGCATCGATTCAAACTCCTCACGCAATACACGGGACAATGGGTGGCTGGGGCTGCCGTCCGCGGCTGCCCCGGAGTCCGAGTGGACCCATTTTACGCGATCCCACCACCCACCTTTTCCCATCAAACATCGACCCTCTCTTCCACCCACCCCTCAATCGCCTCCCACGATTCCTTGGGCCGCGCCTGTAAAAGCAAATGCGGCCCGCCAATCTCCTTCACCACCACACGCCCATTCAATCGCTCCATCTCCCGCGCTTTGCCTCTTCCCACCAGCCGATCCGACAAACCCCGCAACACCAGCACGGGCAAACTCACCCGCCGCATCGCCTCCCGCGCATCCAGCCTCGCAATCAACCCCGCACGAAACGCCAGCACGCCACGATCCACCATATCTCCCGCGCGCATCACTTCCCCCACCGTCGTCTCCGAGCGTCCATTCATCATCGCCAGCCTGATCCCATGCCCCGCCATCGGCAGCCCAAACACCATCTTCCACGGCAGCACTTTCAATAAACCACCCCCAGGCGGCGTCACAAACGAATTCACCAGCACCAGTCCTATGCACCCCTCCATCCCCTTCGCGCAAATCCCCGCTCCCACCGCTCCCGAAAAAGACTCCGCCACCACCAAAAAGCGCTCCTCTCGCGGCACAACCTCCATCACCCTCCGCTCCAACCCCTCATACCCCACTGCCACGTCCACCGGGTACCTCACCACCACACATCGCGCCCACCTTGGCGCCGCCCTCAAAAATCGTTCAAACAACACCCCGGTCCCATCCATCCCAGGCAAACATACAACCATCAGATTCCGTTTCATCATCCAAACCCCTTGTTCCCAACTCTCCCCCTGCCCGTAGCTTATCCCTTACACCTTGCCTTCCTCATCCCTTCGGCTTCATCAGCGCATCCAGCGACGCCATCCCCGCCCCCGCCACAATCAGCACGCACGAAAGCAGCAGCGACCCGCTATACCCCACCCACCCGCCTGCCACCAGCAGGCACGTCGATATCAACGGCACCATGAACGACCCCACCCCCAGCAGCCGGAGATCCCCCTTCTTGATGCCCACTTCCCAAAGGCTGTATGCCGCATATGTCGGCCCCAGCCCCATCACCACGAGCCCCACCCATTCCCTTGCCGTCTCCGGGATGTACGTCTTCTCAAACATCAAATGCAGCACTCCCGTCACCACCGCCGTCCCGCCCACAAACATCATGATCGCGTCCGGCCCAGCCGCCGTCCCTGCGCTGGCGGCCGTCGCCCGTCTGAACACGCTGTACCCCGCCCAGCACAGGCCACCCGAAAACGCCGCCAGATACCCCCAGAACGCTTCCGCCCTAAACCCACCGGCGCCCTTGCCCACAAAAAGCACCACAATCCCAGCCACCCCCAGTACCACACCCATCATATGCGTCCACTTCAACCGCCCTCCCGGCAAAAAACTCGACAAGATCACCAGTTCCAGTGGCCAAAGGTAATTCAGCATGTTCGCCTGCTCCGTCGGCGCATACTGCATCCCGATAAAGTAAAACACGATGTTCCCCGTCACCGCGGGCACACCCACCGCCCATTGCACCCACGGCATGCGGAACTTCACCAGCACCGGTTCCCGCTTCACCATCCACACCAGCAATGCCATCCCAAACGCCAGCGAAAACGTAATGCACGTCAATTCCAACGCCGGCACCTTCGCAACCGTCTTGGTCAACGCCGTCAGCGACGCCCACAGCAAAATCGCGCCAAACCCCAACAGTGTCGCCCCGCGATTGGGAACATGGGTTGTGTGGCCGCCCGACATCAAAGGCCTTCAATCAAAAAAAGAACCGGGCCGGGATTCTACCCGCATAACGCACAACATCACTCCTCCCTCCCTCCCTTCACACATTCACAAATCCTTTTCTATCCTCCATTTCTATCGCGAACATCTAGGCATTACATCCTTGACGCTGACTTAAACTTGTGAATTCAGGCCAAAAACCATATAATTCCCCCCATGTCCATCCTCAACGAAATCCTCGCCTTCAACGAAAAATTCGTCGAATCTAAGGAATACGAGTCGTTCAAAACCGACCGGTTTCCCAACAAAAAACTCGTCATTCTCACCTGCATGGACACCCGGCTCACTGAGCTGCTGCCACGCTCCATGAATATCCGCAACGGCGACGTCAAAATCATCAAAAACGCCGGCGCCATTGTCTCCCACCCTTGGGGCAGCGTTATGCGCTCCATTCTCATCGCAATCTACGAACTCGGCGCCACCGACGTCGCCATTATCGGCCACCACGAGTGCGGCATGGCCGGCCTCAGTTGCTCCCGCATCCTCACCAAAGCAAAGACCCGCGGCATCTCCGAAGAAACCCTCGTCTCCATCCGCCAGTCCGGCGTCAACCTCGAACACTGGCTCACTGGCTTTGAAAACGTCACCGCAGCCGTCTCCGAAAGCGTGAAACTCGTACGCTCTCACCCTCTAATGCCCAAAAACATCGCCATCCACGGCTTAGTCATCCACCCTGAAACCGGCAAGCTCGAACTCGTCGAAGACGGCACCCTCGCCGCAACCTAAGCCCCCACTCAATTTCCCATCCAACTCCTCAAACATCACATCAGCCTCCGGTTCCAATACCTCTTCGGGTATCGGCCGCGGCCCGCAAACCGGCAATATGAACCTAGAAGCCTCAGACTCCTCTGTCTCAGGCAACGTCGGGCAAGATATCCACGCGTGTCTCTCTGGCCACCACCCGAGCTGGAATGTCACAATAAAAAAAGCAACAAACCCCACCAAGGCAATAAGCGCCCGCCAATTCGTCTTCAATTCGTGACGTCTGCTGCCTTTCGTCTCCCTCTCTTTTTCGTGCATGCCTACAACCCGGCTTTCCGTGAATGAATACCGTGCGCCTCATGTGTGACGCATTACTCCGGCGGCTGTCCAAATCATTCGATCAATCTTCCCTCTCTGTGGTAGGTTTCTACCACGCGAGAATACCTGTGCATTTTGGATACTATTTCTGCTCACTTTCATCTTCCTTCCACTCACCCATCAAGCGAAACTCCCCATGCGATACCCACTCCTCCTCAACCTCTACCCAGGCGCAAAACGCCGTGCTTTCACTTTTTCCTTCGACGACGGCGTCGTCCAGGATCGCCGCTTCATCGAACTCTTAAACCAGCACTCTCTCCGTGGCACCTTCCACTTAAACTCCGCCTTTCTAGGCAACGAAAACCGTGTCCACGCTGACGAAGTCAAATCTCTCTACACCAACCACGAAGTTGCCAGCCACACCCTCACCCACCCCCATCTCCCTCAGCTCAGCGCCTCCGAAATTCTCCGTGAAGTCCTCGACGACCGCAGAAACCTCGAAACCCTCACGGGCTATCCCGTCCGCGGCTTTGCTTACCCCTACGGCGAATTCGACGACCGCATCGTTTCCATTCTTCAGTCTTCCGGCCTCACCTACGCCCGCACCGGCCAAATCATGCCCTTCGACTTTCCCAACACCAACTTCCTCCGCCTCGGAATAACCTCCTACCACACCGACGCAAACACCGCCCTCGAAAAATTCCTCACCCTCCCGGACCGCCTCTCCAACCAAGCTCTCATCGTCCTGGGCCACACCTACGAATTCGACCATCCCAGCGTCGGTTGGGAGAACATCACCGCCCTCTGCAAACGTGCCTCCAACCAGGGCACTTTCTGGTACCCCACCCTCATCGAACTCGTCGACTACACCCTCGCTCGCTTCCGGCTCCAATTTTCCGCCGACGGCAGCATCGTCCACAACCCCACCGCCACCACCATCTGGGCCACTTTCAACAACAAACCCATCCAGATCACCCCCCGCCAAACCCTGAGCCTGAATTGACTCATTGTTCTGCTTTTAAGCCCCAAAAAACAATCCTCGCTGAACGAAAATCCATATGCCCACTCCTCTCCTCCTCGATCTCTATCCCGGCGCAAAACGGCGCGCTTTCACCCTCTCTTTCGATGACGGCGTCCATCAGGACCGCCGCCTCGTCGATATCCTCAATCAACACGCCATTCGTGCCACATTCCATCTCAACTCCACCCGCCTTGGCAACACAGGCTTCATTCATCCTGACGAAATCAAATCCCTCTACGCCAACCACGAAGTCGCCGGCCACACTCTTACTCATCCACATCTCCCCCTCGCTTCACCAGCCGATGTCTTCCGCGAAGTCATCGATGACCGCAGAAACCTCGAAGCCCTCACCGGTTATCCCGTCCGCGGCTTCGCTTACCCCTACGGCTCATTCGATGACAGCGTCATCCGCACCCTCGACGCCTCCGGCCTCACATACGCCCGCACCACCGAAATCATCCCCTTCAGCTTCCCCAAAGCCAATTTCCTCCGCCTCGGCTTTACTTGCCGCCATACCGACGCCAACGCCACACTCGAAAAATTCCTCGCCCTCCCAGACCGCCTCTCCAACCAGACCCTCATCGCCATGGGCCACAGCTATGAGTTCGACCACCCCAATGTCGGTTGGGACAATATCACCGCCCTCTGCAAACGCGCCTCAAACCAGGCAACATTCTGGTATCCCACCCTCATCGAACTTGTCGACTACACCCTCGCCCGCCAGCAACTCCAATTCTCCGTCGACGGTCGCATCGTCCACAACCCCACCGCCACCACCATCTGGGCCACCGCCGATAACAAACCCATTCAAATCACCCCCGGCCAAACCCTCAATCTCAATTGACCACATGCCTTCTTCGACTCCTCTTCCACCCGGAACTGAGGGCTTCTTCCTCAACCCCTCTTACCACTCGTTTCAATCGCCCAACTCACCCCATCTTCCTCTAGTTTCATCCCCGGCAGGCCGTTGATCGGCATCGTCGCAGACGCACTCATATCAATTGCCCGCATCCCCGACCGTCCATGCCAAAAGTGCAACACCAGCAGCTCGCACATCGCACGCTCCTGTTTCCCATCACGGATCACCGTCCAGTTTCTCGCCCCCGGCACCGCCTTCAGCGGCCCATTGTTCTGCAGCAAAAACGCCACCGGCTCGATTTTTCCCTTATACAGACAACGCGCCGTCACAATCGGCCATGTCGTACGCGTATTGAGCTTGCCGCAGTTAATCAATCCCCGTACCGCCCCTTCAGTATCCGAACGATTCCGGCTGTATTCCGGCAGCGTCTTGGGGGTGATCTCGAAAATCGCACTCGAATCCGGGTCCAGCTTCACCAGCCGTCCCTCCACAATCTCATGCACCAGACGGTCCAATTCCAGATCCGTCAGTTGAGACAACTTCTTATATGCCATGCTGACCCCTAAACCCCCGGCATCAACGCCATAAAACAACCAAACACACCACACGGGCTGCGTCAGCCGTATCCACACAAAATCAGGGTGTGGTAAAAATCAAAAATCTGGATCCCTGAAACAACAGCGTTTGACTCCGAACTTCAAACGCCTGTTTCAACCAGCGAATTCATCATGGAATTCACACAAATCAACACAAAAAAGCGCGTTGCCTGCTTTTACGCCGCTTCGCCAAAGTCTATAGATCGTCCACTGACTGTCAAGAAATTCAAGCCAAATCTTTAAGGCCCATTCCATTGATAAAAATCGCCCACGTTCCCTACTTGGCCCCCTCGCTCAGATATGCCTTCAGATTCTCATAAGAATGCACAAGGATCCCGCCATATCCCGCGCTCTTGCCCAGCGTGTCTTCCACCAGTTTCTTCTGCGCCCAAAACTCTTCCACCGGCACGCCATAGAAGCTCACCGTCGGCGTCTCTTTCACCTGCCCCGTCTCCAGAGCTGCGCAAACTGTCTTGCCGATCTTCTGCGCATATGCCACCTCGTTCTCCACCACCGCTGTCACGGAGTTGCCTCCCGTCGCCTTCCGGCGATACGACATCACACCGATGTAATCCGTCACATCCTGGATATGTTCCTGAAAGTTCTTCGTCTTCCCGCCGTATTCCACCACGCAGCTGTCATCTTCCTTGGTCTTGTTGTCGTACCAGAACGGGATATCCGCCCCCAAAACCATGTGCGGCGCATCCACATCAAGCTTCTTTTTCATCGCCCAGAATCCATCCAGAAACTCCTTCATCACCGCTTGCCGATCCCCCTCCTTCCACGCCTTCGCCGTGTACGGCTCAATGTCGTAATGCACCCCCGCCAGTTTCGCCCCTTCCGGCAGCCCCTTGTCCATTGCGATGATCGCATCCAGCTTCGCCAGTAGTTTCCCATGGTTCGCACCCCGCGCCATTTCCGGGTCCCCATCCAACGCCTCAATCACAATCCCCTTCTCCTTGGCAGAGCTCACCAGGTCCTTCCACCCCTCCGCATCCGACACCACCGGCTTGCCCGCCGCCACAGATCCAGACTCAAACCGCACCTGCACAAACAACCGGTTGAAGCCGTGCTTGGCCGCAAACGCCACCAGCTCACGCCGCGCCTCCGGCGTCCCCACGCTCTTGGCCTGCCACACCCACAGCCCGCTCACGCCCGTCACCCGCTTGGCTCCCGCCTTGGACTTCTGAGCGATTCCTTTCTCCTCCGCCGCCCAGGCCGAGCCCGCGCAACCCAGAGAAATCAGCATCCCCCCTGCCAACCCGACCACGATAAGTTTGTTGATGTGCTTCATACCCTGACTATATCCCTCAAATTCTCCATTGCAACATTTATTCATTCATTGATCTAATTTTTGTTGACTTACCCATTTCAACCGCTATTCTTCAATCAGACACCTACACTTACCTGTCGACCCATGCACCACGTCCGTGCACGTCGGCGGGACTTACCCGCCTGGAGACCAACGCCATGTCACACCCCTCTCCCGCCCTCGCCAAGGCGCTCCGCGGCTTTAGCCTTATCGAGCTCCTCGTCGTCATTTCCATCATCGCCCTCCTCATCGGTATCGCCCTCCCCGCCCTCAGCAAAGCACGCGACACTGCAAACGTCATCCGCTGCTCCTCCGGCCTCCGCCAGATCGGGCAGTCCATGTCTGGCTACGCAGGCGATTACGGCCACCGCTGGCTCACCCACAGCGATGGCGTCAGCCGCTGGCCCACCACCCTCATCAACTCAGGCCGCCTGCCCAAAGCAAAAATCTCCATCTTTGAATGCCCTGCCGAAACTCTTCGCCCCACCGATCCCCTCGTCCAGAAATGGGAGCTCGGCGGCGGCTATGGCTTCAACGCCGACCTCAACTCCTACGGCAAAGGCGCCTCCACCACCGGCTCACCCATCGGTAAACGCATCGATCAAGTCACCCTCCCGGGTGAATACGCCGTACTCTGGGATTCCACCGCCCCCCTTATCACCTCTTCCGTCATCGGCTGGGTCTTCGACCGCTCCAACTACACCACCCGGCTCCCTGACCCCACCCGCCACATGACCCGCGGCAATGTCCTTTTCATGGACGCCCGCGTCGCCACCGTCGCAAACGAGCAAATCATCCAGCCCTGGGTCACCTTCACCCACCAGTAAAGTTCAAGCACAGCCGCACCGCGTGCCACAGATCGGATTCGTATCAGCCCTGCGTCTCAAAACTGCTCTGAAACCCACTTGGATTTCCCCGGAAAAACTCTATCCTTCTGACAAGACCCCAGACCCTAGCCCCCAGCCCCTCCCCACAATGATCATCTCAGCCACCAAATCCAACCAGACCACCAGCGCCACCGCAAACCGCCGCATGGCCATGCTTCTCTTTCGCCAGCACAAAACCCTCTCCCGCATCCAGCTCTCCCACATGACCGGCCTGCGTGGCTCTACCCTGACCTACATCGTCCGCGAAATGCTGGATAAAAATCTCCTCCGCACCGCCGGACGCCGCGAATCCACACTCGTCGGCAAAAAACAGATCCTCCTCGAAATTAACCCGGACCTCGGCTACGTCCTGGGCATCGAGCTCCGCACGCAGGCCACCTACATCGTCCTTCACGACGCCGCCGGCACCTTCATCGACGATCTCACCCTCCCCGGCAAGCCCGACCTCCACACCCTTCCTGACACCCTCTTTCAAGCCGTCGAATCATGGCTCGCCAAACGTGGCAAGCCCGCCGGACAACTCCTGGGTCTGGGTCTCGGTCTTCCCGGTGTCGTCGACGCCCACCGCGGCATCATTCTTCTCTCCACACCCTTCCACGCGGTCAATCTTCCCCTCGCCCAACCGCTCGCCATGCGCTTCGGGGCACCCGCTTACATCGATCACAACGTCAACCTCTCCGCTCTCGCCGAAGCCCAATCCGGCGCCGCCCAGGACCTCACCGACTTTATCGCATACACAGTTAACCCCACCCCCTCTTCTCATGCTGTCGACTTCAAATCCTACGGCGCTGCCATCTTCCTTCGTGGTGAGCTCTACCGCGGCATCCACTTCGCCGCCGGCGAACTCGACATCGGAATGACACCCCCCGATGGCCTTGTCGGCACCCATCAGGATCTCGCCGACCTCGCCTCCCCTCACGCCACTCTCTCCCCTTTCCTCCAATCCCTCGCCCGCGACGTCGGCATCTCCATTGCCCACATCGCAAACCTTCTGGACCCTCAGGCCATCATCCTCGGGGGTGACCAACCCCTCGCCAACACCCATTTCATCGCCCACACCCAGGCCGCCCTTGACGCCCGCCTCCTCAAAATCACCAACCGTATCATCCCCATCAAACAAGCCGCCCTGGCAAGCCGCGCCGTAGCCCAAGGCGCAGCCCTCGCCGCCGCCGACCACGCCCGCCTGACGCTCGCCGGCACTTAAAAGCACACCGCAGGCTGAAATTCTTAACTTAACGATTTAAAGCAAAAACCCCTTCATTGAAGGGGTTTTTCTTAGAAAGCGGGCAACGGGACTCGAACCCGTAACATTCAGCTTGGAAGGCTGACACTCTACCATTGAGTTACGCCCGCGGTTGATGTCTTATTATCCGCAATCGCCCAAAATTGTCCAATCCTGCCTCCGTCCTCACCGTTCCACCAGCATCGCTTTCTTGTTCTCCTCATCCACCACCACCCTGAATCGCGCGGCTTCAGCATTCACAGACGGGTCGATTTTCCGTTGCGTGTACAGCACTGTGAATTCCTTGCGCCCATCTTCACGCGTCTCTTCTAAAAATGCCCGGTCATAACCTTCAAGTGCGCGCACTGGCTCTTGATACCCCTTCTGCGCCAAATAGGCCGCCGCTCTCTGGTCCGCCATCCCAACAAACGGCCTCAATCGATCCACCTGCGCCGGATCCGGCCCTGTCTCCGCTGTGAACCATTTGCGTTCCGGTTCACTCGCGCACCCTATGAGCCCAGCGCACATCAGCACCACAAGCATCCCGATCACACAAAATGAATTCTTCATGGCCCGCCTCCTGTGCATAGCGTCTTTATGCACGATCATAGGCCCAACCCGACCCATCACTCCCCTGATTCAGCCCTCAGTTCCTCCCTCATCTGCATCAACATATGCAGCCGTTCGTGCCGTAAAAAAGGGGCTTAGACATCGCACTCCCTCTGGAATCTTTGCTTTTCGACGTCTTCAATCATCTTGGACGCAAGACACAGGACGCGGGAGACCGGCTCCTGCCGGTTCACCCCCTCCTCCACACATCCGGGCTCCGCCCCTCATGCTGCTTAAACACCTTCGAAAAATAAAACGGGTCCGCATACCCCAATCGCTCCGCCACCTGTCCCACGCTCAATGTCGCATCCTTCAATAACATTCTCGCCCATGCCATTTTCAAAGACTCCCAATGGTCATGAATCGTCGTTCCCAGTTCATGCTTTGCCACGCGGCACAAGTGCGGCTTACTCACTCCAAACACCTTCGCCATCTCCTCTAGATTGATCGGCCCGTCAATCCTCTGATGGATGTACTGTGCCAGCCTCGCGCGTGTGATCCCCGGCCCATCCACCGACACCGGCGCATCCAGCATCGCCAGCGCCTCCGCCAGGTTCGCATCCACCGGCCTGAACCGCTCCGGTTCCGTGCGCTCGCCAAACTCAAACCCCGGCCAGGCCATCAATCCGCGTTTCAATACTGCCGCCAGATCCCGCCAACCCTCCATATGAAAAATATGCGTCCCCCGTGCCTTCACCACACGCCGCGCGATTTCCAACGCCAGCGACCCGTTAAACCGCGCATGCAGATGCGCGTACGGCTTATCCTCATCGCTCATCAGCACGCCCGTATCCCCTTCCGGCAGCACAATCGCCACAGTTCCCGCCGTCATCTCCCGCACTCGCCCATGCTGCTTAAATGTCCCCCTCCCCGACACAAACACCATCAGCATCGCATCATCAAAATACGTCCCCCGCGTCATGTGCTTCGGCAAATTGGCCGTATATCCCAGCGCCCGCACCCGGAACGGCATATGTGTCGCCGGGCTCTCAATCCGAAAAAACGGGTCCGCCGGCACCGGCTGGCACCCCACAATCAATTCCTTCTCGCTCATCGCCCCACCTCCAAGCCTATAACTCAAAATAAAACAACCAGTTACAACCTTCTCAAATCATAATTCAAAACCTCCACCCATTAAATCAATCAACATCCTCCATCTCCCATCAATCTTTTCCATACCCGCACCACGACCAATCCGCTAATCTCAAATCCATCACTAGCTCCCTCTTCTCTGCCAGAACCCAATACCCAATACCCAAAACCCATCCCAATGAACCCACTCCTCCCCCCGCCCTCCCCCTCCCGCAAATGCCTCCTCCTTGACGACCGCTTCGTTGCAGACGCATGGGATGTCCGCCGCGTCCAGGCCACTCCCATCAAACACCTCGGCCCCCTCTACAAACCCTGGATCAACCACACCTGGCGCATGATCTCCTACGGCTCAGTCCAGTACGACCTCTCCACCAGAAAATTCCTCCTCTGGTACACCCTCTGCAACCTTCAGGGCATGGCCTCCCAGACCAAAGCCCGCGCACAGGGCATTCAAGCCCTCGACGAATGGTTTAAAAACGCCACACCCACCGACGCCGTCACCGCCACCGCCCTGGCCACCAGCGACGACGGTCTTCACTTCACTCCTCATATGCTCACCTCCGGCCCCCTCGCCGGTACCAATGTTGTCGACGCCGGCCACTCCGAATCCCTCGCCTCCTGCGTCATGCAAAACCTCTTCCCAAACGACCCCGCCCGCAAATTCACCTCGTTCTATTGCCAGTGGTACTCCACCCAGCACGGCGGTCACGGCTACACCCACTCGCCCGACGGCATCACCTGGACACCAGACCCCAGAAACCCTTTCATCTTCGGCGAATCCGACTCCAACAACACCATCATCAAAAACCCCTTCGGCCCCGGCTACTTCCTCTACGAACGCCCGTGGGACTGCGCAGCCTGGGGTTGGATCAAAGGCAACACCCGCCGCCGCATCGCCGCCTGCTACAGCACAGACCTCTACAACTGGTCAGAGCCCCGCAACCTCTTCTACCCCGACGAAGCCGATCATTACGAACACTACGGCTTAAATCCCTTCTACCAGGACGGTGTCATGTTCGGCCTCCTCTCCGAATACCACCCCCACCGCGAAACCATGGACATGCACCTCTCCTTCTCCCGCAACGGCGTCCGCTTCGACCGCCTCCCCTCCCGCCAGCGCCTCTTCGAGCGCGGCGGCGATACAGAGTTCGACTCCGCCATGGTCTTCAACTGCTACAACCCCCTCTGGGTCGATGGAGATCTCCGTATGTACTATGTCGGCCGCCCCAAGTTCCACAACGACAGCACCGGCCAGGACGCCTCTAATGAAGGCGTCGGCCTCCTCACTTTCAAGCATGGTCGTCTCATCGGTCGCCGCGGCGATAAAACCCTCGGCGCACTCCTCACCCACCCCTTCACCATCGACGCGGACCACCTCTACATCGATGCCCAGACCGCCCCTATCGGCTCCGTCATCGCGGAACTCGTCGAGTTCGACGCCCGCGAGCCCGGCGGCCGCATCCTCCCCGGCTTCTCCTGTGCCGACTGCGATCCTTTCACCGGCAACAACCCCCGCCATGAACTCACCTGGAAAGGCAAAAACATCGCCTCCCTCAAAGGCAAATCCCTCCGCCTCCGCATCGGCCTCACCATGGCCACCATCTGGAGCTACGAGTTGGCCTGATGCGGTCCCTTGCTCTACTCGCTGCTTCCACTGCTCTTACCACAAACCGCCTTCGGCTTATCGGTCCGCCGTCGAAGCAGGCGTAATCTTCACCGCAGTCAACTTGTAAGCCACTTCTCCCTGCCGCCCGAACGTCGACACGTTCGCCATCTCCTTGGCCGGTACCGATTCCAGTTGCCCTTCGATCACCACCTTCTGCCCATGCAGCGTGGCTGGCCATTCGCCCGCCAGGTACACCGGCGTCCCACGATAGAGAAACACTGGCGTCCGCCCCACCCACATCAGTCCGCGCAGGCGCACCGGCCTGCCAACCTGCCCTTCAAGCCCCACCAGTTCTTTCAAGTTCGCCGTCAGTGTGTAGTACTTCAGGTCCGCGTCCTTGCTCAGCGCCCCCTGCACCTGCACTTCTTTCCCTTCCCAATCCTTGGGCCATCCATCCGCCGGGTCGACCAGCACCATCTGATTCCGCTCTAAGACAAACGCCGACCCCCGTTCTGACTTGGCCACCCCAACCACCGTCACTGCCTGCCCCACCCCCTTTTCCAGGCTTTCTATCAAGCGCGACATCGGCTCGCATGTCACAGGCACAAAATTCACCGCCACCGAATCGGCCTTCGGCGCTGAAGCATCCTCATACCCTTGATACACCCACTCCGGCCCTTCAAACCACACATGCTCATACCCCACCAGCCGATAGAACTGCCCCTTTTGCAGATTCCCGATTGTCGAAATCGGCCCCTGCATGCTCGCCCCGTCAAACAGCTCGATCGCTTTAGGCGTGCTCAGCCATTTCCCGTTCATTCGATACACATTGAATATCACCGGTGCAGTCTTACTCTCACGCCCCAGCATCTCTCCTTCAATCAGCGTCCATGTCCCCAGCGGTTCTTCCAGTTCCCCCAGCAGTTTGGTCTTCCCCTGTTCCACATCCCCCATGGATACCCGTGTCGAATCCTGCCGACCCGTCAAGATTGGCGTCGTCACACGCCGCGGCACACCCAGCGTCAACGTCGGCTCCACCGGCACGGATTCCTGCACCAGCATCACCGCCTGCGCACCCACGCATGCCACAAACACCACAAGGAGAAAAGAGACGATGTAAGACCGGCGCATGCGGGCCTCCTGACCTGGGAGTTACTCGGCCTGTCGAAATTCAAGACACAGACGACATGAGAGTCCTACTGACCTCCGCCCCATTCTGCCTCAACCTTATCCACTCTTTCAAGTCCCTCCCGAAACTTTTCCGGAATTGTGGAAGATCCCCCCTGACTCCGCTCCCATCCCAGCCCACCCTGCCCCGTGCAATCATGCAATTCCGCTCGCTCTCCCATTCCTAAAAATTCATCAAAATGCATTCGTGCTTTCATTGAGCCGTTCTTTACAAACGTGCTTCAAACGCATGGCAAACAAGCGTATTCCCCATTGCTCATCAAACTTAATCCCAGACTGAACCCTCTGCATCCGCAAACCCGATTTGCCTTCACACCGCGTCCTCATGTACCCAAAAACAACTACAATTCCTCTTCTCCATAAAACAACTCCCCAGACAAAAGGATTCCCCATGAAATATCGCGTCCTCGGCAAAACCGGTGCCCGTATCTCCGAAGTCGGCCTCGGCACCTGGCAGCTCGGCGGCTCCGACTGGGGTAACCTCTCCGATGACGACGCCGTCGCCATCCTCCAGAAATCCTACGACCTGGGCGTCAACTTCTTCGACACGGCCGACGTCTACGGCGGCGGCCGTTCCGAAACCCTCATCGGCAAATGGCTCAAGCAATCCAAAGCCAAGGCCTTCGTCGCTACCAAACTCGGCCGCCGCGGCGATAAACCCTACGGCCAACCCCAGAACTTCACCGCCAAAACCGCACGTCAGCACACCATTGACTCCTTGAAGCGCCTCGGTGTCGACTCCCTCTTCCTCCAGCAATGGCACACCATCCCCACCGAAGTCATGAAGTCCGGCGAAGCGCTCGACATCCTCGAAAACCTCCGCCGTGAAGGCCTCATCCAGAATTGGGGCACCAGCGTTGAATCCGTTGAGGAAGGCCTCATCTGCATCAAGCACAAGGGCTGCGCTTCACTGCAGGTCATCTTCAACATCTTCCGCCAGAAGCTCGTCTCCCAGCTTCTCCCCGCCGCCGCCAAGGCCAATGTCGGCATCCTCGCCCGCGTCCCTCTCGCCAGCGGCATCCTCGCCGGCAAGTTCAAACCCGGCCAATCCGTCGCCAACACCTTCGCCGCCAACGACCACCGCAATTACAACGCCGACGGCAAAGCCTTCAACGCCGGCGAAACCTTCGCCGGCATTCCCTTTGAAAAAGGCGTCGCCCTCGCCGAAAAGGTCAAAGCCATCCTCAAGCCTCAGGGTGAAGCCGCCATGGCCGATCTCTCCCTTCGCTGGATTTTGGATTACCCCCAGGTCACCAGCGTCATCCCCGGCGCCACCAAGCTCGCCCAGGCCGAGTCCAACGTCAAAGCCTCCGGCCTCCCCCCTCTCTCCCAAGCCCAGCACGACCAGCTTGAAGCCCTCTACAACAAAGAAATCTCCCCCCTCATCCGCGGCAAGTATTAAACCTGCAGGCTATCGCCTTTCTTGCCCCTCTCCCTTTGGGAGAGGGCTGGACCCTCAGGGGCTGCCTTCAACACGCGGAAATGATTCGAACAATCAATTTCTGCTTCCTCCCTCCAGCCCATTCGCTCGTCACATCTCCTCAACCGGTGGTGCCGTTGTCTTGTTGTCGGGCGCCTTCACCGGCGCCGGCTTTAATCTCATCACTTCCTCCGGCAGCGCCTCCACCTTCACGTCCTTCCCCTTCAAATGCTTATCGAAAAACGCCAGGATCAACCCCTGCGCCTCAGCCGCCGCAAACTTCGCACTCCCATGCCCCGATCCCGGCATCTTCTGAAACGTCGCCTCCACCCCCGCCTTCTTTAAGGTCTCATACAATTCCACGCTCTGCGCCATCGGCACCAGGTGGTCCTCATCACCGTGAAGAATTAAAAACGCAGGTGAATCCTTGCCCACATAATGCACTGGGCTCGCTGCGGCTTCCTTGGCCTTGTCCTCCCCCAGATTCACTCCGATCAGGTTCGACGCATTGTCCCCCGGAATCGTGAACTTTCGTATCGAATTGGGGTCCGCCTGGGCATGCTCCTTCAACGTGTTGAAATTCGCCGGCCCATAGAAATCCACCACGGCAAGCACCTTGTCAGACTGCTTCTCATTCCCCCCGATCGGCGCAAACTCCTTCTTTCCCCCGGTCGTCCCCACCAGCGCCGCCAGATGTCCTCCCGCCGATGCTCCCCACACCCCCACATGGGCGCTGTCCAGGTTGTATTTCCCGCTGTTGGCCCGGACCCACCGCACCGCCGCCTGACAATCCTGAATCTGCGCCGGGAACCTCGCCACTTTGCTGAACCGGTACTCCACGCTCGCCACCGCATAACCATGCTTCATCAGATACATGAACGGCCCGCCCGACTTGCTCCCCGCCTTCCAACCGCCCCCATGAATCCACAACACCACCGGCAGCGGCGTCCCCGGCTTGTTCTCTGGCAAATACAAATCCAGCACCTGCGCCTTGTCTCCACCCTCGACGTAGGCGATATCCGTCTCAACTCTCCACTCCTTGGCTGTCGCGGGCTTGGCTGCCGCGGGCTTGCTCGTCGCTGCCGGCTTGGTCGAAGCTGATTTTTCGCCCGCTGGCGGCCCATCCGCTTTTACGTAAACATTCGCCGTGCAGATCAACGATACGCAAATCAGAACAACGCCGTATCTCACGTCCACTCCCCTTGGTTATAACATTACCCATAAATAATACTCGTCGGCCTCTCCCACGCCAATCATCTCACTTACGCAAACCCATTTCCATCTGCCCGTAATCAAATCGGTTTTGACAAAAAAAGCATCGGTTTAGGTAATGCTAAAACATTCAAAAACGCCAGAATGGCTTATCGACACGCACACGACTTCACATAATCCGCCGCTCAAATCATCCCCGCCCGCCATCTCTTGGAATCCGTAACATGAACCCATACCGCCGCCCCACCGCCTTCACCATCGTTGAGCTCCTCCTCGTCATCACCATCATCGCCGCTCTCATCTCCATCCTCCTCCCATCTCTCAACAAAGCCCGCACCGCCGCACGCAAAGCCGTCTGTATGGGCGGCTCACGCGCCGTCAATCTCTCCGTCACCCTCTACACCAACGACAACCGCCAGTATTACCCCTTCTCCTACCCCTTCCGCGACCCCAACCCCACCATCAACTATCAGGACGCCCTCGAAAAAGGCGCTTACATCACCAAAAACGCCTTCACCTCCAAAGGCGGCTGCCCGTACGGCCCGAAAACCTACTCCACCTCCGTCGGCAGCGCCGGCGCCGTCGCTATCATCCCCGCCTCCAGCTACGCCGCCAAAACCAGCTACCAGCTCAACGGCGCCGTTCTCCAATCAGGTTACGCCGCTGGAAACTGGACCCAAAACCCCGGCATGCTCTCCGCCTCCGGCAGCACTTCGTGGGGCTACTGGGGACCCATGAAAACCACCATGGCCCGCGTCGAGCGCCACCCCACACTCCTCGCCGTCACCTTCTGCAGCCCCTCCCCTGGCGGCTTCGGCATGGATACCACCGCCTACGTCCGCCCCCTCCTCCACATCCTCGGCACCACCACCAGCCTCCCCTCCTTCACCCCCAACCCCGAAGAATACCGCCACGAAGGCGAAGGCATACCCATGACCATGGCCGACGGCCACGGCTACTTCCTCCGCCGCGATGAACTCATCGCCTTCGACGACTACCCTCTCCCCAGCAACTGGAATGCGCCTTGGAGCCGCGTCTACACCAACGGCCTCAGCGTCCCCGTCGTCTCCTTCAACCCCCTCAACGACGGCACTGGCCGCGAACTTCTCGACCGGTAAAAGATCCGTTAAAAAGACCGCTGAAAGAAGCTACTTTCGCTTCACTCCAAACCTCACCACAAACGCCCCCAGCAGCACGGCCACGGCCATCCCCAGCCCAGACACCCCAAGCGCCGCCGCCAACTTCGCTCCCGTCATCAGAAACGTGACATAGCTCACCATTGACACCACGATCGAAACCAACACCAGAATCGCCGCCACAGTCCAACCACCCATCCTGCATCTCCACTTAAGCATTGCAATCAGTAAACGGCCTCATCCTCACATCTGATGACTTCAAATCGCTTCCCGGTATAGACTACTCTTACTTTGCCCAACCTCACTAAACACATCTGCGTTGCCCTTCTCCTGTTCACGCTGGCTCCATTTCACGCGACCAGTGCCACCGAAATCAATCCAGTCCCCCACCCCATCCTGGAATCTCCCAAAGTCACCGATCCGCAATGGTGGCTCCAGGCCGCGCACGAAGAAGCTGATCTGGCCACCACCAAGCGCAACCGCTCACTCCTTTACGTCAAACTCTGCGCCGTCGCGGTCCGCGCTCAGCGTTTCGATAAAGCCAAGGAATGGATCGATCAGGTCAATCTCTACGAGCGTGAGCTCGCCTGGTCTGAGGTTGCTAAGGAATACGCCCGCCTCGGCCGCACCCAGGAAGCGATGGACTCCATCGCCAACATGACCGACCCGGCCATCCGCGATAAGGCCCTCATCGAAGTCGTCATCCGCCTTGCAAAAAACGATAAGAACGCCGAAGCTCTCCAAGCCTCCGAAAAAATCTTCGATAACCGCCTCCGCCTTCTCGCAAAGGACACCGAAGCCGGCATCCGCGCCATGCAGCTCGGCTTGGAAGGCTCTCCCGAAGCCGCCCTCAAGGTCATCATGGAAACCAATGACCCCGACCGCCAGGTCGGCGCCGTCCGCCGCATCGTCTGGTGGATCGGCAAGCAAAACCAGCCCAAGCGCGCGGTCCCCTTCCTCGCTTCTCTTCAAGACTCCGGCGTGCGCGACCTTCTCCTCTCCGGCCTCGCCGAAGGCCTCGCTGAAGCGGGTAACGCCCCCGAAGCCATGGACCGCACCGACAGCATCAACGACATCCCCACGCGCGTTTACACCTACGCTCAGATTGCCGAAACCTTCACCCGCGCCAAGATGAAGCCCGAGGCCGCTGCCGCTCTGCAGAAAATCACCGAAATCAAGACCGAACCGGGCATCACCGCAGCCACGACCACTCTCCGCCTCGCCGAAGCCACCTTCGTCTCCGGCGACAAAGCCAAAGCCCGCATGCTCTGGATCCAGGCTTACGATGAGGCCGACCACGACCGCGTCTGGCGCGAAATCCGCGATGAAGAAATCGGCAAATCACAGATCGACGCGCTCGACCTTGAAACCGCCTGGATCACCGCAAGGCAATCCAAAGGCCCCACCCGCCTCATCCTCTTTGAGATGATCGGCAAACAAACCGTCCTCGCCAACGGCCACGAAAAACTCCTCAAGCAGCTCGCCACCCTCACCAACCACGAGGACCGCCTCGCCCTCCTCATCGGCGCCACCGCTGCCTTCTTCCCCGACAAGGAATTTCAAGGCCAGGCCCTCAAACCCGAAGTCAAAGAACCCCCTAAAAAACCCCTGCCCGCCGCCCCCGCCCCACCGGCCGAAACCAAGAAAAAGAAAAAATAGAAATCACTTCAAACATCTAGCATCGCTTCATCGGCTCCCCATCCACACCGCTCACCACCACCTCCACCCCCTTCCCCTTCAACATCTTTTCAAGCCGCACTTTCAGCACCTTCAAATACCCCCGTTCCGTCTGCGTGTGACCCGCCAGCATCACCGCCACGCCCCGTCCCGCGGCTTCCATCTGGTCGTGATGCCGCATCTCGCCGGTCAAAAAGACATCCACGCCCCCGGCATCCTTCAATAGCGACGCCCCCGCCCCCGCGCACACGCCGACTCGCTTCACTTTCTTTTTCGCCGCCCCCACGCTCAGTTCCAGTTCCTTCACCCCCAGATGCCTCTTCACTCGCCCAACCAGTTCCCCCATGCCGATTGCCTTCGGCAACTCAATCACCCGCCCCTGTCCGATCTTCACATGCGACGTCTTCACCGCGCTGGCATCTTCCTTGAACACATCAAACGCCGGTTCCTCATAGGGATGCACCTTGCGCATCGCCGCGATCACCCCGGCCAGCACGCCCGCCATGGCGATCATTTCCAGCCTCACTTCCGACACGCGCTCAAACACGCCTGGCTGTCCCACCGTCGGGTTCGATTGTGCATTCCCCTGAAATGTCCCCGTCCCCTGTGTTTCAAACGAACACTTCTCATAATTCCCCAGCCGCCCTGCCCCAGCTTCAGCCATCGCATCCCGCACCTTCTCCGCATCCCCCATAGGCACAAACACGATCACCTTATACAACCCTCCATCTCCACCCTTCACCGGCCTGATCGGGTCGCACTTCACACCCCGCTTCTCAAATTCCTCAAAACCTGCACCACTCACCCCCTCCGCCAGCCAATCGTTAATCCCACCCGCACAGGCATCCAGCGCCGTGTGTGGTGAAAACACCCCCACACCCGCCCTCACCAAAGCCAATAGCGCTCGTGTCTTTGCGTCTTCATCCGTCAGGCTCTTGAGCGGCTCAAATATCACCGGGTGATACGCCAGCACTAGGCCAGCCTTCCGCCTCACCGCCTCCGCCGCCACCCCCTCCGTTAAATCAATCGTCAACATGACACGCTTAAACTCCCCCTCCTTCGACCCCACCTGTAACCCGACCTTGTCCCAGCTCTCCGCCAGCGACAATGGGGCAAAAACCTCAAACGCACGAATAAATTCATGGATCCGCATAACACGTATCTTACCCCTCTCCCATTCGATCGCGGGGACAGGGTGCTGACACGTAACCGGAATTCTGCGCAAACATCAAGGAAGCCGGCCTATTTACTTGCGCTCACCGTTTCCTCGCGCTTTTCATTCAACGTCACATTCAACCTCTTGATCGCTGCAGTCTCTAAAAAATCCATCTGCACTTTCATCTTCCAATCCCGTGAATGGGTCCACCCTGGCTGATTGGTATTGATTGGCAACGTCACCTGGTCCGTCACCGAAATGCCCGCTTCAGTGAGTTTCCCTGTCGCCAATTCCCCTGCCCCCGTCGTCCCCTTCACCACCATCACAATCTCCGTCGTCGCTTGTGGCACACCTTTGATCGTCTCCACTCTGAGCAGTTTCGCCGTGCCTGCCGGGTCTTTGGGTGCGATGGATGGGTCCCCGCCGGCGCTTTTAAGCACCAGGTCTTTATCCAATGCCCACGCCTCGCCCACTTTCCGCGCCTTCACCCCGCCCAGTAACGTGTCCAGTTCCATTCGCTGCTTCAAGGCCACCACCTTATCGGCTTTCGCCTTGATCGCAGGCGTGATCTTAAACTCCGGCTCCACGCCTTCCACGGATACCTCTCCCTTGGGTTGAATCGTCAGCACAAGCTGCGTACCCTCCGGCACCACCGCTTGCGCCTTGCCCAGCGTCGTGTCCGCCAGTTTCGCGAAGGTCACTTTCACCTTTGTGCGGTTCCCTTCCGGCGTCACGGCCAACACCTCGCACTTGAATTTCGCTTCCAGTTTCTCCACCGTCGGCCGCGAAATCTGCGCCATCTGCTCCAGTGAAAGCGTATCGCTCACCGGCGTCTTCTGAAGCAGCAGCGTCGTCTTCACCTCATGCTCAAACGTCTCCCCGGCCTTCACAGGGCGGTTGTAAGTAATGGTGTACGCCTGCTCATCCGCCGCATGAATTGCATCAACCCCAAATGCACCGGCGAAAACACAGGCAACACCCATCGACAATCTGAATCGTGACATTGATTTTCTCGCCAAAGAGCAACACTGCGCATGCCCCACGCGGGAGAACGCCCTTGAACCATAGTGTATCGTCAGCCCAATTGAGCCTTCAGCGCCCCGAGCAAACAGACAAACCCCAATGCGACAACACTTGCTGGCATTACGCCGCTGCCTGGCTCTTGCCTTTACAAATCAGGCCGCCCCCCAGCGCGCTTTACCAGTTGCCTTCATTGAAGAACCGCTCGTGCGAGATCTTGTCACCCTTCACCGTATACACCGCCACTTCCTGCTGCACCACGCGCTGGCCCGTCGCCTTGAGCGTCACATCAAAAGTGAAATGCACGGCAAACTGATTCGGCCCGTTGAAGTACGGACCAAGCACCTTTTCACCATTGATCGTCAGCGTCGAAGCCCACTTCACCGACTTCTGAATCACCGCTTCTTGCCCCGCCGTTTCATTCCCGTTCGACTCCACCGAAACGATGTCAGGGGTGTACATCGTCTTCATCACATCGAAATTCTTGCCCTGGTTGCACAGTTCCACAAACTTCTTGCCGATGTCTTGAATGCTCATCTGATGATCCCTTGCTGTATGGGTGATTAGAAAGGCTGTATGTAATCGACCAGCGGATTGTAACAACCCGCCAGCGGCAATCCCCCACCGGGGAAACCCTGACTCATGGACAATTCACAATCCTCAGGACTTCAATGCCCCTGCCCGGCTTTGCTCGCCAGCAACCGCTCCACATAGTGGATGTCGATTTCGCTGTTGATGAAATTCGAGTTCGTCATCAGCATCGCATGCAGCGGGATCGTCGTCTTGATCGGCTCAACGCGGAACTCATGCAGCGCGCGCCGCAGCGTGTTGATCGCCTCGGTCCGGTTCTCTTTATGCACGATCAGCTTCGCAATCATCGAGTCATAGTTGGGCGGCACGCGATAGCCCGAGTAGCAATGCGTATCCATGCGCACACCCAGCCCGCCGGGCGGATCAAACAGGTTGATCATCCCCGCCGAAGGCATGAAGTTCTTATCCGGATCTTCCGCATTGATGCGCAGCTCAATGGCATGCCCCGTCTGCTTGATGTCTTTCTGCGAAAAGCGCAGCTTCTCACCTGCCGCCACCCGGATCTGCGTCTTGACGATGTCGATCCCCGTCACCATCTCCGTCACAGGGTGTTCCACCTGCACGCGGGTATTGACTTCCATCAGGAAGAATTGCCGGCTCTTCGCGTCCATCAAAAACTCAACCGTTCCGGCCGAGTAATAGTTGGCCGCCTTGCACAACCGCACCGCCGCGTTGCATACTTCCTCACGCTCTTTCTGCGTCAGGATCGGGCTGGGCGATTCTTCGATCAACTTCTGATGGCGGCGCTGCATGGTGCAGTCGCGCTCAAACAGATGGACCACATTCCCGTGCTGATCGCCGATGATCTGCACTTCAATATGCCGCGCCACTTCAATGAACTTTTCAATGTAAACGGTGGAGTCGCCAAAAGCGCCTTTGGCCTCGGCCATGGCACTCTTTAAACCCGCCCGCAACGCGATTTCATTGTGCGCCACGCGCATGCCGCGCCCGCCCCCACCGGCGCTGGCCTTCACAATCACCGGATACCCGATTTCCCGGGCCACCTTGATCGCTTCTTCTTCGGTCTCGATCTTTCCTTTGGAACCCGGCGCCGTCGGCACTTTATTCTTGATCGCCAGCGCCTTGCAGTTCACCTTGCTGCCAAGCGAGTTCATCGCCTCCACGCTCGGCCCGATGAATTCAATCTTGCAGGAACGGCAAACCTCGGCAAAATGCGCGTTTTCCGCCAGGAAGCCGTACCCAGGGTGAATCGCGTCCACATTC
The DNA here is from genome assembly GCA_964527265.1 of uncultured Phycisphaeraceae bacterium. GTDB lineage: Bacteria > Planctomycetota > Phycisphaerae > Phycisphaerales > Phycisphaeraceae > CAZGOM01. The sequence continues at coordinate 15,773 of CAZGOM010000006.1, read as the reverse complement.
GCCACTTCCGCCGCGCTGATCAGCCGCGGAATGTTCAGGTAGCTGTCCGCGCTGGGCGCGTCGCCGATGCAGATGGCCTTGTCGGCAAGCCGCACATGATTGGAGGTCTTATCCGCTGTCGAATAGACCGCCACGGTCTGGATGCCCAGCTCACGGGCTGCGCGAATGATCCGGACGGCGATTTCGCCACGATTGGCAATCAGTATGCGTGAAAACATGCGTTACCGGTGTCTCTTGAAGGGAAGAAGGAGGAAGTTGGGGCAAGCTCCAGATAGATCATGCCCGACGTCTTAACCGACGCCCGCAATCAGCCGGGCCGCACGTAAAACAACGGCTGGCCGAACTCCACGGCCTGACCGCTCGTCACCATCACCTTTTCGATGGTGCCCGTCGTCTCCGCCTTGATCTCGTTGAACACCTTCATCGCTTCGATGATGCAGACGTTTTTATCCGCGCTGATCTTCGCCCCCACCGCTACAAACGGCTTGGCCTCAGGGCTGGGCGATGCATAGAACGTTCCCACCATCGGACTGTTGATCGCCACCAGGCCTGCAAAGTCATCCACTTTAGGGGCAGCGGGGGCGCTTGCTGCTGCCGGGGCCGACAAGGCAGGCACGGGCGCGGCAACCTGTTGAACCGGCGCAGGAGCGTAGTGGGTCACGGGTGTTCCGCCCACCGCACGCTTCAATGAAACCTTTTCACCTTTGTCATCCTGAAGATCGACCTCTGTAAGGTCGTTGGAGACCATGATCTTGACCAGTTCACGAAGCGTTTTGAGATCGATCATGTGCTTTTCCGGGTAAGCCTCTGGGTTTTATCAGACATCCGACGCGCCACCCCGGGAACCGCCACCAAATGGGGCTCCAAGGATCACGTTTTAGACCTCATATGATCGCGCAAGTGAGGTCTTTGGGCAAATCAGTCAACACCTCTTTGCCCTTGGCCGTCACCAGAACATCGTCCTCAATGCGCACGCCGCCCACTCCCGGCAGGTAAATCCCCGGTTCCACGGTCACCACATGCCCGGGTTCCAGCACTCCTTCCGACCGCGTGGAAAGCGTCGGCTGCTCATGGATATCCAGCCCCAATCCATGCCCCAGCGAATGCGAGAACTCCTTGCCGTAACCAGCTTTATCAATAATCCCACGCGCCACGGCGTCGATATCCTTAAGCGCCTTGCCGGGTGCAATTGCATCAATTGCCGCCATCTGCGCCTCAAGCACCACCTGGTAAACCTCGCGCATCTTCGCCGGCATCTTCCCCAGCGCGATCACCCGCGTCATGTCAGAACAATACCCCTCCAGCCGCGCACCCCAATCGATCAGGATGATCTCATTCTTCTTCGTCTTCGTACCCCCCGGGATCGCGTGCGGCAAGCTCGCATTGGCCCCCACCGCGATGATCGTATTGAAGCTCGGCCCGTCCGCCCCCATCCCCCGCATCGTCATCTCCAGCTTCGCCGCAATCTGCGCTTCCGTATCCTTCCCCGCCCGAATCTCCTTGATCACCGCCTCATACGCAGCCTGCTGAATCTTCCCCGCCTTCTTGATCAGCGCCACTTCATCCTCGGTTTTCACCGCACGCTGCTTGATCAACCCATCCGCCGTCTCCGTCACCCGCCCCGCACCCACCGCCTTTTTCAGCGATTTAAACACCCCCAGCGTCATATAGTCCGGCTGAACACCCAACTTCTTGATCTTCAGCCCATCCAGCGCCTTGGCCGTCGCTTCTGTAATCGCCCCCGACCGCATCACCACCGCCGCCTGCGGTGCTTCCCGCTGGATCTGCTCTTCAAACCGCCGATCACTCACAATCGTCACCCGGCTGGCCCCGGCAAGCGGCACAATCGCCCAACTGTCATGACCAATGAACCCTGTCAGATATCGGATGTCCTTGTCATTGGTCACCAAAAGTGCATCCACCCCCACATGCTCTTTCTTAAACCGCGCCCGAACCCCCGCCAATCGCCCTGAAAACAAATCCGTACCCGTTACGCGCACTTGTGTGTTTTTAGCCATACCGGGCATCATATTGAAAATTCACCCGGCTGGGGCTTGATCCCTTCCTTCTTTCCTTTCCACTCTATGTTTCTACTCGCTATTGCTTGCTCTACTCTCTCAACCGGACCCGTACCCCTTCCCGTTGGACCCATAATCACCAACGCCCCCGACTCCTCGCCTTCATCCTCGCCCTCTCTCTCTCTCTCTCGCGTCCCTGCAACCCCAATTTACCCGTCAACCTTCAAAAATCATCCTGTAAATCTTCCTCTCCTCACCAGGCAAAACAAAAGCACATCCTCCTTCCCAACCCACTCACCCAAAATCGTTATAAATCACTTGCCGAACCCATTTTGTATTCCATACTCTCCGTATCCCGTCCATGATCGCCGGGCATCCGCTTACTTCCTCCTACCTCGGGTGCTCCCATGCAAATGTCTGCCCAAACCTCCCGCAATTCCTATAACCGTCTGTCCCTCAAAAACTTAGACCGCACCCTCCGCACAAGCCCATCGCGCCAGCTAGCCGCCCCCGGCCGCTTTGAACAACTCGAGTCCCGTCAGTTCCTTATCACCACACCCATCCCCATCACTGATGCTTTTATCGTCGATGTCTCTGACGGCTCACAAAATTCGGTCGCCGTTGCATCCGGCGAGAACAGCGGTGGCGACGCCTTCATTGTCTGGGCCGGCTCAGGCTCCGGCGATAACCAGGGCATCTTCGGCCGCAAGGTCGACGGCCAGGGCAAGCTCATCGGTACCGAAATCCGCATCAACGACTTCACCGGTGGCTTGCAGCACAACCCGGTCGTAGCCGCCCTTGCCAATGGTGGCTATGTCGTCACATGGGAAGGTCAGGGCTCCGATACGGAATTCGGCATCTTCCTCCGCACCTACGACGTCTTCGGCAACCCCGACAGCCCCATCATCAACGTTAAATCCGACATCTCCGTCACCACCGGCCAAACCGCCTCCGCCGTCACCGCACTCGAATCCGGCGGCTTCGTCGTCGTCTGGCGCGGCACAGGCGATGACGGCGCTGCCGGTCCTGCCACCGGCATCATCGCCCAACACTTCGACGCCGACGCCCAGCCTCTTTCCACCCGCTTCCAGGTCAACGCCGGCCCAGGCACCAACTACGTCCTCCCTTCCGTCACCGCCCTCATCGGTGACGGCGGCTACGTCATCGCCTGGGCAGAGCAATTCTCCAGCGATATCTATTCCCAGCGCTACTCCTCCAAAGACGAAACCCAGGGCGCCAACGTCCTCCTCGCCCAGCACGATACCTACCTCTACACCGAGCCCTCCGTCACCGCCCTCACCATCGGCGGCTATCTTCTCACCTGGACCTCATTCTCCGGCCAGGATGGCGACGGCTTCGGCGTTTACGGCCAACTCTTCTCCTCCTCCGGCGCCACCAAAGGCGTCCCCTTCCAGGTCAGCACCTACACCACCGGCGACCAGTTCGGCCCCTCCGCCAGTTATGTCATGGACGCCGGCTTCGTCATCACCTGGACCAGCGTCGGTCAGGACGGCAGCGGCCACGGCATTTACGGCCAACGCTACGACTCACTCGGCAACCGCGTCGGCTCCGAATTCCTCATTAACCAGTACACCACCAACCACCAGACCGGCTCCGCTGTCATCGCCACCTTCGACGGCTCCTTCCTCACCGTCTTCTCCGGTGCTTCCCAGGAAGGCTCCTCCATCTACGGCCGCTATTTCGAAGTCCTCCACGTCAACAAAGAACCCCAGGTCTCCTTCACCTCCCCCGTCATCGCCAACCGCAATTCCGGCCACACCACCCTCCCCGGCTTCGTCGTCTTCGACCCCGGCCACCCTTCCGAATCCGATCAAACCGCCCAGTACGACGTCCTCGGCATCTCCGACAAATCCCTCTTCTCCGTCGCCCCATCCCTCTCTCCCGACGGCACCCTCCAGTTCACTCTCGCCGACAACGTCTCCGGCACATCCGTCATCACTGTTCTCGTCACCGACTCCGGCGGCACCGCCTTCGCCGGCCAGAACCAGAACAAGTTCGACTTCACCATCACCGTCCCTGCTCCCAATACCAAGCCCTATTTCGAAAACCCCTCCACCACCCTCACCTCCATCGAAGACTCTTCCATCTACTTCGCCTTTGGAGAGTTCCCTTTTAACCCCGGCTCCCCCTCCGAATCCGAACAAACGCCTATCAAATTCAACGTCCTGAACGTCTCCAACCCCGGCCTCTTCTCCGTGCTCCCCCAGTTCAACAGCGACGGCGTCCTCGTCTTCAAGCCCGCCGCCAATCTCTCCGGATCTTCCAAGGTCACCATCAATGTCCAGGACTCCGGCGGCACCGCCAACGGCGGCGTTGATACCAGCGATCCCTACACCTTCATCATCAACGTCACTCCGGTCAACGACGCCCCCACCATCGTCGCCGTCGATCCACCCACCATCCTTGAAGGCGTCGGCTTCCAGACCATCTCCAACTGGGCCAAGTTCAATCCCGGCCCCGCCGACGAATCCGGCCAGACCCCCACCTTCACCGTCAACCTTCCCGCTCCCGGCGCTGCCGACCTCTTCACCAAGTTGCCCCAGGTCGATGCCAACGGCACCCTCACTTACCAGGTCGCTCCCCACATCTACGGCGACATCGTCTTCACCGTCACCGTAAAGGATTCCGGCCCCATCGGCATTTTCGATCAAAACACCAGCGCCTCCTACCCCTTCACCATCCACGTCACCCCCGTCAACGATCCGCCCACCTTCACCGCTTCCCCCATCGATCCTGTCAACGAAAACTCCGGCACCGTCACCATCAAAAACTGGGCCAAAGCATCCCCCGGCCCCAACGAATCCGGCCAGACCATCCTTTACCACCTCACCAGCCTCAGCAACCCCATCCTCTTCCTGGATTCTCCCGTCATCTCCGACGACGGCACCCTCACCTTCACCCCCTTCCCCTTCTCCTATGGCGAAGCCATCTTCACCCTCGTCGCCAAGGACAACGGCGGCACCGCCAACGGCGGCCAGAACACCAGCCTCCCGCAAACCTTCACCATCAGCATCAACCACGTACCCGCCCCCAAGGTCAACGTCGTCAGCACGCTCCCCAACCTCGGCAACGGTGTCTCCGACGGCTCCACCTTCACCTCCACCGAAAACGGCACCAACTTCGGCACAAGCTACCAATCCATCGCTCCCGGCTCCGTCAGTCGGACCTTCACTGTCAACAATCCCGGCGATCTCCCCCTTAAAATCTCCAACTTCTCCGTCCCAACTGGCTTCACCATCACCGAAGGTCTCAGCGACACCATCGCCCCAGGCAAGTCCGACACGTTCACCGTCTCCCTCTCCACCCAAACCCCCGGCGAATTCTCCGGCCAAGTCCAGTTCGACACCAACACAGCCGTCGGCACCTTCAATTTCGCCCTCACCGGCCTTGTCGAACCCGGTGAATTCCACACCTTCACCTCTAAAACCGCCCTCAAAGACCGCACTTTCCTCGACGAAAACAACAACAAAGTCGTCTTCGCCCTCACCGGTCACGGCAATGGCACGCTCTTCATCACCCCCGATAAACGCCTGCTGAGCCTCGCCCTGGACGGCACCCTCGCCGTCTCCTCCTCTCTCACCATCACCACCACCAAAAACACCCCCACCGGCACCGGCATCTCCTCCCTCACCGCCATCGACGTCAGCGGCGGCCTCCTCGCCTTAAACGCCGCCTCCACCGCCCTCCACGGCTCATTCAACGCCTCCGCCAACATTAAAACCCTCACCCTCGGCGACGTCGTCACCCACCATCAATCCAACATCATTATCAACGGATCAGTCTCCGACAAAACAACCATCACCCTCGGTCGCCTCTCCGAAGTCTCCATCCGCACCGACGCCACCATCACCTCTTTCAAAGCCATCGACTGGCTCGATTCCAACGGCCTCGCCGACGAGTTCATCGCCGCCTCCCTCGGCTCCTTCTCCATCACCGGCCGCGCCGCCACCAAAACAGCCCCCCTCGTCCGCGGCGATCTCCAGGCTGATATCCGCCTCACCCTCCCCGCCCCCGTCTCCGTCAGTGGCAAAGCCGTCGTCGCCCCCCTCGTCAGCGCCATCACCATCTCAGGCGATAGCTCATCCATCTGGGCTTTAGGCGCACACAAGCTCGGCTCCGCCACCGTCAAAGGCGCTTCTTCCGGCGGCGGCCTCTTTGCCAACGCCGTCGGCTCCCTCACCGTCACCGGCGACGTCTCCAACTTCATCGCCCACATCGACAAAGATTTCACCTCATTTAAGGCTCGCCACGCCCAGAACGTCGAGTTCAACATCACCGGCGCGCTCGGAACCGTCTCCGTCAACCAATGGTCTGGCGGTTCCATCTTCACCGGCAAACTAACCTCCTTCACCACCACCGGCCTCGCCGGTCCTGTCATCAAAGGCATCTCCACCCCGATCTTGAGCGGCGACTTCACCGGCGACCTCACCATCGTCGGCCTCTCCTCCACCGCTAACGCTCAAACCCTCGGCTCACTCACCATCAAAGGTTCCGTCACCGGCAATGGTGAATCCACCGGCTTAAACGCCGACTGGTCCATCACCGGCGGCGTCGGCGCTATCCGCATCGGCGGCGACGTCACCGGCCTCGTCTTTGAAACCAAGCACAAAACCGCCAACAAAGGCAACCTCGCCTCTCTCTCCGTCACCGGTGAAATTCGCGACACCTCCATCGACATCGCCGGCAAAACCGGCGCCATCTCCATGGGCTCCTCCGATCACCTCACCTTTTCCGCCGACGCTGAAATCCTCAGCTACACCGCTCTTAAAATCACCCTCGAAAACGTCCTCGTCTCCTCCCTGGCCATCGGGGCGATCAACGTCGGCGCATGGCAGTCCGGCTCCATCACCGCCCCCAAAGTCACCTCCATCACCGCCAAGGGCGTCGCCGCCACCAAGACCACTCCCGCCATCGCCGGCGACTTCACCGGCAAGGTCGATATCTCCGCCATCGGCCTCAAAACCGGAACGCTCGCCCTTGGCTCCGTCTCCATCGCCGGCACCCTTGGAGGGTACGGCGACAACAAGACCTGGTCCATCAATGGCAAAACCGGCCCCATCACTGTCGGCGCGCTCGCCAACACCACCATCGACATCACCGGCGACCTCACCAGCTACACCAGCAAACTCACCTCGGACAACTCCCACCTCAACGTCTCCGGCTCTTCAGGCCCCATCTCCCTCGGCGGTGCCGATCACCTGGAAATCAGAATCGGCTTCGGCGGCAAGGGCGGCGATCTCGCCTCCTTCACCAGCACCAAAGACCTTCAAAGCACCACCCTATGGGTCGAAGGCAATATCGGTGCCCTCACCACCGGAAACTGGGACGGCGGCTCCATCACCGCCCGCAAGGTCGCCGGCATCACCGCGAAGGCCACCGCCGCCACCAAAACCGCCTCCGCAGTCCATGGCGACTGGGACGGCGTCGCCATGGAAATCACCGGCGATAACGTCAAAATCGGTCAGAATGCCGTCGGCCCCATCAACATCGCCGGCCAGGTCAATCTCAGTACCTGGCACATCCACGGCAACGCTGGCGCAGTCTCCGTCGGTTCCTTCTACAGCAGCGCCATCTATGTCGGCGTCTCGGAAGGCGTGAATGCGGGTACCGTTAAGAGTTCGCACTTCACGCTCTTTGGCGGCAAAGCGGCCACGCTGGCCGGCTTCACGGTCACAGGCAAGAACGTCCCCGTCGGCCATGCCTCTTTCAGCAACAGCGACATTCTCACCGGCTCCCTCACCAACGCCTCTCTCAAGCTGGTCAACAACGAAACCTTGTCCGGCTACGGCTTCTACGTCTTCACCAAGATCGGCAACTACACCCGCCAGACCGGCAACCCACCCCCAAACTCCGTCGTCCGCGTCACCAACAAAACCACCCCCGGCACCTACGACCAGGACGCAGGCTATCGCCTCGTCATCGTCGCCTGAGACGATGTCTCCTCCGCACACAAGAAAACACCCCCGACATTGCCGGGGGTGTTTTTTTACGCGTACTTTCGTTCTCTTACTTCACCAGCGGGTGCGATGTCGCATCGTTCCGATACTTCTTCGGCGGTTTCTTAAAATTCCCCTTCGTGCTCGCCTCGCCTTGCTGGTGATAAATCGCCAGCACCATCTCCACCGCAGCGCGCCCGTCTTCCAGCGTGCATGTGGGCGCCTTGCCCGTCCGCACAGCCTTCACGAAGTTCGCCGCCTGCTTCTGGTAAATGTCATAAAAGCCGGGGTACACCGTAAACTGCGACTCCGGCGCCTCAAACTCGATGGGCATCACCGTCACGTCCGGCACAAATACTTCCTTGCCGGCGTCCAGTGTCAGCGTCGCCTGGTTGAAATCCCGCCCATAGGGGTAGCAGGTGAAATCGATCCGCCCCTTGTCGCCCATGATCCGCCCCTTGAGCATCCCTTGCCGATCATTCCTGTGGTTGGCGCTCACCACGATGCTTCCTGATGCGTTGCTTTCAAAGTGCAAAAGCGCGCGCGTGAAGTCTTCTGTGATGCGCTTGGGGTTGATGCGCAGCGTATTGGCCGTCAGGTGCTTGACCGGCCCCATGAAGAACGTCGCCAGATCGGCCGCATGGCAACCCAGCTCCATGAAGAACCCGCCATGACGGTAACTCGTCCAGCAGCGTCCTTCATGCCCCGCGATGCGAAACGCCCATTCCATATCAAGACTGAAAACCTTGCCCAGCTTCGGCATCGCCTTCTTCACCGCATGAATGATCGGATGGTAGCGCATTTGGTGCCCCACCATGAACGTCGTTCCCGCCTTTTTCACTTCCCTGGCGATCTCATCCATTTCCTTCACAGTCAGCGCAATGGGCTTCTCGCAAAGGATGTGCTTCTTCGCCTTGGCCGCCGCGATCGCCTGATCACGATGGTGCGCCTGAGGACTGGCGATAATGACGGTGTTGACCTCCGGATCGGCAATGAGCGCCTCCACAGATTCAAACACTTTGCCGCCCCAATTCTTGACCAGTTCCTCAGCCTTTTTAACAGTGGGGTTATAAATCCCCACCACCTTGCATCCCTTGATCTTCGAAAAACACTCGGCATGAATCTTGCCCATGTTTCCCGCACCAATGATGCCGATACCCAGATCCTGCGTCGTCTTCTTAGCCATTGAATTTCCTTTTTTGATTTTCACACCCCGCCGCACTTCTCACTTCACGCTGACATTCTTTCCGCTCGTCGCGGCCTTCATCATTGCGTCGGCCGCTTTGACGGCCAGCAATCCCGCTTCAATCCCAACCGGCGCGGGCTTCCCGCTCACCAATGCTTCAAGCACCGCCTTGGCCTGGTTTTTGAACGCCATGTTTTCACCAGTCACCGGATCCTTCCAGTGGATGCCGCCGGCCTTGATCATCTTCGGGGGCTTGCCTGGAACGACGTGCATGACATGATTAAAGTTGCTGTCACAGTAGAAAAGGCTGCCCTTGGTGCCTTCCACGCCGCGCTGCCAAAGATAGCGGGGATTGGCCCAGCTTACTTCCACCTTTGCCTTGGCTCCGCTGACGAAAGTGCCCACGGCAGTGACGGCTTCAGTGAACTTTCCAGGATTCAAAATCTTCGATGTGCTGATCGCTGACACATCCTTCAGCGGCCCACCGATCCATTGCGCGAAATCGATTTCATGAATGCCAAACTCCACCAGGACGCCGCCCGATGACTTGTCTTCAAAGCGCCAGGCCGGCTGGTTCTTACGATCCAGATACCCGTGACGCAGTGACCAGACATACACCACATCGCCAATAAGCCCCTTCTCCACCACTTCCTTGATCTTGATGAAGGCATCGGTAAAGCGGCCGGACTGCCCCATGAAGAAAGGCACCTTGGCCGCGGTGGTGACCTTCTGAATGGCCAGTGCTTCCTTGGTGTTCTGAGCCAGCGGTTTTTCGCAGAAAATCGGCTTACCCGCCCTGCATCCAGCCTGCACTGCTTGCAAATGCGCCACCGGAGGGGTGCAGATCCAAAGCAAATCGACGGATTTGGCGAGCTCATCCAATGAAGGCGCAGTGCCTGTGCCAATGTCCTTGCTGAAAGCGCCCGCACGCGCGGCATCCGAATCAAATACGCTCAGCTTGCCCACATATTTGCTCCTGGTAAGCGTGGCTGAATGTTCACGTGCGATCAAACCCGCGCCGACGATGCCGATGTGAAGCTTGCTCATGTTTTTTCCGTGTTTGAAAAGGACTTTGAAAAGGAACGCCTAAGCAGACATCAAGGGCAGTATAAAACGTTTTTCATGCGGCGTGAAACGCAGAATGAAAAATGGCTGAAGATTTATCTTTCATCAATAAAAAAGGCTATCCTATAAATGGTCAAATGCACGTATTACTTCTTTTTGATGAAAGAACCATACGACCATTAGACATCTACTGAATATTCAGTCACCGCCCGCACTGTCTTACTCAAACCCCAGGACCGGATGCGCCACATACGGCTTCTCCATCTGATCAATCTCATCCTTCGTCAGCATCAGTTCCAACGCCGCCAGCGCATCCTCCAGATGCCCCATCTTCGTCGCCCCGATGATCGGGCTGGTGACATACGGCTTGCTGAACTGCCACGCCATGGCCACCTGCGCCTGGGGCACGCCGCGTTTTTTAGCAACCTCGGTAACCGCGCGAACGACCGCCTCATCGGCTTCCTCCACCCGGGTGTACATCTTCTGCAGCACATTGTCCGACCCAGCGCGCTGCGTGGCGTTTCGCTCGTCCCACGCCCGTGTCAACCGTCCGCGGGCCAGCGGACTCCATGGCATTACACCGATTCCTTCCGACAGGCACAGCGGCATCATCTCCCGTTCCTCTTCGCGGTACATCAGGTTGTAATGATTCTGCATGGAGACAAATTGCGTCCAGCCATTGGTTTTCGCTAGAAAAAGGGCTTTTGCAAACTGCCAGGCGTGCATGGATGATGCCCCGATGTATCGCGTCTTCCCTGCTTTCACCACGTCGTGCAGCGCTTCTAAAGTTTCCTCAATCGGGGTGTGGTAATCCCAGCGATGGATCTGATAAAGATCGACATAATCCATCCCCAGCCGACGCAGACTATTGTCGATTTCAGTAAAAATGGCCTTGCGGGAAAGGCCGCGACCATTGGGTTCGGAACGCATCTGGCCATGAACCTTGGTCGCAATGACCAGTTCATCGCGTTTTGCGAAGTCTTTGATGGCACGACCGACGATTTCCTCACTGGTGCCGTCGGAATAGACGTTGGCGGTGTCAAGGAAGTTGATGCCGGCCTCCAAAGCGCGCTTAATCATCGGGCGGCTTGCTTCTTCCGGGAGCGTCCAAAGATGATTACCACGCTCAGGGACGCCATAGCTCATGCATCCAAGGCACAATTGCGAGACTTTCATTCCGGTTTTGCCGAGTCTTACGTACTTCATGGTTGGCTCCGATGGTGAACAAGATGATTGAACAACCTACCTCCAAATCCGGGAGGTCGTCAGTTCAGTCGCCACATCACACTGCAGCTTTTCCGACCTCATGGGCCAGGTAATCCAGCAAACGCCCCCAGCTTTCGGTGAGATCGGGCCATTGCCCTCCCAATAAAGTCTGGACCTTGCGGGTCTCTTTCTTCTCAAGGGCGTCCTGAAGGTCGCCCAGTGCGCGGCGAAGCTCATCTGCCCACAGCGTCAGATCGCGGGAGAGAAAAATCACGTTGCGAGGTTCGATCTTGAGCATGTCTACACTGAGCGATAGCGCGCCCAGCACATGGTCCCAATACCCCATGGTCTTAGCCGCCCGGACGAGCCCTGCGTCGATTTGTCCTTGATGAATCTCCAGAATCGCCGCTTGCTGCTCTTCATAGGCCCGGGGCAAGCCCTCGCGCACTGCCACCAGCGTCTCCACCACCAGGTGAATTGGGCTATCGGATTTCACCTCCAGCGTCACGCCCTCCAGTTCCGCCCCACGCAGATCAATTAATTCCTGCCCGTAGAGGATGTTGCCATTGAGCTTCACCTCACTGATAACCCTTTGCAAGGGCTGAAGATGCAGCCGCAAAGCCTCCAGAACATCAGCCAGCAACGGAGCATCAGTTTCAACCGCTTGCCCATCCAGATAAATCGCCATGGCTTGATCCTGTTAAACATTGCATCCGTCGCCCATTCAACCCAAACGGGTTGCAAGTCTAGCATTTGGGCGACTTAACTTCCCAACCCAGAGAATCAATCCCAGCGTGTCACGCGCATCCTCCGCATGCGTCACGCACCGGTTCGCGGGCCATGGGCTCAAGCCCTATACTGTTGCGTCTTTGATTCGGGCATGAAACCAGACTTTCGAGGCAAAAACTGTGCGTAATAAAGTTCTCGTGGCGATAGCAGCTGTGATGGCCCTGGCGGTGGTCGTCTCCTTCTTTTTCAACGCTAAATCGGCTGAAAAAGAACTCAAAAAAGAAGAAACCCCGGTCGCCCAGCCTAATGTAAAGGCACCCCTGAATCCAAATCAGACGCCTGCCATCGCCTCCACCACGGCACCCGCAGCGGCTGAAGCCGGCGCAACCACGCAGCCTGCCGCCTCCCAGTCCGCAACGACACCAGCAGTGCCGGCGCTCAACGCCCCCGCATTCAAAACCGTCTACAAAGCCAAAGGCTTCACCCAGGCCCGCGTGGCCACCATCGGCTCCAACGATAAGACCACCGGCTTTAATCTCCAGGTGGAGCTTTCGGCCTGGGGCGCTTCAGTCCTGAACACCACGGCATCGCGCTACACGGATGAAGTGATTCACGGCCATGCGTATAAACTTCAGCATTATGTGGTGGACCCGCTCTCGGGACGGTTTTTCATGCCGTTTGCCGCGCGCGCCATCTACATTGACGGCCAACCGGTGGACCTGTCGGGCGTTCGCTGGGAACTGGTCACCCCGACCGATAACTACCGCCTGACGCTTCTTCCTGCCCCCCCTGACACCCAGGCAACCACCCAGCCGACCGCCGTGCTGGAAAACAAGGCCGTTTATGCCGTCACCATTGTTGACGACAACAATCAGCCTGTCCTGAAGATCACCCGCACGTGGACCGTGGCCAAAGACAGCTATCAGGTCCAGCTTCAGCAGGATCTGCAGAACCTCTCGGGCCGCGACCTCAACATCGTCTGGCAGCAATACGCCATGGGCGACCTCCCCCAGGAAACCGCCTACATGGGCGACCGCCGGTTGGACGTGGTGGGCTACTTCAACGTTTCCTACAACCCCACCCGCCAGTTCGTGTACACCACCACAGACACCATCTCCCGCGACGCTGGGATCACCCAGTTCACCAAGACCAACAACCGCACGCATGCCCTCTGGCCGCTGATCGGAGGCCCCCCGCAAGCCGAAATGGTGTGGCTTGCCTATCGCAACCGGTATTTCGCCACCTCGGTCTACCGTCCCATCGACGATGCCACGCTGGGCAAGCCCGGCACCCATCTCAAGCAATTGGATGAAATCTTTCCAGTGGTCGGCCTGGACATCATCGGGAACTACCCCCCCGCCGACCCGCATTTTGATTCCAGCAGCGCTTTCCTGACATTGCAGAGCGCGCCCATCGCGATTCCTGCCGCGCAGACCAAGAATCTGAATTTGACGGTCTATGCTGGTCCGCTGGACCCGACGATTTTGACTGCTGCGCCTTACAAGCAGTTGGCTTTCAACGACATGATCATCTATTCCCTGGGCGGGTTCTGCAGTTTTTGCACGTTCCAGTGGCTGGCGCATTTGCTGCTCAACTTCCTGTACCTGATCCATGCCGTCACGGGTGACTGGGGTATCGCCATCATCGTGCTGGTGCTGGTGGTACGTTTGCTTCTGCACCCGATTACCAAACGGTCGCAGATCAACATGGCCAAGATGGGCAAGCAGATGGCTTCCATCCAGCCCGAACTGGAAAAGATCAAGAAGAAATACGCCAATGACCCCTCCGCGCAGAACACCGAAACATTGCGCCTTTACCGCGAAAAGAACATCAATCCGTTGAACATGCTGGGTTGCGCGCCGATGTTCCTGCAGATGCCGATCTGGATTGCGCTCTACGCGATGCTCTACTTCGCGATTGAACTGCGCCATGCGCCTGCCTTCTGGGGCCTCTTCCAGGCAATCAGCCCGAACTGGACATTCTTTGCCGACTTGAGCAGCCCCGACCGGCTGATGGTGTTCCTGCCAGAATCGCGCTTTCTGAACCTGTTGTTCATAAAGCTGGATTATTCCAGCCTCAACATCATGCCGATCCTGATGGGCATCGTCTTCGTGGTGAACCAGAAACTGACGGCCCCCCCGGCGACCACGGACACCGCCAAGCAGCAGCAGAAAATCATGCTGTTTGTAACCATCCTGTTCCCCTTCATGCTTTACAGCGCGCCCTCTGGCCTCACGCTTTACATCTTTGCCTCCACCGCGGCAGGCATCGTGGACAGCTTGATCGTCAAGCGCCACATTGCGCGTGAAGAAGCCGCGGGCACGCTCTTCAAGGTGGACCCCAACAAGAAACCGGGCTTCATGACGGTGCTTTCCAAGATCGTTGAATCCCAGCAGGCAAAGCTTGAGGCCGCGCAGAGCGAACAGCAGAAGAAGGGCAACAAGAAGGATCGGTAATCCAGGCTTTTCGCAGGCTCTACCTACAGCGGCATGCTGCGATGTGTCCTGCGTTGTATCCCTGGGAGCGTCGAGTCGCCCAGTATCGCGAATGACAAAAAAAGCATCGTTTTTGTTCTATCAGAAACGACCCTGTGAATGGCATACTGTTGTCACAGAGTGCGTTAGCACTTCATTTCATACATGTTGCTTCTTTGTTCAGGGGTCTTTCATCATGCGCCACATCAAGCCCACTCGCCGCACCGGATTCACACTGATCGAGCTGCTCGTGGTCATCGCGATCATCAGCGTGTTATTGGCGATTTCACTGCCCAGCATGCAAAACGCCCGTGAACAGGCGCGCCGCGCCGTTTGCGGCGGCAACCTCCGCCAGTGGTACATCGGCGTGGAGTCCTACGCCAACGATTCCAAAGGCTATTACCCCGGCATCATCGGAAGCGGTCAAAGCATCTTTGGGCAGGACAATTCGTATCCCAATCCCGGCGATCTCAATAACATCGCATGGATGCGCGACCAGCAGAGTGCAATCGCCAGCTATGTCGCAAAAGGGGTGACGCGCTGTCCATCCGCGGATTGGGGATTTGCGCAAAAGGATTGGCGTAACAACGGCACAGCCGATGCACCGCTTTTCTCAGGTATTACGGACTACTCGATCAAAGTAGGATTCGGCTCATGTCACAACGCTTTTGACTCCAACGGCTACTGGGAATATCCCTCTTCCATCAACACCTCCTACTACCGCGGGATGCTGATGGAATACCGCTTTCCCCGCAAGGCCCAGGGGTTCATGCTCAACTTCCGCCAGGAGCAGCGAAACATCTTCGGCACCGCGCCCCAAAGCCAGCAAAGCGTCATGTTCATGGACCGCGCACGCAGCCCCCTGGCCAGCCCCTATGACAACACCATCAATCAATTTGGCCCCAACAACCACAAGGACGCCAACAGCGCTGGCGCCGCCGGCGCCATGGTGATGGAAAAAAATGGCCGCGTCCGCTGGATGAACCTTGCCGAAGTCTGGAGCCGGGGCACCTACGCGCAAAACTACTATGATACCGGCTACGGCGAAGGGACTTATGCCCAGTATGTGGACGACGAAATCGCTGGGTGTAGTCCAAGTTTCCGGCGAATGTCGATAAGAGTTGTAGTAGACCGGCGC
>CAZGOM010000005.1:0-81298 GCA_964527265.1 uncultured Phycisphaeraceae bacterium | reverse complement strand
CCGTCTCAGGCAGGCGCGTGATGGGGCGGGTGCCTTCCTGGGCGAAATCCTTGTCCGCACTCAGGAGAAACATACTGCTGGTGAAGGTGCCTTCGCGGGTGAGCAGGGTCTTTAAATAGCGGTATTCCCATCGGGGATAGCCTTCGATGTAAAGCACGCCGATGGGCCGGTCGACAAGCGTAGGAGAAAGGTCCTGGGTGTTGTTGTCCAGCACCGTTTCCTTGCGGCCCGGAACGTCGGACACGACTTCCACCTTCCAGCGCACGGGGCCTGGGGTCAGGCCGGTGCCCACCAGGCGGACGGATCCTTTCCCGCCGACCTGGGTGCCCGCAGCTTCGTCAAGCACTTTTCCGGTGGCCTGGTCGACAAGGCGGGCTTTCACCTTCGAATAGTCGATTTCACCTTCTCCGGTGGACTCCAACTCCACATTGACCGGCACGATGTCTTTGACAAAGGCACGCTCAGGGAAGTCGACCGAAGCCACGGCGATATCAAACGTTCCTCCCGCCGCGCCCAGTGGAACACTGAGCACCGACACGCCGCGCGCGGAGAGCCTGCGGGCCAGATCACCGGTCACGGCATCGGAACTGCGGCCGTCGGAAATCACCACCACCGCCGCCACAGGCTGGTCGCCCGCCTGGGCCAAGGCTTCTTCAATGGCGTGGCGCAGGCGGGTGTCCTGCCCGGTGGGCGCGGCGGGCCAATCCAGCTTTGCGGGGCCGCCTTCCTTGCCCTGCAACTGAGGCCGCGCCAGCGCATAGGCATTTTCATCAAACCCCAGCCACGCGACGCGGCGCGTCTCGGATTCACCGGGCAGCTTGTCGGCATCGGCCTTGATCCGCTCCAGCACGGCGTCATAGCGCGTCATCATCGGCCCGGTCACGCTTGCCGGGGCTGTTGCCGGAGCCGTCGCAGGCGCTCCCGCCATGGCTTGATCTTTAACACGCATCGATTCAGATTCATCCACCAGATAGATCACGCGGTCGGGCTCGATACGTTCCCGTGGGATGACCAGCACAGGCCCCGCCAGCAGCACGGCGATAAGCAGGATGATCAGCCCGCGCACCCCGGTCAGCGCCACCCGCACCGACCCCTTGCCCACCAGACGGCGATAGCTCACCCAGGAGACCGCCAGGGACGCCAGCACGATCGCCGCCCAGACCCAGCCGGGCAGGCCATACGTCCATCCCAGACCGGCACCGGACGACGACCAGCTACCAGTGGGCACACCGGTGATCCAATCCAGCACGTTCACTGCGATGACAGGGGTTGGCATCATGGGCGGGCCCTCCCGAGTGTCTGCCCCGCGCCCGCGCCGGGCGCGTTTGCCTGCGCCTGCGAGGCATGGCTAAAGAGCCGCGCCAGGAATGTTTCCGTCAGCACCAGACCCAGCACCACCCACAGGAGCGGCCAACCGAGGTTCACACTTGCATCCGGGCTCTCCAATACCGCCTCGGGTTTCTCAAGGTCGAAGAACGTCATGGGAGCCATCGGCTTGGCCCAGGCCTGCACCTGCTGGCGTGCCGCGGGGCGGGTGTCGCCTGCCAGGGCCACCGCATTCACGGCCGCGTAACGCCCCGCCAAACCCTTGCCTTCATACACTCCGGGCACGTCGAGGAACACACCGGCCACCGGGCCGTCATCCGTGGCCCTCAGCGGCACCACCACTTGTCCTTTGACCGGATCACGGGAAAAGGCGGGATCTGCGACGGGTTCAAATGCAGTGGCGCCGGTCCAGGATTTACCGGGAGCCTCCAGCGTGCCTGAAGCGGCTTCCACCAGATCACCCGAACCTGGAAGCGAGGAAAGCAAGCCGCGCATGGTCTCCTGCACGATGGGCAGGAAACCTGGGCGGGCGGGGAGATTTGTCCATGGCAGAACCGGGGCCACCGACCATAAAAGCACGGCGCCATCACCCACGGGTGAATGCATCAGCAATCCCGGGTTGCCGGGCGCCTCGATGCGCACCCAGCGCACCGCGGCGGTGTCAGGTGTTTCCACATTCAAATAGCGTCTCACGCGGATGGGGCGAAGCAATTCAGGCCAGTCGCCTGCTAAAAGGCGTGCCGCTCCGGGAGCTGCGTCGGCCAGGTTTACGCTCCAGCCCGCTTCGCGGTCTTCATATCCGGGTGTCTGCGTCGGTTCCTGCGCAATGCGCCAGTCGAGCTTGAAGGCATCGACCATCTTTGCCCCCCATGTGCCAGGCTGCATGGACTCAGGCGGAAAGACAACCACCAAGCCACCGCGGCGGGCAAAGGCCGCCAACCGGCTAAAGCCTTGTTCATTGACCAAATCGGGGCGAAGGACGTAAACCGCGTCGGTTTTCTTGAGCAATTCTTCGGTCATGGCCTGCGGATCGACGAGCTGGCTCTCCACGCCGTACCCGGGCGCGGGGGAGAGCGCCAGAGCCAGCCATTGGCGACCGGCCAAGTCGAGCCCGGGCGTGACCGGCCCGTCTACGATCAAACCCGTGGGGCGGGTTTTCACTGTGAGCAGCGCGCGGGCGATGTTGTCCGCCAGAATCAAGTCCTGGGTGCCGCCGGCTTCAACCTGCGCGGTTAGCACGCGCGCGCCGGGCGCGGGGTCTTTGGAAAGATCCAGATCCAGCGTGACCCCGGCCTGCGTCTGACCGGGGAACCATGTCACGGTGCGATCCGCCGTCACGGAGGGCCCTTTCGCCCCCGGAAGGCTCAAGGCAACACGGATGGGCTGGCTCACGCCGGGGAGATCGGGTCCGAAACGGCTCAGCTTCACTTCCACCGGCAGCGACCCGCCCGTGGGATCACCCGCGAAAAGCACCTTCCTGAACGGGCGCACCTGCGACACCTGGGCATTGAGCCCGCCACCGCTGGGCGGCATGCCCCAGACCTTGGCGTATTGCCCTATGGGCGCCAGCACGGCGGCCACGGGCTTGTCCACGTCGACCGCGGCACGAGTGAACCCTGAGAGCAATACCACGTGCGTTCGGCCCGGGTCGGCACGCTTGTCTTTGATCTGCTCGGCAATACCCCCCAGCGCACCCGCCCAATCGGCTTCCGAGTAACGCGCCTTAAGTGCTTTAAGCGCTTTTTCCGCTCCCGCCAAGTCGGCTGACATCGGCTCCACGGCCCAGCGCACAGGCCGCGCCGTGAGGCCAATGGCAATCTGGTCCCCCTGCTGCATGCTCTGCACGATCTTCAGCGCCGCCTTCACCTGGATATCAAACCGCGAGCTTCCCATTTCAGCGGCCTGGGCACTCATGCTGTCATCCAGCACCAGATAAACCACGCGACCCGAGCCGCCCGCCAATCCCCAGGTGGCGGCATTGATCAAGGGCCCGGCCAAGGCCAGGCCCAGCACTGCAACGATCAAACACCGGACCAGCAGCAGCAGCCACTGCTCCATCTGAAGGCGTCGACGCTGCTTCCTGTAAGCCTCCAGCAGAAACCGCATGGCGGCCCATGGCTCAGGCGTCCGCTTCATGCGTGTGAGCAAGTGGATGGCCACCGGGATGGCCACGGCGGCGGCCCCGGCGGCAGCCAGCCCGCCCACGGTGAAGAGGGCCCCCAACCCCGCCTGACCCAGCATGTAAATCGGTAATGCCATCAGCGGGCGGCCCCCTTGGCCAGCAATGCCGTGCGGCGTGCGAGATATTGCCCGATGACCGGCCCGAGGTTTTCGGACGTGTCTACAAGGAGATAGTCAAAACCGAAGCGGCGGGTGGTCTTGGCGCAGTAATCCAGATGCGCTTCCAGTGCTTTCAAGTATTCCTGGCGAAGCGCGGCAGGGTCGAGGATAAGCCGTCCCTCGGCTTCCATGCCGATGAATTCCGACGCACTGCGGAAGGGGAACGTGCGCTCGGCCGGATCGAGCGTCTGCATGACGATCAGGTCATGCCCGCGGTGGTAGCAGCGGGCACAGAAGGCTTCCAGCGATGCCGCGCTGTCGAAGATGTCGCTGATGAGCACCAGGAGCGAGCGCTGGCCCAGCCGTGCGATGGTTTGATCCACCACGCGGACCAGGTCTGTGGATGCGTTGATATCGACCGCGGGCTGGTCGGCCGCCTTTTCCTTTCGCGCATCTTCCGCGCTGTCGGCCGTGGTGGGAACGTTGGTCTGAAGCATGTCCACCAGCGAGCGCCAATGCTCTTTGGTGTTTGAAAAGCGGGTCGACTTTAAAATCTGCCCGGCAAACAAAGAGAGCCCCGTGCGGTCCTGCTGGCGCACCGCCAGATGCGACATGGCGCACGCCAGCGCGGCGGCGTGGTCGTACTTTCGCCAGCCGTTCATATCGTGTGATGCATACGCCATAGACCCGGAGACATCGACCATGACGGCGAGGTCGAGCGTGGTCTCTTTTTGATACTGCTTGAGGTAAAGCTTGTCGGTGCGGCCGTAGACTTTCCAATCCAGGTGGCGAATGTCGTCGCCCGCGGTGTATTGGCGATGCTGGGCGAACTCGATGGAGATGCCCTGATAAGGGGAAGCATGCGAGCCGGTCATGATGCCTTCGACGATCATGCGCGACCGCAGCTCAAGCGACGTGAGCGTCGCCAGTACCCGTGGATCCAAATGGTTTGATGTCTGCGCCATCAAATAACCCGGCCTTTGTTTTCCAAGTTCTTAACCTGACCCCGAATACCCCCGCTTACCCCTTGAGCACGCTCTTAAGCGCCGGGTCGGCCCCTGCATCCGCGCGCGTGCTGTCCAATAATTTGTCGATCAAGTCATCGCCGGAAACGCGGTCAGCCTCCGCGTTGTAGTTGGTGATCAGGCGATGCCGCAGCACAGGGTGGGCCACTTTGGCGACGTCTTCCGGCGTGGCGTGGGTGCGCCCGTCCAGCACGGCCTTGGCCTTGGCGGCCAGGATAAGGCACTGGCTGGCACGGGGACCGGCGCCCCATTGAAGGTACTGCTTGATGAAGTCCGGCCGGGTGTCCGGCTGGCCTTTGCCGGGGGTGCGGGTTTTGCGCACCAGCGCCAGGGCGTAGCGGATGACATGGTCGGGGGCGGGGACATCGCGCACCAGTTCCTGGAGCGCCAGCACGCCCTCGGCATCCAGCACCGGTTCCACCGTTGTCTTGATACTGGATGTCGTGCGACGCACAATTTCCATTTCCTGATCTTCGGTGGGATACCCGACATGAATCATGAACAGGAACCGGTCCAACTGCGCTTCCGGGAGCGGGTAAGTGCCTTCCTGCTCGATGGGGTTCTGGGTGGCCAGCACAAAGAACGGCTCAGGCAGCCGATGGCGCTTGCCGCCGGCGGTGACGTTGTGCTCCTGCATCGCCTCCAGCAGCGCGGCCTGCGTCTTGGGCGGCGTGCGGTTGATTTCGTCGGCTAAGACGGCATTGGCGAATATCGGCCCCTTCACAAACCGCAGCTCGCGCTTGCCCGTGGTGCGGTCCTCTTCAATGACTTCCGTCCCGGTGATGTCGCTGGGCATCAGGTCCGGCGTGAACTGCACACGGTTGAATTCCAAATGCATCGACCGCGACAACGTGGAGATCAGCAGCGTCTTGGCCAGCCCCGGCACCCCCACCAGCAGCGCATGCCCACGGCAAAGAAGAGTGATCAATAACTGATCAACCACTTCCTCCTGCCCGACAATCACGCGGCTGATTTGCGCCCTGAGGCTTTCCGCCGCAGCGCGCGCCTTCAAAATCAATTCCTGCGCCTGCTGAGATCCTGCGTTATCTGCCATGCCCGTCTCCTGAAAAGTCCATCTGTTACTTTTTTAGCTTTTGATTCCGACCATCATCACAACCCTGCCAACCCTGTCAAAGCCGGCATTTTGAATACATATCCATCATCTGACTGCAAGCCTCCGGAAGATAAAGACGTACGAAACACGCTTAGTTTCCAAGATCCACACGATTTACACATCCCCGTTACCCCGGTTTTTTTCGTGTTTCAACGCTTTGGACCACAATTATTTTCGCGTTAGACCATGCCTGACCATTCTAGGCATATGAGAAACGCCCTGCCTACTGAGACTTACTCGCAATTCGTATTATTTGCTCGACTTACAAATGACTTCCAGTCTGACACAACCTCGGTTGATCAATGTTCATCTGAGGGTTCACCCAAACCATTACGTCGGGGAAACCCCGATGGTTTGGAAAAACCGACAAAAAAGAATGAACCGCAGGGCGACCTCTTACGTCTGTAATGGCGCAAGGGACGAAAAAAGCGAAAACCGCCTTCACCGGCAGCCAAGCCCAAAACCGTCCCAGGCAAGTCATGCCGGCTCTTTCAAATCCTTTCCGTGTAAGGGATTGCAAGGAGGCAAGAAAACAACAGGCCAGGAGGCTGGAACCGAAGCTGTAAGAAAATTTGTGCGAACAATCCAAAAAAAAGATTGACAACCGCTCGAAACTTCCTACACTACTTGCCGTCTTAATTCGGGCTACCAACCCAGACGACAAGACCCGACAAGGCCAAAGCCCCCCAAGACCGGAACCTCCCCGGCAAAAGAAATGCAAAACCCAACCCGGGTTAAAAAATAAAAAACAGCCCTCAAGGCTTACAACGAAACAAGAGAGACCCGTCGCCCGGCAAGTGCCGACAAACGACAACCGCCCCAGAAAAGGCGAAATCAGCACTTTTTATAAAGGTTCACGCAATGACTAATCCTGGCCCCGAAAAGAACTTCCACACCGTCCTCATCATCGCTGGCGTCGCTCTCGCCGTCGGCTCCGCTGCCGGCTTCCTGGGCTTCTCCAACGTGTTCGGCTCTGAGCACGCATTCCTGGGCCTCCGCGCTGGCGCACTCATCTCCCAAGTCCTCGTCTGGGGTTCCGTCATCGTCGTCGGTATGGCCCACTGGGTCGTCGAAGGCTTCCACGCCATGAAGACCGGCTCCAGCGCCCTGCCCACCATGAACGTCTCCCCCGACCAGCTCGAACGCCCCATCACCGGCGAAACCGCTCAGCCCACCCCGGCCAAGCAGCCCGTCCGCCACGAAGAAGTCGCCGTCTAATAACAGACGCCCGCTTCTGAATACAAGACTTAATCACAACGGACCCGCAAGGGTCCGTTGTGCTTTTATGTCCTCACGCGCTCAAAACATTCGCTCAATCAGCAGCACACCCCCGCATTGCCGGGTGATCGGGTTGCGCGTGTCCATTAGTGGCCGCAAAGCCGCTTGCGCTCATCCCAATCAATCCTGATCGTCGATGGCGCTGCTTCATTGAAGCCCCTCGGCAAACCGATCAACCGGCAAATCGGGCGGAGCACAAAATCGCCTCCCGCCAGCCCCTTCACTTCATCTTCCCCGCCAAGTCCCTTACCCCACGCACACGCGCCAGCACACGCACCTCCTCAAACCGGTCGGACGTCACTGCCACGGGCTCCAGCAGGCACCGCCTTCTGGCCGCAAGCTCCAGCAATTCGATCCGATATTCCTCCGGCGTGCGAATGAGCAAATCCGGATACGTCACCGTCCGCATGGCGCGCCGCCCCAGCCTCACCGCCTGGCAAGGGCCATTGGCCTGCGCATCGCAATGCGCGCATGAATCCCGCTGCAGCCCCAGCACGCGCCACGCGTCGCTGTCCACCGTGAACCGGACAAACGCCCCCTCTTCCTCCGGCTGGGACGACGACACCAATACATCCTTCACGCCGCCGATCATGCGCCCTTCGTGAAGCAGAAAATCGTCCAGCCGTTTGGTTTTTCTCAGGGCGCCCGTCTGCGCCTCTGGATCTTCCTGATCGAGCCCCAGGTCCGCGCAAAGCACCTGATAGCACCCATTGCGCCAGCTGACATTCAGGCACTCGATGTTGCGCATCTGGTCGGTGAGACGGTCAATAAGCCGCGCCTCCCCGATGATGTGACCCGGCTCATCGGGCATGACCGGACCAAAATCCAGGATAAACAATCCCGGTCCGCACGTTTCGTCAAGCTGCTTGACCGGCCCGCGGAGAGCATCATCGACTTGAAGATAAATGCGGTGGTCAAAGCTTGGATCGATGGGCACATCAATGGGGTGATGCATCTTTCACCTTTCAATCGAAAAGGATCATTCAGTACTCAAACATCTGTGAAGCCCTGCACGCTTACGGCTCGCAACGCAGCGCCTTCCCGCCATCGGGACAGTTGTGCGCGGCATCGCTCATCACCTGCGTGCCCTGGGCTGACTTTTGCGGCACCCAGCCCCCCACGGGCAGCCCAGTTTTCCGGTCGACTCCCTGAACCAGCATTCCCTCCGGCGATTCGGTCAGATGCAGCAACAGCACTCCTTTGTTCACGGGCGAGCCGTGCGCCCCGGCCTGCTCCACGACCGTGGGATTATGCGTCAGCACATAACCTGTGAAACGGCTTTTGCGATCGTCGCATTGGCCGCATGAAAACACGTAGGCCTGCGCCAAAGTGGGCGGGCTTTCCGGGTCAACGCCCGGGCGGCGCGCCGGCAGGATCTGCCCCGCAGGCATCATGAGCAGTTCCCCGGTCTGCGTGTCCAGGTAGTAGGTGTCTGAGGCAATGGGCCCAGCCACGCTGCCCGGCGAACCGAAAATCAGCCCGCGCAGCGCAAACCCCAGCAGCAGCAAAACCGCCAGCAGCGTGACCACCGGCTTTTTGGCCAGCCAGCCGCGCGCAACATCCATGCTTAACCATGACGCACCCATGGACGCTCCTTGATTCAAAGGTGAGTGTCGATCAAAAACTCAATAACCAACGGCCGTGTAGTTCGCGTCGTCATTACGGCGCGCGACGTCGGACCAAAGGCGCATGTCGCGCATCGTCTCCACAGTGCTGATCTGCGCGTGGCCGTCGCAATACGCGGCAATGGTCTTCAACTGCGCCCTGAAATCCACATTGCCCCAGGTCGAACCCATGGTGTTGGCAAGTGCGGCTGACGCGTTGTTGGAAGGCCACACGGGCCAGGTGGGAGGCCGGGTGTAGAAATAGCCGTCAGGCTCATAAAACTCACCACCCGGCAGGCCAAACCCCGCGGCCCAATCAGAACCGGCATACCCACGCGCCTTGGTGAACGAGAGCAGGCCCGAGGGCGACATCGCATCGTTCTCCGGCCTGTGCACGACTTCACGCAATTCACCCACCGAAGGCTTGGCCGCCGAATACCCTCCGCCCACCCCGAAGCTGTTTAAGCCCCAGCTTGGAAACAGGCTGCGCGAGTAAGGCCCGCCGAAAGTGTTTCCAGCCAGGAACCGTCGGCCCCCGCGAAGCATCGTCGCGCCTTCATTGACATAAATAAGGCGCGTGAACTGATCGTGGCCCATCATCGTGAGAAACGGCAGGGGCCAGCGCGCAGTGCTGCCGGAGTAGTTGTTGATGGATGTGCCGTCCACATCCTGGACAGTCATGGAGACCCAGTTCTTCTCGGTCATCCAGAAACCTTTATTGGCGGTGGCGTACATGCTCTGGCCCATGGCGAACTGGCGGGCGCTTGAAAGGAGCTGCGTGAGCTTGGCCTGCTCTCGTGCGCCGGACATGGCGGGCAAGAGGATGGAGATGAGCACGCCGAGGATGGAAACCACCACCAGGAGTTCGATCAGCGTAAAACCTGCGCGCGTGGCGCGAACGATGCGACCGTGCAATAATCCAGACATAGGACGGCTCCTTGAAGAAGGGGTTGTCTGACATGCGCCGGTCGGAGCACTCGCCAAAGGTCATCCGTCCGGCGCTTTTTTTTGATCCTGCCTATTTAATGAAAATGAGATTCATTCTCATTTGAGACAAGAATAGAGAATATCGGCGGGAAGTCAAATGACCTGATACCTCATTTGTCTTTATACTATGTACAACTATGCACGTAGCTTTTTCCGGGAACACCTATGCCCACCTATCTCCTTTTATTGATCAACCTGGCCCTTCCCGCGTTGATGCTCCTGGCGGGGGGTGTGATTCTGCTGCTGCAACTCCAACGCTGGGTACGCAAAAAAGAGGGCAATCCCCTTGCCGAATCTCCCCGTGAAAAACGCCGCTTGCCCTCTGCTGTGATGATCTCTCTGGGCATGCTGCTGGCCACCCCTGCCACCCTTCTGATTCTCTTTTTCCTTTCGCGCGGCTACCTCTTCACCCGCATCATCGACATGTCCCCCGACCACGCGCCCGTCACGTTCTACAGCGTGAATGACGGGTTCTTGAATCACTACAAACACATCGTGGCAACTGAATCCTGGTACGCCTATGACCGCGCCTCCCTGGAGTCCCTGGCGCACGCCAAACCCTCCACCTACGGCTTTCTTCAAAAACCGATCGAAAACGAACGTCGGCTCTACCTCTCCGGTGAAGTCCAGGGTGTCGCCGCGAAGCATCCGGCATTTGCCGCGCACTGTGAATTCACCCTCTTGAAACAGAATCCTGCTACTTATTTCGGGCGGTTGTTCCCTGCGCCGGGGCTTAACAATGCGCAGTTCACCCTGCCTGTCTCGCAGTCGCAGATGGCCCCGGTGAGCAAGTATGCCTACGCACTGGGCATCAAACTCAAACTGTCCGACACACCCGATGCGGAGGCACCCAGGCAGATCGACATGATCCGCGCCTGGGCTGAGGGCCTTGATTTTCCGCCGCTGGTGACGCTGGAGATCCCTGCAACGCTCACGCCGCAAACGCGGGCCGCGCTCTTGGCGTTTCCGCGCATTCAGACGTTGTGGGTGAAGGGCATTACGCAGACGCAGGTGCTCAAGCCGTGGGAAGGGTGCAAGGAGATTGAAAATCTGCAGCTTGATTTCGCGGCTGGTTATGCCGGGGGGATGCCGGATTTCCCGGTGTTTCCGCGCTTGAACGGGCTGAGCCTTTCCAACCTGGACCCCCAGGTCTCCGATGAAATCATCGACAGCCTGACCAACGTGCGCATACTGCGCATCCAGGGGGCGCCGGGATTTAAATCGACCAGCATTTCGCGCCTGGCGGGGATTCCCAAGCACAGCTGGATTTATCTCAAAGATGTTCCGCTGGATGATGTTCCTGCCGAGGATTGGGGCAAGCTCCGCGCCTCTGAGTTGCAGGTGGATGGATCGCGACTTTCTGAGCAGGCAATTGATGCCATCGCCCGCAGGAATGTGCTTTACAGCCTGATGTTGGCGGATACGCCATTGACGCTTGGCGCGGCGGATTCGCTTTCGCGCGCGACAGACCTTTGGCATCTGCGGATCGGTGAGCCGGAGGAGGGCGCGCTGATCAAGCTTGCCGGGCTGGCCAACCTGCAGACGCTGGACATCGTCATCAATGATCCGGTACGCCTTCAGGCGGACATTGATGCGCTGCATAACAAATGCCCGAACCTGACCATCCGCATCAATCCGCCAAAAGATCTTCGGTCTCCGTGGTGACGCTCAAGGCGCGTGATGGACCCCAGACGCGGGAGTCTTTACCATTCCCCGATGCTTCACTTCTTTTTCCCCACGCGCGACCGCTTCGCCAAAGCCTTCCTGGCTCAGCTTGCCAAGGGGGGCATCGCCGTTGAGTGTTACGATCCGGATGCATTTTCCGTGCGGACAAAGCCCTCAGGGCTTTACAACCTACACAATTTCCATGCCGAGTTCTGTTCGCTGGGTGTGTTGGGACGCCTGAGCTACCTTAAGAAACTCATCTCCAGCGGGGCGCTCAAGCACAATGACACATCGACCGACTGGGCCGAAGCTTCCAAATACATCCTCCCCACCGTGAAGCACAAAACCATCCCGCATGCGATGACTCTTCAGATCGAACTGGACAGCGGCAAACACGCACAAGTATTCACCAATATCGCGCCCTTGGGGTCCTCACTCTATCAACTCCTCTGTTTTGACTACCCGCACCAGATGGCTTTCTCACCCTTCTATGACAGCACGCAGGAACACAAAGTCTCCCGTGAAACGGCCGTGAAGCAGTCGCTGGACAACCTGTGGGACCGCAGCAAGGAAAACTGGAAGACCACGCCCGACGGCCTCTGGGTCTCACCCTGGCAGGACAACCAGGATTCCGCGCGGCTGGCTTTGCCTGGGCTGATCCGCCAGTTGAGGGTTCAGGGGCGCCACATCGCCCTGACCGTCAACCGCGACTATCTGATGGTCACCGGCACGGAGAATCATGCCGGCATCCAGACGATGCTCGCCTTCGCGCAAACGCAGCTGAAGGAACTTCCCCGCAGCAGCCAGAACCCCATTCTTCTCCTGACGGAAAATGACGCCTGGACCGACTACGCGCCCTCGGTGGGCGATCCTTCTTTTGATCTGCTGGCAGGGTGGAACCACATCGCGGCATCCTTGATCTACTTTGATCTTCACGATCTTGTAGAACGTGTCCTCAAACATCGCGGCGAAGACACCACAGTGCAGCCGCTGATGATCGCCGGGGAGGAAGGCAATCCCCGTCAGGTGCCCATGGCACTGTGGATGGACAATGCCGCGGGCCTGCTGCCCAAAGCGCCAATCGTCACGTTCGGCATGAGCGGCAAGCCTATCGGCTGCGCGTCATGGGATGCTGTCATGGAACATGCCGCGGGTTGCCTGGAAAAAGTCCCCGACATCAGCCCGGATTACTGGCGCATCATTGCTTTTCCTTCCGGGGAAGTCCTGGCCAAAATGGGTGTCACGCCAGACAACGACCCGTGGGAACTGGCCAAGCCGCACTCGGGCGTATCTTCTTAACCTGTCTTCATAACCTGTCTCATAACCTGGAACCTGAAACTCCTCCCTCTGCTACCCTATCGTCACTTATGCCGCGCCCGTGCGCGCGCTTTCCGAAAGGGGTTCATGGACCTGATCTACGCCTGGCTCTGGCGCCTTCTCCCGGGGAACCCGATCGTGCTGCGCATCGTGCAGGGCGGGTCGCGCCAGCTTCGCCATTTCTGGACGCGAATGATCTATCTGGGCTTGTTTACCGCCATTGTCATCCTGATGCTGTTGTTCTCGGCCATAAGCACGAAATCGACGGACGTCACAGCCGTGGCCAAGTCGGGTGCGGAGCTTTTCCAGGTGATCAGCTACGTACAGATTGTGCTCATCTGCCTCCTGGCCCCCATCTTCATGGCGGGAGCCATCACATCCGAACAATCCGGGCAGACTTTTAACATTCTGCTCACCACACCGCTGACAAATCTTCAGATCGTTCTGGGCTCGCTGGCAGGACGGTTGTTTTTTATTCTGACGCTTCTGCTCTCAGGCCTGCCTTTCTTTTCCATCGTGCTGGTGTTCGGCGGCATCCCCATCGGCGCGGTCTTCGCCAGCTTTGCCGTCGCCGCCCTCTCGGCCATCACAGTCGGCTCCGTCGCCATCACACTGGCGGTGTGGCGCGCCGGGGGGCGCAAGGCGGTCTTCGGCTTTGTCATTTCCGTCGCCGTCTACCTCATTGCCGGTCTGGTGATCGACACGGGCTTTCGTTCCTATCTGGCCATCGCCCCTGGTTCGACCACGTGGCTCACCCCCATCCATCCCATCCTCGTCCTCCAGGCCTCTTTTAACTACCAGGATTATCAGCCCGTCCCTGAAGGCGTCCTGGCCACCTACTGGGGCCCCATCCGCTTCTACCTGGGCAACCCCATTGGGGCGTTTGCGGTGCTTTCTTCCCTGCTTTCCCTCACCCTTGTCGCCGCATGCACCTACATGGTGCGCAGAATTGTCGAACGCGAAGGCATCCCTTCGCTCTGGCATAAGCTGACCACCAGCCGCGCCCAGACCGGGGCCCGCAAAGCCCGCACCGTCGGCAAAAACCCCATCGCCTGGCGCGAAGCCAACACGCGCGGCAATCGCCTGGCCAGCGTGATCGGCCGCTGGGGCTTTGCCGCGCTCTGCCTGGGCATTGCCCTATTCGCCATTGTTCGCTACCACGCCGTCGGGACCGAAGATGCCTACGAGGTCATGATCACCACCCTCAAATCCCTCATGCTCATCGAGTTCGGCGTGATCACCATGGTCGCCATCTACATGTCCGCCGGCTCCGTCAGCAAGGAACGCGAAGACGGCACCCTCGACCTGATCCTCACCACCCCCATCACCCAGAAGTTCTACATCTGGGGCAAGCTGCGCGGGCTGGTCAGCTTCCTGGCCCTGCTCATCAGCCTTCCCGTCCTCACCTCCGCCATGCTCTCTTTAAGCATGCTTGCCGCCATGACCTTCGGCTGGCCCACCGCCACCCAGACGTATGTCGTCAGCCCATCCCAACAGGCGCACCTGGGCATCACCACCTTTGAGGCCCCTTTCCTTATCGCCATCGTCCTCACCGGCTTTACCGCCCTCTGCTGCATGACCGGCGTCTATTGGTCCGTCCGCGCTAAAAGCGTCCTGGGCGCCATCATCCCCACGTTCCTCATCATGGCCGTGTTCCTGCTGGTCACCGGCGGCTGCGGCAGCGTCCTGGCCACGAGCATTGCCTATCTGGGCCCCGCGGTTAATTCCCTGAGCCCCACCACCGGCATGCTCATGTTCCTCACCCCCTGGGACCACGTCTCCGGCGGCACCGAAAACCCAGCCGCCAATCAGATCGCCCTCCTCTTCTCCGGCGGGGTGGCCGCCCTGCTCTACGCCGGCATCGTCTGGAGCATGCTCACTACCATCGTTTCCGGCTTTGACTTCACCGTCCGCCGCCTCTCCGGCCGCGGGGCATGAACGACCGAAACAGCACTTCTGACCTCAGACTTGAAACACACAACATAAAACGCCAAACATGCCCTCGCGTTTGGCCTATACTTCCCGCACCATGTTTTTCATAGAACTACTCAAAACCGATCCCTACCTCTACCTCAGCCTCCTGATCGGGATGATCTTCAGCATCGTCCTCCATGAGCTGGCCCACGGCTATGTCGCCATCAAACTCGGCGACGATACCCCCATCCGCCTCAACCGCATGACCTTTAACCCCATGGTCAACCTCGGCCTCTTCTCCATGATCCTCCTGGCCGTCATGGGCATGGGCTGGGGCTCCATGCCGGTGGACAGCTCCCGCCTCCGCGGGCGCTATGCGGATATGTGGGTCTCCCTCGCCGGCCCGGCCACCAACTTCCTCCTCTCCATCTTCTTCATCATCCTTCTCCTGGCCATCATGTACGGCCAAAACGCCGCCCCCGAAGCCCGCTTCCCCTATGAAAAATCACTCCAGTTCTGCTTCTGGATGGCCATGCTCAATATCGTTCTGGGCATCTTCAACCTCTTCCCCGTCTACCCGCTGGATGGCTGCCGCGCCTTGATGTGCCTCGATTACCGCTTCCGCAACTTCGTGGAAAACAACCCCGGCTTTCAGCAATTCGGCATCATCGGCGCCTTCATCATCGTCAATATCCTTTCCAGCCAAGGCCTGGGTCTTTTCGCCCTTGCCAGTAGAGTCATCGGCTCCATCGTTTATTTCGCCTCCCGCTTCATGCCCTGATCTTCCGGCCCCTGATCCCTCCCACCCAAGTCAATCCTTAAAAACACAGCAGGGCAGGCTTTCCGGTAAGCCTGCCCTGCCTTTTTGGTTTAACAGCAACCGCTCTTACAACAGCACTTTCGCGCCTGATTCGATAGACGCGGGCAACTTTATGCCTTCCAGGTCATCCGCGCCGATCGCATTGCGCTGGGATATCTCAATCACTGCATCCACGGCGCCGTCGGCCTTGCGCGCCACCTTCACCCCCGCGCGCTCCAGCCAGCGCGCCGCGCGCACCGATTGCAGCAGCTTGCTGCTGGCCGGGCTGTCGGGCACAAGCGCCTGACCCGGGGCCGCGTCGGCATTCTTGATCGGCGCAAACTCCTCAATGCGGTCGGTTTCATAAATGATCGACTTCTGGCACATCGGCAGCGCATCGAACACAAACGTCTCAAGCTTCACCGCGTTGGGCTTCTCGGGCGCAACCTTTTCGCCCGTCTCATGGGCCACATGCCCCACCTTCTTGTCCGCACGGTGGAACGGCAATGCAAACCCCGTGTCACGGGTGTTGAGCCACTCCACAAAATCCACCCGGATCGCATGCAGCGCAATCGACCCGGCCTTAAAGCGCAGCTCTCCGTTCACCAGGGTTTCGCGCGCCAGCTTCTCAGGTAGGTCGGAGTATTCGATCACGGTCATCTTCCCGTCGACGACGCAGAAGTTACCCAGTTTTTCCAGCGGTTCGCGCTTGGGCAGCATTTTGGAGGACATCTGGCATCCGTCCAGCGCATGCAGACCGATGAACTGCGGATCCACCATCTTCACAATGGGGTTGTCCACCTGCGTGTAGCTGATCTGTTCGATCCCCCGTCGTTTCATGTCTTCAATCGCGCCGGAGGTGTAAAGCGCTTTGAGCGATCCGCCGTGCCCGTTGGGTGACAGCGCGAGCGTGCCATGCGTTTCCAGCAGCACGCGACCGGTGCGCGCACACACGGCCGGCATCATCGCCTGGGGGAACATCGAGACATTCTTGCGCCCCAGGCCCAGGTAATCGTTTTTCTCAAAATAGGCCTTGGTGTCGGCATGGTTGATCGGGCTGGTCATGATGTACCAGGGAATCACGTGGCCGTATTTCTCACCGGCTTTGAGCAGGAATTCCGCCATTGACTGAAACAGCGAAAACCCGCGGATGGGTGTGGAAGGGAAGGTACCCTTGGGCGCATCCCAGCCCAGCCGCGTGCCCTGCCCACCCGCAACGGTGAAGGCCGCGACTTTTCCCTCTTCAAGCAGGCTCAGCCCCAGCGCCTTGGCTTCCTTGTACTTGCCCTTAAGCTCCTCGGGCGCCACATTCGGATACCACGGCGCGGGCAGCACATTCTCCGGCAATGTGAATTCCGGCTTGCACAGCGCATGCGTCTGAATAAGCCGCGCGAGTTCAGGCCAATCGATGGAGTCAAGCTGGTCCAGCAGCGCTGTCTTCCCCTCTTGCGACAGCGTGGGGTAAAACTTCAGCAGGTGTTCCTGCTTGTAGGACGAAAGCATCTTCTGAGCCGACGCAAAACGCTGATCAAGACTTTCATTCGACATGTGGTTTATGCCCATGGGTTGTTAAAGGATAAAGCCCGCGAATTGTACCCAAAGCCCCCGTTTCGGTTGCCGCACCCCTATTGCCCGCTCCTGCTTTTCTCTAATCCCGCTTCCTCTTTCTGGCCGCCTCCCGCGCCCTCTCCAGCGCGTCCCCCATATCCCCCTCCACCCGCGGCTTCACCTCTGCAACCTCCTCTTGCTTCTTCACCTCAGCCGCCTCTGTGCCCCCATCCGGATTCGCCTTCACACCCTCTTCCTGAACCCTTTTCCTCCACACCGGCCACCGGAATCGCAAAAGCCCCATCCCAAATCCCATTGCCAGCCCCGTAAGCCCTGTTCTGCGTTCCAAAACTTCCAGCAAAAACAGCATCACGGCCAGGCAAAACAGCCACGGCGACATCGCGATGTACCGCCCCACCCGCGGCACACTCTTCCAAAGGTCATCCACCTGTGACCGCTCCATACCTCCCGTGATCTGCGCTACCCTCCCCAGCACATCCCGCCCCGGGTCCGCATCCAGCGGCGCAAACTCCGGCGAATACGCCAGACACACCGGCGGCATCGCCGCCGAACCCACCCCCGGCACCACCGCCGTCGCCAACAGCGTCTCATCCCCCCGAATCGGCACCTGCGCCTCCAGCATGTCCGGCGTCACATATCGCATCGCCACCCGCCCCTCCCCCATCTCCCCAACAACCCCCGCAGTCTGCCCCTCCATCCCCCTTGATGAAAGCACCGTCACGTACGGCCTGTTGGTCACCAATGTCGCCGGCCGCTCCGGATCAAGATAAACCCGAACCACCGCCACATTCCCCTTTAATTCCTGCACCGCCGACGCCTGATCCCCCATTGCCGATTCCGACCCCACCAGCCACCGCGCCATTGACCCGTAGAGCTCGCCGGCCCGATTCCACTTTGCCAAATCGCCCGAATACTTCCCCGACACCTCCCCCATAAACGCCATCGACCGCCCCAGCCCCGCCTGCCATGTCGCCAGCACCGCGGACTTATTCTCATCGTCGGTCAGCATCCCCACGTTCGCCTCTTCCCGCACATAAGCCAGGTTGTAGCCCCCGATGCTCGGCAGCGCCTCAAACCGCGCACGCGTCAACCCCAGCAATCCCGGCCCCACCAGCAGCGGCGTGGTCTCATCCACAAACGTGCTGCGCGCCACCGTGATGGTGTCCTGCGCAAAAAGCGATGGCAGTTCCTCCGCCGACTTGGTGAAAAACATCCGTCCGCCCCCACGCTCGGCAATGTCCTTCAAAAGCGCTCCGTCCACATCCTTTTCATCCCCCAGCCCGATCACGCTCACCGTGATCCCCGCATCCGCCAGCTTGCCCAGCAACTCCTTGTAGTTCCCCGGCTCTTCGGAATCCGCCGCATCAGAAAAGAGAATGATGTGGCGCGTCGCGGCGTCGCTCGCGTCAAGCATCTTTGCCGCGCGCTTGAGCGCCTCGTAAACAAAAATCCCGCCGCCCTGGCTCTTGATCGAAAGCACCCGGCCACGCAACTCCTCGCGCGCGTCGCCCAGCGGTTTGAGCTCGCCCATCACATGCGCCTCGGTATCCACCGCCAGCACCCCCAGCTCATCGGAATCCGCCAG
Source organism: uncultured Phycisphaeraceae bacterium (assembly GCA_964527265.1). Lineage (GTDB taxonomy): Bacteria > Planctomycetota > Phycisphaerae > Phycisphaerales > Phycisphaeraceae > CAZGOM01. The sequence goes on along the minus strand of CAZGOM010000005.1, from coordinate 62,835 downwards.
CATGTCCACCACCTGCGCCGTGCCGCGGTTGGCCAGGTCCATCTTCGTCAGCCCCGCACCTGCCGGAGCCATCATGCTCCCCGACCTGTCGAGGGCGATCACCATCGCCACCCGCGTTTTGCGTGTCTCCTTACGCAGCTCCATCGTCACCGGCAGCACCGCTTCCAGCGGCGATTTGTAGTACCCCCCCAGCCCAAACGACTGCTTCCCTCCCGTCAGCCCCACCGCGCCTCCGGCCTCCGTCACCCACCCCGACAGCGTCTCCAGATTTTTGCGCCCCAGCTTCCTGGCGGAAACATTCTCAAGCACAATCGCCGACGCCCCCGCCAGCATTGGCAGCGACCCGTCAAAATCCTCCGCCCGCACCGTGGTAGTCACCACACCCGCGCCTGACAACAGCCGCGCCAGGTCGGATTGACCCGTGCCCGACACCACCATCACCGGGCGGTTTCCCTTCACACCCACAATCACCCGCGCCTGATTGTTTTCCGGTGTCGGGTCCACCCCATCAGGCTGCACCACCAGCGTGTACACCGCCGCCCCGGGCACCGACAGCCTGTCCCGGAAGGAAAGCCGGTTGTTCCCCTTATTCAACGTCTGCCGCCCCGCCGCGATCGCCGTCTTTCCCCGCATCAGCGTGAGCTGCACCGGCTCCGCTTCCGGCATCACCACCACGGCATCAATCAAAAACCCTTCCCCGGGATACACCTGTCCCGGCGCCGTGATCGACCGCACCGCCACATCCCGCGTCACCGGGCGCGCAAGGCGCACGTAATCCACCGGCACGCCACGATCCGCCGCCAGCACCGCGCTCAGCGCCGGGTCGGTCCCTGTGTAACGCCCATCGGTGATCACCACCACGCGGGCGGGCATGTCCAGCGGCGCCAGCGCCAGCCCCGTCTGGATCGCCTCTCCCAGGGATGACCCGCCAGACCCGGGGTCTGCTGTGAATCCCCCAAACGGACCTCCGCCGGGCATGCGATCCACCCCCACCCCTTCCCCAAACGACACCACGCCCAGCACATCCCCGCTTGTCATCTCCTTTTGTATCCGCGTCACCATCTCCAGCTGCGTCTTAGCCGCGTCCGTAGGCATTGATGCGCTTTTGTCCGCCAGCACGATGATCGCCCCACCCCTGCCCGGCAAAAACACCGCAGGCCCCGCCATCGCTGCCACCACCAGCATCGCCAGCGACCAACGCAAAAACCGCACCATCCGCGTCGGGCCTGGATACTTCACCAACACCATCGCCACCGGCAGCATCAACAGCAGCCACACCGGCGACGTCCATGTCACGCCCAGCCAGCTCATGCGTCCCCCTGACTTTTTGACACCGTCAGCCACGCATGCAAGCCGAGCATCAACAGCCCCGCCAGCCCCAGCGCCCACGACACATCCGTCGCCCGCTCACGGCTTATCCGCGTATCGACCCACGTTCCCCATTGCCCCGTCTTGCAGTCCCGCAAATCAGATTCCGCACGGTTCAGCGTCCCCGCCGACACCACCGCCCTGCCCAGGCCATTCCCCATTTTGATTTCATAAACCCCCACCTGCCCGCACGTCAGCACCGCCTGCCGATCCGACACCACCAGTCGCCGCATTTTCCCATCCGGCAGCAACACCTCCACGCCCTCCACCCCGGCTGGCACCTTGATGTGCGTCTGCTCATGCACTGGCACCATCGACCGGTCCGGCCCGGGCAACGCCAGGCCCCGCGCCGACAGCAGGTTGTAGAAAAACACCGCCCACGCCGGAGACTGCATCAGGCTCGACCGCGACACATCACCCAAATGAAACCGCACCTGCAAGTCCGCACCGCTCCGGGTCTCCGCCAGCCAAACCAGCGGCTGATCACCCGCATAAATCAGCGGCACGCCCATCGCTTCCTCCGCTGGCTGCGTCAGCGCTGCCTGCGTGGAAGCAGGCTGTGTGGAAGCAGGCCGGGTCGCCGCCGCCGACATATCCGCTGCCGGCCACAGCACCCCTTCCAATGCCACGCCATCCAAAAGCGGATGCCCGCGCTTGATCACGTACGGCCCAGTCAGCGTGCGCGCCGCGCCTGTCGGCCGCTCAAACACCAACCGCCAGCCCAATCCCCCATTTTCAACCTTCCCTTGCGCATCCACCATCGGCTTTTCATCCGTTATCTGCACATCCACCGCATCTGTTGTCCCCGTCCGCACTGCCCCCTTCACCAACCCCGTCGACTTCACCGCCTCCAGCACATACTGCCTCAGCGCCTCATCCTTCACCGCCACCCCCACCGTCACCCGCCGATCCACCGGCGGCGCCAGCGCCACCTTGTTATCGATTCCCAGCACATCGTCGGAAAGCTCCGCACTCAGCAATCTGCCATCAACCCCCTCAGGCACCTCGAAAATCAACTGCTGCGCCTTCCCGCCCGCCAACTCCACCCGCATCTGCTTAAACACTTTTCCATCTGGCCCCACGACACTTAAAAACGTTTCCGCTTGCTCAGCGCCTCCCAGATTCGCGACCTCCACCATGCACCGCAGGTTGACTGCCTCCACACGCGTGACCGACGCCTGCGTGATCGCAAACTGCTTGCCCGCCTTCCCAAATGCGTGCCACTTCACGCTCTTGCTTTTCTTCATTTCCGCTTCGGGTTCATGGTCGGTCACCAGCAGGATGCGCACTTCCGGCCCAAGCGATTGCCGCGCCATAGTGATCGCCTCCCCCAAGGCTGCGCTTCCCGCACCGGCTTGCCATTTTTCCAATTGCCCGGCGATCTCCTCCTTGCGCGAAATATTCTCCCCTGCGTACACCGCCTTATCCCCCGCCAGGATCACCCGCGTCGGCTGTCCCAGATTTTCTTCAATCGCCCCCCGCACCAATTCCAGCGCCCGTTCCCGAGCACTCTCTTTCTGCCCCGCCCGCATCGAGTACGAATCATCCAGCACCACCACGAGCGGCCGGTACACGTCTTTGGCCATCAGGCTCGGCCCCGCCGCAGCCACCACCAGCATCGCCAGGATCAAAAGCTCCAAAAACAGCATCCACGGCAAGCGCGACTTTTCAATCCGCCTTCCTCCGAAGCTCGGCGCCTCCGTCACCCCAAACAACATCAGGCTCGACACCACGCGGCTCTTCTTCCGATTGTGCAGCAAATAGACCGCCACCAGCCCCGGCAGGGCCACCCCGGCTAAAAGCGCCAATGGAAAGCTCAGGAAAGGAACTGCAGCACCTCCTGACGCACAAGCTCATCCAAACCCCACCCCTCAAGCAGTCGCTCCGCCGTCAGCGTCACAAACACCGCCCCCACGCGCCGGCTCCCTGATCGCCAGGCTTCGGTATGACGCGCCAGGTTGTCCAAATATCGCGCCTGTGCGCCTTGATCAATGGTCACATCACGGGTGAACCCCGTCTCACTGTCGATCAACCGATACATCCCCAGTTCCGGCGGCTCCTGGTCGCTCTGCGCCAGAAGCTGCACAATCACCGTCATGCCTGATTCCGTGGCCAGGCGCGTGAGCAGCCAATTCGGGTCTCCCGGCCAAAGCAGATCGCTGATCAGCACGCGCGTGCCTCTGGTTTTAAGCCGCGCAGGACGCGCCATGAGCGACGCCTCCGGCGAAGTCGCCCCGCCGAATTCAATCTCACTCCACCCCTCCGGCCGCCCTGCCGAACCCGGCAGTTCCAGCCCCTGTTCCCCCAGCAAATGCACCTTGTTGGTGAAGCCGGCGCTTTCCGCTGCCGTCGCCAGACACACCGAAAGCGCCCGCGCCGCCAACCCCTTTTGCGAACCCTCCAGCCCCATCGAAGCTGACGTATCCAGCAATAGATCCAGATGCGGGCTGGCCTCATCGTGATACCGCCGCACCACCAGCTTGTCCGAGCGCGCATAAGCCCCCCAGTCCACGCGCCGCGGGTCATCTCCCATCTGATATTCCCGATGGTCCAAAAACTCCATCGACGCACCCTCCCGCGTGCTCACCCGCTCCCCTCGCTGCCCCACCCTCACCGTGCGCGGCAAAACAAACCCATAGCGCGCCCCGCCCATCCGGCCAAGCGCCCGCCAGTTTGCCTCTGCCTTCACCTCGCCCACGCCAAAACCTTTCATCATCTTTCCATCTTCAACCATCCACCTCTTACTTCAAACTTCTCACTTTCATCAAAGCCTCCTGCGTCGCGACATCCGGCTCCAGCCGCGTGAACGACGTCCAGTGGAATCTCAGCCAAGGAATCATCCCCACCACCACAACAGCGGACCACAGCGCAACCACCGTCATCACCGCCAGGCGCGGCGTGTCGTCGATCACCATTCCCAGCGGGCTGAGCGCCCAGACCATGTCCACCACATCCCTCAGCGTTCCTGTCGGCCCGCGACCCATCAAAAACAGGCTCAGCATCAGCGGCAGCAGCACCGACGCCACCATCCCCGCCACCGCCAGCACGCTGGCCACCATCGGCTTGGCCCAATTGCGCATCAGGTAATGCCGCAGCAGCACCGCGCTCATCGCATAAAGAAACGCATACACCCCGATTCGCATGGGAATCAGCCAGGTGTTCTCACTCCGCGAGAACTCCAACGTCTTGAAATAAGGGAAATCGCCATGCGTCAGGGACCACCCCATACCGATCCCCAGTAACACCCCGCACAACATCAGCCACCACACCACACCGCCTCCCGCACCGGAAAAAAGCACAAACGCACCCAGCCGTTTCATCGGCTTGGCTGGAATCAAATTCCGGATGCGCGATCCATACCGGTCCCGGCCTGAAATCACCACCAGGAGGCACAGGATCATCAGCCCCCACGCGCACATCGACCACGCCTTCAGCAATGTTTCCCCGTCCAGCGAGGACGTGCCGCCCAGCGCTCGCTTGTACACCAGCTTGTCCATCAGGAACAGGTATGCCGCACTCCCGATCGTCACCGCCGTGACCGCCAGCCGCGCCAGCACGCTCCGGTTGGCCGTCTCAGGCATCATCCTCACCACCGCTGCCGTGATGAACAGCACGCACAACACGATCTCCACCATGAACAGGTGCGCCATCACCAGCATGAACTCCGCCATGTTGGGCACCATCCTGCTTCCGGCTGAGACCAGCACCCCCATCATCACAAACACCGGAATCAGCATCGCTGGCTGCGCCAGCACGGCCAAATAGCGCGTCACCGGATTGGGGTCCTTGCCCACGATGCAGATTGAAAACACCACGCCGCCGAAAATCACCATCACATCCAGCCAGAACGCGATCAGGATCAGCGGAATTGAAATCCCGTTGAGGTAATAGCACACCGTCAAAAACGGCAGGCTCATCCCAAACACCATTGCCGTCACCAGCAGCGTCGCGCCAATCTTCCCCATCACGAACCGGATCGGCGTGATCGTCGAGATCGAAAGCAGGTCGCCGTGCGTGTCGTTCACCTCGCCCAGCATGCGCAGCGCGCCCCCCAGCGGAATCACCACTGCGCACACGATCATCATGAACGTATTGAGCGCGATGAACGTCCACAGCCCCGGCCCCTCGGTGCTGGATGCCGCGCCCAGCCCCACAATGCCCAGCGATACCAGCATCACCAGCACGATGATGCTTGCCAGCACATTCGACTGCGCATTCTGCCGCAGTTCCTTAAGCACGATCGGGTTCACTCGGTCGTCCAGCCACGCCAACAGCCGGTCCATCCGGCCGCCTTTGGATGCCTCATCCGCCTGCGGAGGTTCAACAATCGCGCTTGTCATTGCACATTCCCCTTGGTTGCGTTCATGAAAATGTTCTCCAGGCTGTGCTTCTCAGGTTTGAATTCCACCAGCTTCACACCCCGCCCCACCAGCGCCGCCAAAAGCGCTGCCGCTTCTTCCTCACCGCCGATGATGTCCACCGACACCTGCCCCTTGCCCAGGGCCACGGCATGATGCACGCCCGCCGTTTCCAGCAGCGTCCGCGCCAGTTGCTCATCATCCCCCAGCACACGCAGCAGATACCGCCGGTGCGCCTGCGTCTGCGAATCCTGATGCATGATCGCGTCCAGCTTTCCGGCCCGCAGCACCACGCCCTTTTCGATGATCACCGTCCCATCGCACATCTCCGCCAGTTCCGGCAGGATGTGCGAACTGATCAGGATCGCCTTGCCCGTATCCGCCAACGCCTTCACCAGTTCCCGCAGGTCGATGCGCGCCCGTGGGTCCAGCCCGGCCGCCGGCTCGTCCATCAGGATCAGCGCCGGGTCGTGCAAGAGCGCACGCGCCACGCTCACGCGCTGCTTCATCCCTTTGGAAAGGGATTTGACCATTTTCTCCCGGATTGCCGTTGTGTTCGTAAATTCTTCGATATCCCGGATCGTCTTTTCACGCCGCACGCCTTTGAGCCCATAGGCCCGCGCATAAAAATCCAGGTACTCATGGATGTTAATGTCCGGCGGCGTCGGCTCGTTGTCCGGCACATACCCCAGCAGGCGCCGTGCATGCTCCGGATACTCCACCACGGACACGCCATCGATGAGCACATCCCCATCCGTCGGCTCGTCCATCGTCGCCATGATCCGCATCGTCGTCGTCTTGCCCGACCCATTGGGCCCGACAAACCCGAACGTCTCGCCCGAGTGGAACTCAAAGCTCACGTTGTCCACCGCTTTGGTGGCCCCGAAATGTTTTTTCAAGTTGCGCACTTCAACCTTCATAAACCACCCTTCCTTCTTCTCTGCTCGTTGGCCACGAACCGCTAAAACTCTGCGCCTACTTCTCAACCACGCCTAAAACCACGTTCCTGCCCGTCGTGGTTCCGCTTCCCTTCATCCCGTCTTCCAAAAACGGAGACCCGGAAAGCTCGCACACATACTCTCCCGGCGCCGGCCAGAATAGCGATGCCGGACCCACCACCCGCAGGCTCTGCATCCAATAACTCCGGAGCCAGGTCGATGTCGCGTTGGATGCCTCCCGCCCGCGCCATTGCTCCCCCGTTTCTCCTCGCAACACGGCTTCCTCCACGACTTGTTCCTCCGTCATCGCCGCCGTGGCGCCCGCGGCCATCGGCCCCGCAGAAAACCGCCTCCCCGCCGCATCGCGGTACTGCAGCCGCGTGATCGGCGCCCCCAGCCCATTGGTCACGCTGTATCCATCGCCGTCCTTCGCAAAAAGCAGCCGCTCTTTGCGTGCCGACCGCTTCGCCAGTTGCAGATACCCAACCACGCGCGGCGTAAGCCACCCATCCTCCACATGCTCATCCTGCGTCATATCCACCATACACCCCTCCTGTCCCATCTCACCGGGCGGATTCAAAATCTGCGTCTCAGAATCAAACCTCAACCCCGACGCACCCAGCCCCAGCGGCGAATAAATCCCCACCACGCCCAGGGTCCGCCCCTCCTGCGTACGCTGGTCCAGGAACGTCACCGCCGCCACATTCGACACGCCCCCAAACCCTTCCGACAACATCGTCAGCACCACCAGTCCCAGCGCGCACGCCACCGATAAGCTCGGCATGGCCACAAGAATCCACATCTTCTTCCCCCGCATCCGCAACATCACGATCCCCGACACCACCGCCACCGAAAAACACAGCAGCATCGCAAACATCAGATTCCGCGAAAGCCCCTCCGTATGCGCCACTTTGAACGCATCGCGCCACTTGGAGTTCCCCATTGAACCGTAATAGCCGTACCGGTTGTATTGCGACGCGATCATGTCGCTTGAGGCAAGCGCCTCGCAGTCACGGATGAACTCCCGCCAGTGCGCCGCCTGCCGCGCCGGCAGCATGTCCCCGCTCCCGCTCCTGACGCTCTTGCTCGGCGGGGTTGGGCGTGCGCTTGTTTTCACCTCGCCGCCGCCCACGGGCTTCGCCGCCTCATCATCCTTCCTGGGCGCTGCGTCCACCAAAGGCAACACGTAAAAAAGGCCATAGCCATATGCGTAGGCCCGATTGGTTTCCTGCAGCCGCCGAGTCACCAGGCCCCCCATCGGTATCGGCGATGGTGTTCCGGATGTCCCGCTCCCGCTGTACGTCGCCTGCGGCGGCACCGGAGTCATCGTCATCGATTCCGAACGCCATGCATCCGGACGCACTTCCTTAAATGCCGCCGGCGCAGGCACATCCCCCACCACACCCAGCAAACCCCCAAACGCCACATAATCCACCAGCGCTTTCCTCACCCCCTCCGGCGCATCTTTCCATTGCGCCTCCGTCATCACCAGCGCGGGAATGCCAAAATACTCCGCCCCTTCCGTCGGCCATGACCCCACCGCCGCGGTCACCTGTTCATACGATGCCCGCGGCGTGCTCCCCCCGTAATAGCTATACCCCCCGCGCGACTCATTCCACGACTGGAAACGGATCATCGGCTCCAGCGCCGCTTTCGCATCTGTCGTCATCCGCACCACTTCAGCCTGGTTCTGCGAGCTTCCCCGCAAGCCCGTCGATGCAAACTCCACACCTTCACACCTTAGCCGCACCATGCTCCCCTGCCCAAACCAGCGCGGCACAGGCATCGTCGCACGCACCGTCGAATTCGGCGACACCAGCACGCGCTTCACAAAACGCCGTCCAAACGGGTTATTGCTGGCTTCCGCCACCATCACCACCACGCGGCTCTGCTCGCCTGAATTCGCAATGGTCACCTTCACCTGCGCATATCCCGCACCATCCGAGGAAAACGGCGAAGCATCCACGCTCCCATTCAGGCCCGGCACCTCATCCGCCCATGCATTCTCCGGTGCGGCAAGCGCGCATAGCAATGCCGCCATGACCCACGCCAGCAGGGTCTTCCGTGAAAATCCAATTGATTTTTGACTCATATAGTCCCGAAAGTAAAGGTTTCAGTTGATCTCTTCCAACTTCATCTTCAAGGCCAAAACCCACTCAATCTCAATCTGCCATGACTCATTGATCATTCCTAACTCGCCGCCACCCCGCTGGGAAGCTTCATCTGCGCCGGGTCCAGCGTTGCCAGAAGTTCATTGATCACATCCCGCGTCTGCACACGGTCAAACCGCGCCTGGTAGTTCAACATCAACCGATGCCCCAGCACATGCGGCGCAACCAGCTTCACATCCTCAAAACCCACTGTCGGCCGACCCGCGATCAGCGCATTGGCCCGCCCCGCCTCCGCCATCGCGATCGCCGCGCGCGGCGAGGCGCCATACGTCACATACTTGTTCACCAATCCCGTCGCCTCCGCTGACCCCGCATGCGTCCCTGCCGCCACCCGCGCCACGTATCGCGCCACCGGGCCAGGCAGCACGATCCGCTCCATCGTTGAAAGCATCGTCCCCAATTCCGCTGCGGACATCCGCCACGTCGGCACCGGCGCCTCCCCGCGCCTGCGCGTGGTGATGATCCGCTCCATCGTCTCCACCGTCACATCGCTCACCACCAGCTTGAACAAAAATCGGTCCAACTGCGCCTCCGGCAGCGGGTACGTCCCTTCCAATTCAATCGGGTTCTGTGACGCCAGCACAAAAAACGGGTCGGGCAACGCGCGCGTTACCCCCAACAGCGTCACACACTTTTCCTGCATCGCCTCCAGCAGCGCCGACTGCGTTTTGGGGCTCGCACGGTTGATCTCGTCCGCCAGCAGGATATTGGTGAAAATCGGCCCCTCTTGAAATCGCATCTTCCGCGACCCATCCGCATGCTGCTCCAGGATGTGCGCACCCAGAATGTCCCCCGGCATCAAGTCCGGCGTGAACTGCACGCGGCTAAACGCCAATCCCATCAACTGCCCCAGCGCCTTCACCAGGGCCGTCTTCCCCAGCCCCGGCAAACCCTCCAGCAGAATATGCCCACGGCTTAAAACCCCCACCAACACCAGCCGGTGCAACTCCGCCCGCCCAATCAAAATCCCATCCAATTCCCCCAGCGCGCGCGTCGCCAAAGCCGTCACCGGCGCGAGCTCCTGAGGCGTCAATAAGTTCTGCGTCATGAATCCTTCTTTCACCAAATATCCACCACTGCATCCTACCTGAAAAGCTAAAATTTTAGCTCTTGCTCAACCCTATACTTTTCTTATCTGACAATACCCAAGACCCAGAATCCAAGACCCATCTTCCTTCTCTCACGGCTTCCCCTCTCCACGATCAAAGTACCGCTTCACCGCCTGCTTGTGGATCGGCAAGAGTTCCTGGCGATTCGCCTCGCCCCCCTGCCCTCCGCCGGACCCCAATGCGCCCTGTGTCGATCCTTCTCCATCGGCATTCTCCTTAGGCTTCTCCGCCGACACGCTCACCAGCCGCGCATCGTTCACATCCCGCTTCCCCGGCGGCAGTGCGTCGGGCGTCAAGCCGTTCTTCACCTCCGGGCTCTCCATGTCATTGAATGTCAGCTTCGCCGCACCCGGCCCGCGGTTCACCCCACCCGCCCCGTCCTGCCCGGCACACGCCTCCTTGATCGAGTCCGGCGTGTCCTCCTTATCCAGAAAATCCTTCAGCGCCTGTTTCCCGTCCTTGCCCTCGCCCGGCTTCCTCCCGTCCCCTTCTCCCCCTAGACCCTTATTGCGCAGTTCTTCCAGCCTTTGCCGTGCGCGCGCATCCAGCTTCCCCATGGCCCTCTCCAGGCGTTTCAGATCCTCCGCTCCCGCTCCATCCTTAAAGTTCCCCAGCTCCGCAAGCGCCTTTTCCAAATCCGGCTTGCCTTCTGCCTCACGCTCCAGCAGCTTCTCCAGATCCTTCATCGCCAGCAGCACCAGTTCGCTCTTCACTGATGGGTCCTTAAGCGCGCCCGAAAGCGACTGCGCCAGCGATTCAAGGTTCTGCGCACTTGTCGCCAGCGACGCCAGCCCTGCGCCGGCATCATCCCCCGTCTGCTGCACCGCGCGCCGAAGCTGGTCCAATGATTCCCACGACTTGGTCGGGTTGTCCCCCTGGGCTTCTTCCTCCACGCGCTCAATCTGCCGCTTCAGCTCCGCCAGCTTCTCCTGCGCCACCAGCGGCTCTTTCGCCAGCACATCGATCTGCTCCTTGGTCCCCTGTGTCGCATGGTCCAGCCGCATCTTCACCGGGTCGCGCGTCACATCCGGGTCGGGCACCAGAAGCGCCGCCGCCACAAACAGCACCGCCACGCCGAATAACACCCATGCCTGCCTGTCCCGCCAGCGGTATTCCGGCTGCGCAAGCCGCGGCAGGCTCCCCGCCCATGCCTGGCTTTCCTGGTCTCCCTCAATCAAGAGCAGCCCGCCCGCCCCGCTCCGGGCATCCAGCATCGTCCGCACCTGCATCTCCCCAGGCGTCTTACCTTTAGCGCGCACCCACGCCCACGCGCACACCACCGGCACCCCCAACGCCCCCCACAAAAGCATCACGCTCCGCCCCGTCCACCCATACCGCGCCACCAGCGCCACCACGCCCCACACCATCAGATAAAACGTCAACAGCACCACCAGCTCACGCATAAGCAGCGCCCGCCGGATCGCCCATCGCGTCTCTTTGATTGCCGCCTCTGCCTGGTTCATTGGATGTCCGCCCGGTCTGTTTTTACAACATCACTTTATCCGACGCACCCAGCATACCTAGCCATGCCGAGTATCCCAACTCAATTCTCCCTTTATAACAACGAACTGCGCTCCCTTTTGTTCACCAAATCCAGCAATGAACGTTCGTCAGAAACGTGTTCCACGTGGAACGTACCACATATAGCGATATCTATTCTCATACTACTATATCTAGTAGTGCCACCTAGAGCCGCAATTCACAAACTCCTTGCCTGTCCTCACCCTTCTGATATACTCACACCCCTCATTCGGTGACCCCCATGTCCAAAAAGCATGAGGGTTGAAAAGGGAAGCAGGGTGAAATGCCCTCGCGGACGCGCCGCCGTAATGGATTGCGGGTCGACCAGAATCGACCCCACCCGTGTCTAAAGCCACTTTGGGTTGAGCCCCATGGGAAGGTGACACGAGTCAGATCCAGAGCCGGAAGACCTGCCAGATGAGTTACCTCGTGTGTCCTCGCGAAAGGGACGCCGCTGGCTCGTCCTGTTTTTTATCCCCTGAAAACAGCACTTCCACGGCATCCAATTCCCTTCGCGAAGACGTGACCCATCACTCAGGGATCGTCCCGCGCGAATCGGGACAAGGAGCCTCTCATGCTGTCGTCCATTCCCTCCCCCCACCGTCGCCTGAACCACCCAGGCTTCACCCTCATCGAGCTTCTCGTCGTCGTCTCCATCATCGCGCTGCTCATCGGCATCCTGCTCCCCGCCCTGGGCAAAGCACGCGAATCCGGCGTACAAGCCCAGTGCATGTCCAACCTCAAACAGGTCATGCTCTCCACGGATGTCTACGCCAATGACTACAAAGACCAGTACGTCCGCGCATCGGCCACCATGTACGACTACTCGAATGACCTGGAGCGCTGGCACGGTACACGCGCCTCCATGAGCGACGTCTTCGACCCGACCAAAGGCCCTCTCACCACCTACCTTGGCGACGGTGGACAAGTTAAAACCTGCCCAAACCTGGCACGCTACGTCACACGCGACAACCCCGGCGGACTCTCATTTGAAGCCGGTTGCGGAGGCTACGGCATGAATCAAATTTGGGTGGGCTCACGTTTCTGGACTCAAGGGTATGGAGAAACCGCCTACAACCAATGCACCCGTCGTTCCGAAGTACGCAATCCCGCTCGTACCGTCGGCTTCGCCGACACCGCCATGGCCCACACCAATGCAGGCCAGCAAGTGGTTATTGAATATTCCTTCGTCGAACCCCACTACTCCCCCACCTACGTCGTGGGAACCGGGCTCGTCCCCACCTACGAACTGATTCCCGCCATCCATTTCCGCCACAACAACACTGCCAATGCCGCTTGGCTCGATGGCCATGTCGCTTCTGAAAAGATGGTGGAAACCACAACCAACAACTATTACGGCGGGAACAACATCGCCCTTGGCACCGGCTGGTTCTTCACTGATTACTCCCTCCTCGACCTCGAATAATGCAACACTTCCTCCCCCCCTCCCTATCGGGGAGGGGGTTGGGATGAAAATAGCCTTTGGCTCACTCACCTGACATTCAGCCGCATGGCCGTCTGCATCCGTTTTGGCCTGCAAACTTCAAACTCATCAGCCAATCATGAATAAACGCAACGCTATCTTCGCTTTCGTCGCCTTAGCCCTCCTGGCTGGCGCGCTTATCTACGCCAAGCCGTGGGAATCCTCCAACCCCTTTCCTGCCCCCACCACTCAGGCCAACACACCTGAACCTACGGAGCTTTTCACCTCCCCCAAATCCGGCAAAAAACACCCCTTCACCGACTACAAACCCGCCCCAACAAGACCCGGCTGGGTCATCTGCCCCGATACCAGGCAGCCATTCCCTATAGCCGCCCTCAAACGCTGATCTTCTCAACACACACGTGAAAACAGCATGATCTTGCGATCATGCTGTTTTCATTCCGCCACAGCTCTACCCGACCCCCTCACTTGGCCTGCTTGGTCGTCGCTTCTTTCGCCTCTGCTTTTGCCTTCTCTACTTCAACCGCTGCTGCTTTCTCCGCCTCTCCAGCCTTGGCCTTCGCAGCTTCCGCCTCAGCCCTTGCCTTGGCTTCCTTCTCCAATGCCGCCGCATCCTTCTTCACCGCAGGCTTTTTCTTCGCTGGCTTGTTGGGGTCGACAGGCGCGTCCTCCTGCGTGAACGTCGCCACATCCATGCCAGAAATATCCGCAGGCACTGCCGACCCCAAAACCTCCGCCGCGGCTCCCTTCCCCGGAACCTTCGCCACCACAGGCTTGGCATTTTTATCCACCGATAAAGGCTTGGGAGCGATGTCCGCCAGCGCAAACCCCTCCTCTATCGCTTCCGTCTTCATCACCATGTCAAACAAATCGCTCCCCTCGGCAAAGATCGACGGCATCGGGAAATCCGTTCCCTCAAACGTCACGCTCATGCTCTTACTCGTGCCGTAGATGATCAGCACAGCCGTCGTGGTTTCCGGAAACTGGCCATACAGCCCCAGCGTCACCGTCCCGCTCCCCTGCCCCGAGTAACTTGACGAGTACCCCTGGTTCTGGATCAGCGTCCCGTCACCGTTAAAAAAGTAAAGCCGCGCGATCTTCCCGAACGTCTGCGCGTTGCTCGTCACCTGCATACGCCGTTGGTTCCCCTCGTCGCCCATCGAGAGCTGGATCCATGCGTCATCCACACCTTCGATCTTGATCCGCTTCCCATCCACCGCCGAAACCGCACCGATATTCACCCGCTTAAGCGGCCCCTGCGCCATCTCGATATCCGCCGTCCCCTGCAGCTTGGCGATCTTCCGGCATGGCTTCTTGGGAAAAGGCGGGTTCACATACATCTGCCGCCGGCTGCGCCCACGGCCCCTGTCCTGCCCGGGCGCCAGAAACAAATCCTCCGGCACCTGGAAATTTTCGCTGTTCTGCTCACGCAGGCCCGTCGTCAAATCTTCCCCGGAATCCGTCACCAGCTTCTGCACTTTCACATTCCGGATCGAACGGATCGGCATGTTCCCCGGAGGCTGAAGGAAAAAACTTACATTGAAATAGTTGCTCTGCCCGCTCATCACCCCGTTCTCATTGAACTGCACATTCCCGCTGATCTGGATATTCATCGGCAGCGCCTTGAGCACCACAGGCTTGTCCTTGTCCTCCACCGCCTCCGCCTTGCCCTCTCCTTTGGCCGCATCCTTGACGTCCTTGGTGGCTTTGGCCGGCGCCTCCTTCGCAGGCTGCGTCGCAGGCGCCTGTGCCCATGACACCCCCGCGCCCGCACACCACCCCGCACCCGCCAAAACCCCCGCAAGTAAAAGTCCCCTCACACCATCACGCCCGCAACGCTTCACCGGCAACAGGTGCAACATGACAACCCTCAACACATAAAAATGAATCGGCCCACCCGAGGGAACACCCCCCGGCAAGTGTCAAAAATATCACACTCTCCTACACAATTAAACGACCATCCACACTCTTTTGTTCAACACGCAAAAAATAAACCACAAATAAAAACCCTCAGACAGTGTCGGGGGGGAACTGTCTGAGGGCGAGTGCTCGGATTGAGTCGGGGGAGACCCATCCGAGGTTGGGGGGCTAATTTCAAATGCTCGACAAGACGCCCACAATAATAATCCGACCGTCATGCAAAATCAACCCCTTCGGTTCGTTTTCTTTCCAAACGCCACCCGGAATTCAGTCCATAGACGTTGTTCACATAACATCTTGCATTAAATATTAAGTATTATGAAATTCACGTATTGATAAACAATACAAATTAATCTTCCACTTCTCAAACCGGTTTTTTCACGCATTTGAGCCGATAATTAGACCCCAAATCCAAATTTCAAAATAAGTCCACCCTCGCTCATGTCCTATCAAACAGCATGAAATGTAACCTCACTTTCAAAAAAATTGGATTCAGGTGAATGGAACACCCCACCGCTCGCCCCATAAGCCCAACGACCAAGTCGGCACCCATGGAAATCCATAGAGAATGCCTCATAGAAAACTCTGCCTGCTCCCTCTGCCCACCACCCCCAATCCTCTCAAAAAATCCCAAACACCCGCACCACCTGCACGTCTGATTCATACCCCTACTGCGCACCCGCCGTTACGCTAGACTTCACCACCCCCCAACAACACCCATACCAGGGACGGCGAATGGAACGCAAGAAACTCATCAAACTCATCCAATACGCTCTCATCGCCCTCTGCGCCCTCACGCTCGTCTGCATGCCCATTGTCGCCTCCTACGGCCCATCCTGGGCCCGCAAATACCGCACCTCCAAAGCCGCCTCCTCCGATCCCAAAACCCGCGAGCTGGGCCTCAACTACATCATCAAAAATGCTCCCCGCGACGCCGGCACCCGCCAGGCCGCCGTCGAACTCATGGCCAAAACCACCGACCAAGCCAATTTCCTCCAGATCATGCGCGCCCTCGACTACGCAGGTGTCTGGAACCGCCAGACCGTCCCCGCCCACACCTACCTCCGCTGGCTGGGCATCATCGCCAAAGACCCCAACCCCAAAAACCGCATGATCGCTTCCCAGTTCATCGGGGAGCTTTCCGATATCGCCGACGACCCCGCCGTCGCCATCCTCGTCTCCCTCATCATGAACGATACCGATGCCGAGGCCCGCTATGCCGCCCTCGTCGCCTGCGCAGATCTGGCCCACGCCGGCAACAACCCCACCCCTTTCATCACCCTCATCAAAGAACGCACCCAGGACCCAAACAAAATCCTCGCCCAGCAAGCCTGGCTCATGCTCGGCTCTCTTAAAGCCGCCGACACCATTCCCCCCGACCTCGCCAAACTTCCCGACGCCGTCGCCCAGGCCGCCGCCTGGGCCCTGATTGTTTCCGATGCCAAAGGCGCAGAAGACGCCATCCGAACCCTTGTCATCACTCCCTCCACTTCTATTGCCACCCGCACCGGCGCGGTCTACGCCCTCAAACACGGCAAAGACCCCAGCACCGTCACCACCCTCCAGCTCTTGCTCTCCCGTCTCTCGTTACCTTCAGAAAAAACCTCCAAAACCGCAACCTCGGCCAAGGAAATCTTCCAACTCTCGCCCGCCAATTCCTGGCTCCTCTGGCGTGCCACTCTTGCCTTCCCCTTCATCAAAGATCAATCTCAGGACATCATCTCCGCCATGGACAACCTCACTGCCATGCGCGACGACAAAGTCACCCTCGACGAGCCCGTGTGGAACATGCTCTTCTGCGCCGCATACCACACCCGCTACCAGACCCAGGGACAAGCCTTCGCCGACCCGACACAACGCTTCTCCCTGCGCGACCTCCCCGACGACGCCAAATCCAAACCCATGTTCACCCTTGCCGCGCTCGAAGGCATTCCCCGCGGCCGCCTCACCAACGCCCGCCCAGCCTCCGACTCTCCCGACTCCATTAAGCTCGCCACCCTCCGCGCTTCTGACGCGATTCAGGAAGAGGACATCTACCCTCTCCTCTCCCATGATGCCGCCTTCATCCGCGACCAGGCCTGCATCATCGCCTGGCAGAACATGAACAAGGAAGCCCAATCCGCCCTCGTCGCCAAGCTTCTCAAGGATTACAACGACAACGCCAAAATGTCCGGGGGCTTCCTCGCTGGCCTCACCGGCGTGCAAAAGGAACTCCTCGACCGCCGCGCCCGCGATGAAGATGTCTGGGCCGTCAAGCAAGTCCTGCGCATGGGCCAGTTCATGCAGTCTCCCGACAAACTGGAAAAGCCCCTCACCCAGGAACATCAAAACCTGCGCGGCCTGCTCATGCGCGCAGACCTCCCCCGCTCCACCCTCACCCTTGGGCTCCTTTACAGGCACGACGAAGGCCCCCTCGAATTCCTCTTAAACCCCAAAGGCGAGCCCTACCTTCCCCTCATCGACATGTTCGACGACAAACGCTGGTGGCACGCCTTAAAACCCATGCTCCCCAACGACATGCCCGGCTTTGAAGTCTGGGCAGACCCCGGCCTCATGTCCTTCCAGATCGACCTCATGCGCAACTGGTTTCTGGTCAACAAACGCAAGCTCACCTGGCCTGACCACAAATAAAATCGGGTCTCATTTCCAAGTGCCGCGGGTCGGATTCTGATCAGACACCACCGGGTGCATGACGTTCTGTGCGGCTCTATACCGGGAGCGCCGGCGTCCCGCCGGCTCCCAATTGCCCAACTCTCCCGACATAAATGAACTGCCACGCCAACCAATCACCTTGACCCCGCTGATATCTGCGCCAGCCAATCGTCAATTGCGATCGCCTCGCGCCGAATCTCAGGTGTGCCCACAAATCACCCCTTTTGCTTTATCATCCCCGTCATTCCACCATTCCGGAGCCCACCATGTCCGACCTTTGCCAAAGCTGTGGCGCAGACCGTCAAGGCGCAATGTTTGAGTGCCCCTCATGCAAGGCCATGCCCGCCAAAAAAAACGTCGGTCTCAATGACACCCAGATCGCCATCCGCCTTGGCGACGGCGCCACCATTGACGAACTCATCGCCCTCCTCATTCAACAAGGGGTTGACCCTCAAGCCGCCCGCACACGCGTCAACCACGCCAATGCCCTGCGCCTCGCCTCCGGCAACGAACTCCGCTCCTTCGACGACGAAGCCAAGCCCTTTACATCAAACATTTCATCTGCGGCTTAGCGCTCCTGCTCCTGGTCCTTCCCCTTGTCTTCTTTGGCCTGCAACTCCGAATCGGCTGGGTCATGCTTATCTTCACCGTAGGCGGCGGCCAATTCAGCTACGCCGCTTATCGCCTCTTAATGATGGCCGTCGGCCCCAAAGAAAACACCCCCACCTCCACACATAAACCCTGAAAACTGCTCCCTATCCTCTAAATCCCAGTCAAAAATCCCAGCTCCACTCCACTCACCGCTTCTCAGGAATCGGCTTCCCCTGCGGGTCCGGCAGGCTCGCATCCACATCCGCCGCCAATCCCTCCACCAAGCCCGGCGTCCGCACATGTTCCAGCGCCTCGGCCGGCGCGTGTACATGGTCGATCGGTAACCCCAGATACTGCGATAAATAACTCTCCCACAACCGGTGCGTCCGGATGATCTGGCTCGCCTGCACCCGCCCTGTCTCCGTCAGCATCAACTCCCCATTGCGCTCTGAAATCTGCCCCCGCCCCGTCAGCCTGCGCCGAGCCATCGCCAGCTTCACCGCACCCACGCCCAGTGCGCTTTTAATCACGCCTGCATCCGCCCCCGTCCCCCGCGCTTCATGCACCCGGTACAAAATGCCCAGGACATCTTCCTCTGTAATCCGCAGCCCCAGCGCCATACGCCGCACATACCCGATAAACACCCCGTGCGATGGCGAAAACACCACCGCCAGAAGCAGCACCACGCCCGACACCACCGCCATCATCCCCGACGTATTCGTGTCGTGAAAACCCATCGCCGTCGGCAACGTCACCGCGAAAACATGACCCAGCACGGCAGACATCGCGCCGATCACGCACGCCACCACCAGCATTACCGGCAGCCGATCCGTCAGCAGATGCGCCGCCGCCGCCGGCACGATCAGCATCGCCACCACCAGGATCGATCCCACGCTGTCAAAGCACGCCACCGTCGTCACTGCCACCAGCGTCATCAAGAGGTAATGCATCACCCAGGCGGGAATGCCCAGCGTCGTCGCCAATGCCGGGTCAAAAGAGCTGATCTTCAATTCCTTGTAAAACACAATCACGCACAACAAATTCACCGTAAACACACCCGAAAGAATCAGTACTGACCGCGGTATTTCCCCATCCCAATCCACACCGAAAAGCGTCCGGGGCCCCATCACCGCCACGGAATCAAAGTGCGTCATCTCCAGTGAGCCGTACAACACGCAACTCGCATCCAGGTCTGTCCCGTTGGCCGCCTGCACCACCAGCAGCAATCCCAGCGCAAACAGCCCCGTAAACACCACGCCCATCGACGCGCTCTCATCCACTTTGCCCGATTTGGACACCCACTGCGTCAGCACCGCCGTCAGCACCCCCACCACCGCCGCCCCCACAAACATCGGCAAACTCGCGCGGCTCTGCGTCAGCATGAACGCCACCGCGATCCCCGGCAACACCGCATGGCTGATCGCGTCCCCCATCATGCTCATCTTCCGCAGCACCAGAAACGACCCCAGAAGCGCGCACGACACCGCGCACAACACCCCCGCCAGCACAATCCATGTGTCCACCATTGTCCAGATCATGCCCCGCCTCGTTTCTTCTGCCCTGACGCATCCGCAGACGCCAGCCCATGCGGGCTCGCCGGCACAAGCCGCGCCGGCATCGGCTCAAGCAATTTCTCCAACTGAGCCACCATCTCCTCACCCAGCACATGCTCCACGGCATGCGCATCCCGGTCCACATGGCTCGCCGCGATATCCGCATGCGTAATCAAATAGATCTCCCACAACCGGTGATTGCGCGTCAGCCGCGCCGCTTCCACCAGCCCCGCGTGACTCAGTTGCACCCCGCTGTCCGTCGTCGGCGCCAGCGTCCCCTCCCGCAGCCCTTGCCGCACCAGCCGCGCAAGGTGCGCCCGATTCCACGAGCGCCGCCCCAGCAGAACTTTGAACGACACCTTCACCCCCGCCTCCACCGGTCCGATCGACGCCTCTTCCGTCAGCTCAAACAGCGTCCGCAGAAATTGCTGTCGTGCGATCCGCGCCGTCAAGCCCCGATGCCGCAGCAGCCGCGCAATCACCCCCCGATTGGGCGCCAGCATCATCGAAGCCACAAACAGCACGATCGCCATCAAGACAATAATCGCCCCCGACGGGATCTTCGGATGGTTCGCGCTGATCATCGCCCCCGACACCCCTGAAAAAAGCCCGATGAAACCCGACACCAGGATCATCTTGTCCAGCCGGTCGGTCCAGAACCGCGCCGCCGCCGGCGGAATAATGAGAAGCGCAATCACCAGGATCAACCCCACCGCCTGCAAGCCGATCACCACCACCAGGATCGCCAAGGTCATCAGCACCCCGTCAATCAGCGCCACCGGCCACCCCTGGCTGCGCGCAAATCCCGTATCAAAGCAGATCAGCCGGAATTCCTTGTAGAACATCACGCACGTCAGCACGCACACCGCGCCCGCCCCTGCGATCAGCCACGCATCCTGCGCCACCATCGACGCCGTCTTGCCATAGATGAACGACTCCAGCCCCGCGGCATGTCCCTCCTTCATCTTCTGGATCCATCCCATCAGGCAAATCCCCGTCCCGAAAAACACGCTCAGCACAATCCCCAGCGACGCATCTTCCTTCAGCCGCGTAAAGTTTCTCAGCGCCATCACCACCAGCGCTCCCAGCACCCCCGTCACCGTCGCCCCCAGCAGCAGCCCCGGCAGTGATTTTCCCGAGCCCCCCATCCACACCATCACCATGAATGCCAGCCCGATCCCCGGCAAGGTCGCATGGCTCAGCGCATCCGCCATCAACGCACGCTTGCGCAGCAGCATGAAGCACCCCACCACGCCCGACGCCAAGCTCAACATGCTCACGCCCGCCAACACCACCAGCGTGTTGTAGTTCTCCGCAGCCCAGTTGGTAAGCCAGGAAATCATCGCAGGCTGCCCCCCTGCCGCCGGAGCGCCTCGGCCGCCTCATCCAGCAGCGTCAGCTTCCCGCCGTACGTCTTAAGCAGGTTCTCCCGCGTGAACGTCGTCGCTGTGGGCCCGTGGGCCACCACGCGCATGTTCAGCAGAATCACATAATCAAAGTAATCCGGTACCGTCTGCAGGTCATGGTGAACCACCAGTGTCGTCTTCCCCTGCGATTGCAGATCCCGCAGGATCGCCACGATTGTCTTCTCCGTCCCCGCGTCCACCCCCGCGAACGGCTCGTCCATGAAATAAAGCTGCGCCTCCTGCGCCAGCGCTCGCGCCAGAAACACGCGCTGCTGCTGACCGCCCGAAAGCTGACTGATCTGTCTGTGCGCATAATCCGCCATCCCCACGCGCTCCAGCGCATGCAGCCCCGCTTTTTTGTGCGAACTCGTCACCGGCAGGCACCAGCCGATCATTCCATACCGCCCCATCGTCACCACATCCAAAGCGCTCACCGGGAAATCCCAGTCCACACTCTCCCGCTGCGGCACATACCCCACCAGTTTTCTGCTCTTCTTGTACGGCTTATCAAACACCGTCACATGCCCCGACGCACGCGGAATCAAATCCAGCACCGCCTTGATCAGCGTGCTCTTCCCCGCCCCATTGGGCCCCATCACACCCACCAGCTTCCCTTCCGGGATATCCAGGTCGATATCCCACAACACCGGCTTATGCCCATAAGCAACCGTCATGTCATGGATCGACAACGGCAATCCCTTGGGATGCTCTTCCCCCGTCGCAACATTCGGCTTTTGAATCACACTCATAACCATCTTCTCTTAACCCCCTCCCCTTAAAGGGAGGGTTTTTCAGAACTCTGTCCTCGTACCCTATACCCGCAACCCTGTACTCTGTACTATTTCTTCCCCTCCAGCTTGCCCACAAACCCCTTCTCAGGCGCATCGCCCCCCAGCGCACGCGCCACGATCGTCAGGTTATGGTCCAGCATCCCCAGGTAAGTTCCTTCATACGTCCCTTCCTGGCCCATCGCGTCGGAGAAAAGCTCCCCGCCGATGATGACTTCATGCCCCCGCGCCTTGGCCCCTTCGATCAATGCCTTGATGTTCTTGGGTGAAACACTGCTCTCCACAAACACCGCTTTGATCTTCCGCTTCACAATCGCATCCACCAGCTTGTTGATGTCGCTCAACCCCGCTTCGGATTCCGTGGAAATCCCCTGGATGCCCATCACCTCCAGGTTATACGCGCGGCCAAAGTAGTTGAACGCATCGTGCGACGTGATCAGCACGCGGCTTTCTTTCGGCACCGTCGCCATGATCTTCTTGCCATATGCGTCCAGCGCCAGGATCTGATCCTTGAGCTTCTCCGCATTCGCCTTGTACTGCGCCGCATTCACCGGGTCATACCCGCTCAAGTCTTCCTGCACCTGCTCGGTCGCCTTTGCCCATGCGCTCAAATCCATCCACACATGCGGGTCGGGCGCGCCCTCATTGGCGTCGGGATGGATGATGTACTTTGAGTCCAGCCGCGCTGTCACCGCGAACGTCGGCTTGTTCTTGGCCGTCTTCTCCAGCACTTCCCCCATCTTCCCTTCCAGATGCAGCCCCGAATAAAACACGATGTCCGCATCCGACAACACCCGCACATCGCTCGTCGTCGGCTTGTACAGATGCGGGTCCACCCCCGTCCCGATGATTCCCGTCACTTTTGCCTTATCCCCCGCCACATGCGTCACGATGTCAGACACCATCGCCACCGTCGCCGCCGCCTTGTAGGGATACGCCGCCGGCGCTTTCACCTTCGCCGGGCCGGCCCCCTTCTCGTCTTTGCACCCGGGCAAGGCCACTGCCATCACTGCCATCGCCGCCGCAAACATCGGAATAAGAAGAGTTCGCATAAGAATCCTCACAATGCTGAAACACTTGAAAAGCGCCGCCTTAAAACGTGGCACGCCGCGCCCATTGATTTAACGACCCACATTATGAGTTTAGGCATACCTAAATGTCAAGTACGCCACGTTTCAATCCGGGGACAACCCGGGATATACTTCCTTTCATGGCATGGCTGCCGTCAAAGCAGCCAACCGCCCGTCACACCCCGGACAGTCCGCGCCAAAAGCCAAAAAGGACCTTCATTGGCAGCAAATAACATCAGCCGCGAGGACTACCTCAAGCGGATTCTGCTGCACCAGCGCCAGACCAGCCAGGCCATGCCCATGGGCGATCTCGCCTCCTCCGTCGGCGTCACCGGCGCCAGCGCCACGGGCATGGTCAAAACCCTCGTCGGCCAGGGCTGGGTTGAATACGTCCCCCACAAGGGCGTCCGCCTCACCGATTCCGGCCATGAAGTCGCCGCCCAGGTCCTCCGCCGCCACCGTTTAATCGAACTCTTCCTGGTCCGCACCCTCAAGATCGACTGGGCCGAGGTCCACGACGAAGCCGAAACCATCGAACACGCCATCTCCGACAAGCTCCTGGCCCACATCGATGAATTCCTCGGCCACCCCGAGGTCGACCCGCACGGCGATCCCATCCCCAACGCCAAAGGCCAGTTCCCCGACACCGCCTACCTTAAACCCGTCACCCTTTGCCCCCCGGGCCAGACCCGCACCGTCAAACGCATCATCGACCAGTCCCCCGACTTTCTGAAGCTCATCGATCACCTGGGCTTAAAACCCGGCAACACCGCCACCCTCGTCAAAGCCGACCCCACCGCCCAGATCGTCGTCATCCGCTCCGAAAAATCCCCCGAAACCCCAATGTCCCTCTCCGCCGCCGCCAACATCCTCGTCGATGATCAACCCGCCTCCGCCATAGCCGCCCCCAAACGCGGCAAAAAAACCTGACCCTTCTGTGTGACTTTTCCGTGTGCCATGCTCTCGTCCGCGTGAGCATGTCTTTTTTTCTCTGCCTTGTTCATCATTTCTATCTTCAGAAACCACTATCCCCGTCATTGGCGCCCCTGCCCAAGCCCGCAGGCCGACCCGATGCCTGGTCGTGGGTGAAGCGCCCAAGCGCGAGAACCCACCGCCTCCCCCAATGCCCTTCCACACCGACCAACCCAGTCCCATCGGCCAAATCAACCGCATGCTCCCTGATCCCGTCAAACAGAAGTTACCCGTCCATCAAGATTTTTTGAATAGCCCGCCTGCAACTCTTTCTTACACCCTCTCCATCCTCAAAGAGCTAGGAATAACATTCCGTTTTTGCGGTCGTTATGCTGATTGGCATCGACCGCGAAAAGAGGACATTATTCGTACGAGTCTTTTCCCTTCCCCGGCGGATCAAGCTCCATGACCGACATGATTCTTTATACGACGGCGGACGGACGCACCCAGATCAAGCTCCGGGCCAAAAACCAAACCGTCTGGCTTTCGCAGCGTGAGATGGCCCAGCTCTTTGATGTCAGTACAGATAACGTGGGGCTGCATCTCAAGAACATTTTTGAGGATAAAGAACTGAGTCGGCCGGCAACTACCGAGGAATCCTCGGTAGTTCAACTCGAGGGCGGTCGCGAAGTCCAGCGCCCGGTCACCCTCTACAACCTGGAGGCCATTCTGGCTGTGGGCTACCGGGTGCGCTCGCCGCGCGGGGTGCAGTTTCGCCGGTGGGCCTCCACGGTCCTGAAGGAATATATGCTCAAGGGTTTCGTGATGGACGACGAGCGCCTGAAGAACCCGGACGGCCGCCCGGATTACTTCGATGAGATGCTCGAGCGCATCCGGGAAATCCGGGCCTCCGAGAAACGCTTTTATCAGAAAGTGCGTGACCTCTTTGCCCTGAGCAGTGACTACGACAAGACGGACAGCACTACGCAAACCTTCTTTGCTTCCGTCCAGAACCTGCTCCTCTACGCCGTGACCCGCAAGACCGCTGCGGAACTCGTTACGGCACGGGTAACCCGGAACGACCCAAACTTTGGTCTCCTGCACTGGAAAGGCGAAAAAGTCCGAAAGCAGGACATCCTCATCGCCAAGAATTATCTCACCGAGGATGAAATCGACACCCTGAATCGGCTGGTGGTCATCTTTCTGGAAACCGCCGAGTTGCGGGCCAAGAGTAAGCAGGAGACCCGCATGAGCTTCTGGAAGCAAAACATCGATCAGATTATCACTTCCAACGGATTCCCTTTGCTCACCCATACGGGTTCCATCAGTCATGAGAAGATGGAGCAGCAGACGACAGAGCTTTACCACGAATTTGACCTGCAACGCAAGAAACGTGAGGCTGCCGAGGCTGATCAACAGGATGAGGCCGAACTCAAGGCCCTGGAAAACAGGGTCAAACGACGCCCAAAGCCATAAGCAAAAACTGCAAGGCAAATATTCATCGCGACCTACACACCTTGAGCCTGATTTCACAAAAAGGCAACGCCTCCATCAACAGAGAGCGTAAGAAAACCTCCTCGTAGCGATCTTTTTTCTACTCAGATTCCCCGTTGTCGCATCGCCCCAATACAAATCCGAACCACTGACCAGTTCTTTTCGAGGGATTCACCTCTCACAAACAATCCCGCCCCCCCAGGAACCACTCATCACATCACTTGATTAGACACCATCTCCCCACTCATTAAACCCTCCCATCCTTGAACCACTTCTCTTCATCCAAACGTTCATAAACCATCCCCAAATACCATCACAGCCCCTTAAAAAACACCTTCTCAGACCTTCGTGTCTTCGCGCCTTCGCGCCTTCGCGGTAAAAAATCTTCTCCCCTCTGAACATAAAAAAACAGGCGCCGCGAAACACTCGCGGCGCCTGCTCAATAACAATCAATCCACCAACCTCAAGCCTCCAGAGGCAGCGGCGTCGTGTTCGTCTTCTTCCGGTCCGCCTTCGGCGTGGCAAGGCGCGCATAAACACCCCAGCCCTCGCCATTGGCCAGATCCAGCGCCACCATTAACTCATTGGCACCTTTCTTCACCTTCACGGCAACTTTCGCCCGGTCTGCACGCGCCGGGTTGGCCTGCACAGGGTCCAGATACACCGACTTCCCGTTCAGCCACACATGCACGCCCCCGTCGTAACCCAAAAGAAGGTCATACGTCGCGGCTTTCGCAGCGTTGAATGTGAATCCGATATACACCTGCCCATCGCGTTCCCCCACAAGCCGGTGGACGTTGATGAACCCCGCCGTGTGCGGCTCCTGCACCACCGGCGACCAGCCAGCCCGTGTCGCCAGCGTGATCGGCTTGACCGCTTTAAGCCCCTGCGAAGTCTTCTTATAGATCTTCGAAACCTTCGCCTTCACCAGGAACGGTGCCGTCCATGGATCCTTGTCCACCACAACCGTAGAGTCGCGGCTCGCTTGAATCTTGCTCACGCTCTTCTTCAAAGCCGCGTGCTCTGATTTAAGCCGCTTGGCGTAATCCGCCTTGGTCACAATCGCCGCATCACCCACCACCAGCATTTCGCTGAGCACACGCGCCGCGGTCGACCCGGGGTAAAGCTCGACCATCTTCTGCGCCTGTTTTTGAACGCTCTGCAGCTTCTCCAGCAACCCCATGAGATTCTCCGCCATACCAATCGCATGAGTCGGGTTCTGCATGTCTGCCGCAACGCTCGACCAGTCACGGTACGCCCGGTACGTCCCTGTGAAGTCAATCAGGTCCCGCATGCACTTGGTGAATCCATGGGTGATGGAAGTGTCCGCACCCTTGGGAAACAAGCCGTTTTTGTAATCAAAACGCGGCTGTGCGTAGTTGTCGTTCCGATGCAGATCCCGTTCCTTCTTTTTGCGGAAATCAGGGATATCAATCGGCCGTCCCCCTTCCCGGGCGGACCGGTACGCCAGGATGCCCTGCAGCGTGCAGTCAGACGCGTTGTACACATCAAAGGGCCCGGGAACGCCCTCAAGAATCTGGCGCGCAAAGTGGTAAAGCACCCAGAAATCCGACCCGCCGTGCCCGGTCTTGGAAGCCAGCTCACCCAGCCCGCTCCAGTTGGCCAGGACGGGTAGCTTCGGCGATTCTCCCGTCGCACCCAGGCGGAGCGAAAGGCTGAAGCCGTCGGTCTCCGCAGAGCCCAGCGATCCCCAGATGCGCTGCTGGTGCGTGTCGTTGGTGGTGGCCCCCATCAGGTTCCGCACCACGGATCCATTGGACATGCTGATCAGTGACGGCGTGGCCCCGCCCATGCCAAATTCCTTGGCGTTCATCGGATAACCCGCCAGCGTCACTTCGCTCGGCAGCGAGGTCACACGTGTTGGACGCAGCCCCGTGATATGCATGATCGGCCCAAGCGAATGCGTGTTGTAGTAATGGAAGTTGAGCCACGAACGCCACGAGTGCGCCTGGTCCCCGGGGATCACCGGTGTGCCGTCGCCATACGTGTAAGCCAGCGAGCGGCATTCATGCACATACTCATATTCCGCATACATCAAATCGCCGAAAAGCCCTTCCTTCCACTTGCGGGCCAGCCACATATTCGCCCGGTTGTAGGGGTAGTTCTCCGCAAGCTGGTACACCCGTCCGTATTTCTCCACCGCCTCCACCAGGCGAACGCCCTCCGCCAGCGTGTGGAAGCTGGTCACCTCGGATACCACATGTTTTCCCGCCGCCAGGCACTTGATCGCGTCTTCCGCGTGCGCCGGGCAATAAGTCGCCAGCAGCACCGCATCAATATCCTGCTTCAAAAACTGCTCGACATCTTCCGTGACATACGCGCCCGGATTGTTTTTCTCGAATCGATCGCGCAGATGCTGGTTGAAGTCGCACCCCGCCACGACGTCGATATTCAATGCCTTGCATGTCTTGAAAAAAGACATCCCGCGACCCAGGCCCCAGATGCCCATCTTGATGCGTTTGTCGGTCTTGAACACTTGCTGCGGAGTGGACTTCGCCATGGGATGACCTCGTTTGGAATAAGTCGAATCAGGTGTAAAGGGGAACATGTGCCGAATCACGTTGAGAGCCGGCGCAGACTCTATCTGTCCCCAAACCCAATACAAGCCCCGCGCGCCCAAATCCCGGAATCACAACTCAGATGAGGTATTTTTGCGCGCCTCACAACCCCCATCTGCATCTGAACTCTGGTTAGTGAAACGTAAAGTGAAGGTTCTTGCCTGTTTGCCTGTACCCCGCAACAAACAGGCATCCGTTTCACCAACGCGCACATCAACACCAACAAACTGCAAAAAAACCACGACTGCCATCCAAGGGGACATCACCTTTGTCGAAGCCCCCTGACAACGCGGCATCTCGCGTGCGTGGGCATTCGTTTTCTCAAATAAAATCACCCTTCAAATGAACTTCAAGAACTTGCACAGGCCCCCATGCGTCTGCTAGACCTGTACACCCCGGGGCTTGCGCGTTCCTAAAGTTCACACATCCAGCAACAGGAGTCGGGGCATGCCCTCCCAAAAAACATCGTGGCTCATCATCGGCCTTCTCTCCATAGGCTCGTCTGCCATCCTCACCCAAACAACCTCCGCCATCGAACCCACTCCGGAAAAAGCGCCCGCAGGCACCGCAAAACCCGCAGACCCCATTCAGAAAGCTGAATACACCCCAGGCAAAGGCTTCCAGGTCAACGGCAAACCCTTCTTCCCCATCATGCTCTACAGCGCCAAAACCTCCCCCGAAGAGCTCGCCGAATTTCACAAGCAGAACTTCAACGTCCTCACCGTCAACAAGCCCGAAGATGCTAAAAACGCCGCCGAAGGCGGCTTCTACCTCGCACAGCATGCCTATGCCAAAGCGCCCACTCAACTCCAGGCAACCCTCTTTGGCATCGCAGTTGACAGCCCCAACATCAGCTACAAAAAAGACACCATCGCCAAAACCAGGGAGGATCTCGCCAAAGTCCAGAAATTGATCCCCGACCGCCCCGTCTTCAACGCCGTCGGTTACTGGTACAACCCCCAGGACATCGACAATGAAGCCTCCGCCGTCGAGAAAAACCTCATCCCCGAAAAAGCGCAGTACGAAGACGTCATCAACGCCATCGACGTCAGCGCCCTTTACCTCTACCCCGTCCCTTATCAACCCATCTCCACCGTCGGCGATGCCGTCGTCCGCGCCAAAAAAGCCTCTGAAGGTAAAAAAGCCGTCGTCCCCATCTTGCAGCTTTTCACCTGGGCTGAAAAAAATCGCTACCCCTCCCCTGATGAACTCCGGGGAATGGTCTACCTTGCCCTGGCCGCAGGCGCCGACGGCATCGGCTACTACGACTACAGCTATGTCACCGGCAAAAAAGGAACCAACATCGCCGCCGAGCAGCCTGAACTTTGGAAAACGGCCGGCCGCGTCAACCGCGAACTTGCACAGTTCTTCCAAATCACCCAGGGCGCAGCCCAAGTCCCTCTCCCAGACCAAAAAGGCGTCTTCGCACGCGCATGGAAAACCGCCGATGGCTATCTTGTCCTCGCCGCCAACGCCACTGACGAAAAGAAAACCGTCGACATCGCCAAACTTGCCCAAGGCAAAAAAACCAAGCCCGACTGCCTTGCCTACATCCCCAAAGGCGCCGACGACGCCAAACCCCAGATACGCATGCCCCAGTCGCTCGGCGAAGTAAACCCCCGCGAAGTCTGGGCCTTCATCATCACCGACGCCAAGGCCAAATAAGCCGGCGCGTAGCCCATCAGGAAATCACATCCCCCGCTGACTCGATTGCCTTGCCGGCAATCGTCCCGGCGATTTCTATGCCCCCATCCATCACCGCCCCGGCGATATCCGTCAAACCCCACGGATCAAAATCTGCCCATTCGGCCCCGCCCGCCGTGCTGTGCGTGCGCGTCACCGGCTCCCCTTCCACATTCAGATGCTTCGCCTGCGCAGCCGACGGCGGCACCACCGAAATATTGGGCCTCTTCCGCCTGGGCTTCGCCGGTTGATGGTTGTGCGTATTCATGGATTCAAGCGTAATCGGTGTGTCGCCCCGTCGCGTGGAATCTCACGAGCTGTTTTCCCGGAAATGGCAGAGAAAAAGAAGGCGTTTCAGCCGGGGTCAAACATGGTGACTTTGCTATAGTCGCCGTTGGTGCAGGCTTCGACGTGACCGTCGAGAACCATCATGTTGACGGTTTTCTGTGAGCCATTGGGATGAAAGCGGCCGCTGGCCAGACCCACAAGGACACCATCCCATACGGAGCCATAGGGATAGACGTAGTAAGCCGAATCGCTGGCGAGAATAAGTTTGTCGTGCCCACCTCGAATGGCGCTGTAGCGGCGCTGGGATTCGGGGTGGTGCTGCACATGGACGCCGCCCAGGATTTCGACCGCGCCGGACGCGACCCAGCCGTTATAGCCGTAGGTGCCGGAGTAGTAATTGCTTCGAGGAGCAAGCTTGGACTCGGGGCAAAGCAGTCCTGCGATTTTGCTGTCAACGCGCACGGCGTCATTCCACCCTGAGAGCGTGGAGTTGGCGTTGTAACGCTCGGTGGTTTGCATCTGAGTGTTGTAACTGCCGCCCAGATAGGAGGAGATCCGGATCATCCACGAACTACTGAAGGTGACGCCGTACGGAAGGGAACGCCTGTTGTCGTCCTGGACGTAGGAGACGATGGCGGTGTTCTGGCTGCGGAGGTTGGAAGCACACATAAGTTGGCGCGCGCGAGCTCGGGAAGCCGCCATGGCAGGCATAAGCAGAGCCAGCAGGATCGTGAGGAGTGTCACGACGACCAGCATTTCAATCAGGGAGAACCCAAGCCTGCGGCTTTGTAAACGACTCAAAAGCGGCATTAAATTCATGGGATTTACCTACAAAGGAACAGGGCACAACGCATGTGAACCGTTCTGCATTATATGGGCATCGGATCATGCAAGACGTTTTTAATGTGATTGAAGTGATGCTATGGGATGATAAATCAAAACGAGGGGGGAATCGCCGGCCTCAATTCTGGTTGATCTTGGCCCAGACCATGTCGACGGTGACTTCTGAGATGAGTGTCTGATCATCTTTCTGACCGCGGTAGTCGAACTTCTCGAGGGATTTTGCACCGGGGGCCTGGACGATGGTGTTCTCTCGCTTGTAGGGCCCGACGAGGCGTGGGTCGGTGGGGCCGAAGATCGTGACCAGAGGACGGTTGAAGCCGACTCCGATGTGAAGGGGAGCAGAGTCGTTGCAAACGAGGAGGTGGGCCTTTTCGATCAAGGCCATCATCTGGCCAACTTTGGTGGAAGGGGCGATAAGACGGCCCGGCATGCCGACGAGGGAAATAAGTTTGTCGACGACGGTCTTTTCAGAAGGCGCGGCAAGAATGATGCCGCCCGCACCGAACTTACCGGAGGCGAGCAGGCGACGGGTGACTTCCGCATAGCGTTCGACCGGCCAGCATTTACATAACCACTTAGCCGTCGGAGCAATCACAAAATAGTTTTCCGGATTGAGGTGTCCCGTAAGAAGTTCAGAATGTGCCCACGCCCGATCCTGCGCACTCGTGTAAAGGCGCATCGCTTCAGCATCATTTGGCGTTTGATATCCCGCAGCAGCCAAAAGGCCCAGCATTCGATCCACGGCATGCAGATTCGGATCGATTTTGTACTTCTGATTGTAGAAAAGCCAGCCGCCCTCGCGGGCATTGGCGTAGCCCAGACGACGCCTGGCACCGGTCACGCCCGTAAAAAAACCCGAGCGGAAAAGCCCCTGAAGATCGACTACAAGGTCATAACGCACACTTCGCAGACTCTTAAGCCAGACATACATCTCTTTTAAAGAAGAGGGTTTACGCCACGCCTGGGCAAAGCGCCCCCGAGCAAAGGGAATAACGGTGCGAAGGTCAGGGTGGTAACGCACGGCATCGCCAAAGGCCTCATGCACCATCCAGTCGATGGTGGCGTTGGGGTGGGCCTTGCGCAAAGCCACCAGGCAGGGGACGGTGCGGCTGACATCGCCCAGCGCTGTGGGGCGGATGATCAGGATTCTGGATGCGCTTTGCACACTCATGAACCCCCTATGTTATCTGCAAACAACTAACAAAGGGCATAACAAAGCCCCCCCGGGTGCGCGCAGGCTGTAGCCGTGTTATGTTGATATGAACTTGGGCGTCTGGTCGCCCAGGCACCCAACCGATTGGTGCCGTCTTTTATTTCATACGGGTGACTATGACGACGCCTGTTGCGCTCATCTCAGATATTCACGGCAACCTGGATGCCCTTCAGGTCGTGTTCGCCGACATCAAACGGCGCGGCATCACCACGACGCTGTGCCTGGGTGACATCATCGGTTACGGCCCCAACCCCAAAGAATGCCTGGATTTGGTGATGGAAAACTGCCAGTGGTCCCTGATGGGGAATCACGACTTTGCAGTGCTCTACGAACCCACCAGCTTCAATGCCAGCGCGGAAGCGGCGGCCTACTGGACGCGCCGGGAAATCGAAAGCGAGCCGGACATCAACAAGGCGCGCAAGCGCTGGGAATACCTGGGAAACCTGAAGATCCGCGAGAAATTCGGCGAGACGCTGTGCGTGCATGCTTCGCCGCGCAGGCCGATCAACGAATATATTTTCCCCGACGATGTGATCAACAACCAGCCGAAACTCGAGGCGATCTTTGAACGCTTTGAGGCGCGCTGCTTTGTGGGCCATACGCATGTCCCGGGCGTATTCACCAATGAGCCGGACTTCTTCCAGCCCACCGACCTGAAGGACCAGACCTTCAACTTCAAGTTCGGCAATGGCGAAAAATACATCATCAACCCAGGCTCTGTGGGCCAGCCACGCGACCGCGACCCGCGCTCGAGCTATGCGATCTTGAGCGATGAGAAGGTTGAATTCATTCGTATGGATTACAACATCCAGGCGGTCATTAACAAGGTCAAGCGCATCGACGAGCTTTCAGACTTTCTGGGTCTGCGGCTTCTGGAAGGCCGCTGAACCGGATTCACACACCATCAAATAAAAACACCCTCACAACGAGGGTGTGTTTTATTGGGCTTGTGCGGTGCCTGCTTACACCCGGATAAGGGTCATCTTTTCCTGGGCCATGTGGGGGCAGTGCGCATCCGCATTGACGTAGTGCAATGCCCAGGCACGACGCGGCTTATCGCTGGTGTTGGCACCAGAGCTGTGCATGGTGCAGAGATGGTGAAAGATCGCAGCACCGGCAGGGATAGGGACGTGGATTTCAGTGCCCAGGTATTTGGGATCATCGGGCGTCAGGTGAAGCGCGCTGCCGAGTTCGCGGTGAGGGACAAGGCCAAGCTTGTGACTGCCGGGAATGTAGCGCATACAGCCGTTTTCAGGCGTGGCGTCGTCGATGGCCAGCCAGCAGGTGATGCCACGGGTCATGGGCTCGACGGCGAAGTAGGAGTTGTCCTGGTGAAGAGGTTTTTCAGAACCGCAATGCGCGGGTTTAAGAAAAACCTGGTCGGTGTAGAGCCAGAGCTCTTTGGCGTTGTCGGTGAGTTCGCAGGCGATGTCGGTGATGGAAGGCGTGCTGGCCAGTGCCTTGAACCACTGGGAAACAGGAACGAGTGCGTTGAGCTTGCGCAGGGGGCCGGTTTCACCTTCGGTCTGGCGGACTATGCCATCTTTGGCATCCACGGGCGTGGACTGGAGTTGGGCGATCTTTTGGCGCAAGGCGGCGAGTTGATCGGGGGTGATGATGTTTTCGACAACGATGTAGCCGTTCTTGGCGAATTTATCTTTTTGTGTTTGGGTAAGGGGCATGATTTTGTCCTTTTAAAGAGATGGATATGCGATTGTTGGGGAATAAGGTAGGAAAAATAGAGGTGGATGTCTTTGGTGCAACATGGGATGTTTTGCACAAATCTCTGGTATCAACGAATCGTGGGGTGTAAAGTGTCACTCTTGCGCCCGCGCTGTCGGGGGGCCTCGGGTCGGCACATCGAGTTTCGTGCCAAACACGCAACAGCCCGACGCCCTGATCACGGACGGCGGAAACCTTTTGATTTTTCAAGGCGGCCATGACGATCCCCACCATTCAATTGCCTGAAGGCATTCCGACGTATACAAGCAACCATGTAACGGGGCGGTTCGTGGCGGCGCGGGGGTATTTGCCGGTGACTATTTTCTTTGAAGACTGGGATTTGTTCTGGGTATGCAGCGGAGCGGGGGCTTTTGTGTTGGGAACGGGGCATCGGGTGGAGATTGAGACTGGGGATTTTGTGCTTTTGCCGCCGCTTGTATCGGCAAGGGTGGAGGAAACGCGCGAGGTGCTTGAGTTTTATTTTTGCCATTTTGATTTCCGGCCGGTGCGTCGTGGGCGCGGGGAATGGGACGGGCCGGACTGCCGGGGGCCGGGGGCACTCTCGCGGGTACCTGTGCGGGTTCGACAGGAAGAGGCGCCGGGAGTGGTGAAAGCGTATGAGCGGTTAATCAAGGCACAGGAAGAGGCCCGAAGCGGTGTGAGGGCGGGTTTTTGGCGAATTGAAAGTGCAGTGATTGAATTGATCGGAGAAGTGGCGGTGTTTGGCCTGAAGGAACACGTGGGGCCGGTGATTGGGGTGGGGACCGGGGCGGCAGGGGTGGCGGATGCGCGAATCGTGAAATTGCTCTCGCGGATCGATGCCGAACCTGCGCGGGGTTGGCGGGTGGATGGACTGGCCCGGGAGGTGGGGATGACAGCGGGGCATCTGCATGCGCTGTCGATGAAAGTGTTGGGAAAAGGGATTAAGCAACATATTATTGATGCGCGTCTAAGATTGGCAGTGAGGCTGCTGAGGCCGACGGCGACGGGGATGACGCGCTCGGTGAAGGAAGTAAGCCGACTGGCGGGGTTCACATCGCAGCACTACTTGTCGCGCCTTTTTAAGAAGAGGTATCGGATTACGCCGCGCGAGTTTCAACGGTCGGGCGGGGAGATTTGAGGAGGCGGGTTCTGATACCCTTGAATGGAATGACGATAGAGGATGAAAAGACACTAGAGAAGGCTGGCGGGCAGGATGACCGCTGGCTATTCGCCGGCTTTGCGGCTCTGGTGGCGCTGGCGTTTGCGGGCTACATGGGTGTGGTGTTCAGCGATTACATCACGCTGGATGACCCGCAGTATGTGTACGCCAATCCGATGGTTCAAAAGGGGTTGACGGGGGAGACGATTGTGTGGGCGTTCACATCTGTGACGGTGAGCAACTGGCACCCTGTGACGATGCTTTCGCATTTGCTGGATGTGACGTTGTTTGGGGTGGAGTATCCGGGGGGGCACCATGCGACGGGGCTGATGCTGCATATCGTCAACGCATGCCTGCTTTTCTGGGTGCTTTTGAAGGCGACGGGGATGCGTGGGCGGGCGTGGGTGGTGGCGGGGTTGTTTGCGGTGCACCCGATTCATGTGGAGTCGGTGGCGTGGATTTCGAGCCGGAAAGACGTGCTTAGTTTGATGTTTGTGCTGCTGACAATGCTGACGTACATGATGTGGGTCGAGTCTGGGAGGCGGATGAAGGGTTTCTGGCTTGTATTAGGGGGGTGTGCTTTGGCGCTGATGAGCAAGCCGACGGCGGTGACGCTGCCGGCGGTGCTTTTGCTGATGGATTTCTGGCCGCTCAAGCGGTTAACGAAATGGGGGGACCTCAAAGAGCTGGTGGTGGAGAAGCTGCCTTTGATGGCGCTGTGCGCGGCGGCGGCGATATGCACGTTTATTGTGCAGCGGACGAGCAATGCGATGGCGGGGATGGACGTGATGCCGATGGATGCGCGGCTGGCGAATGTGCCGGTGTCGTATGCGCGGTATTTGACGAAATTGGCGTGGCCAGCTGATCTGGCGGTGCTTTATCCGCACCCTGTTTACTGGGGGGCGGGCGCGGTGGCGATGGCTGCGGTGATTGTGGCGGCGATAACCATCTGGGCGATTTACTGGGGGATCAAGCGGGATAAGCGGTATGTGCTGGTGGGTTGGCTGTGGTTTCTGGGGGTGCTGGTGCCGATGATCGGGGTGGTGCAGGTGGGAAGCCAGTCGATGGCGGACCGGTATGCGTACATCAGCTTTATCGGGCTTTACATCCTGGTGGTGTGGGCCGTGGCGGAAAAGCTGGATGGGATGCGTGTGACCACCCGGATGCGGGCGGTGATATGCGCGGTGGTGCTGGTGGGGCTCACGCTGACGACGCGGACGCAGGTGGGGTACTGGACCACGCCGCGGGCGTTGTATGCGCATGGATTAACGGTGACGAAAGGCAATTTTTTCCTGCTGAATAACCTGGGTGAAGTGTGTTTATCCGAAGGAAAGCCTGAGGAAGCGCGGGGATATCTCCAAGAAGCGTTGAAGATCCATCCAGGTCTGGCGGCGGGGCATGAGAACCTGGGGCTGGCGCTGTTTCAACTGGGGGATTACGCGGGCGCGGCGAAGGAGTATCGCCAGGCGATTGAACTGGGAAGCAAGCGCACGGCGACGCAGTTGAACCTGGGGTGGGCGCTGGTGGAGGGGGGCAGACCTCAGCAGGCATTGGAAGTGTTCAAAGCTTTAGATGCAACAGATGGAGCGAAGCCTGAAACTCAAACGGGAATAGGCGTTGCGCTGGGCCGACTGAATCGCGAGAAAGAGGCGCAGGCGGTTTTTGAAGGAGTGTTGAAGGAGTGGCCCTGGTACATGGCGGTGCGTTACCACTATGCGCAAATGCTGCTCTACTGGCCTGGCGCTAAGGGCGATCCCATGGCGGCGGTGAACATGCTGATGCCGGCGCTCAAGAGCGAGCCGGGGAATACGCCTGTGGTGCTATTGATGGCGGAGGCGCTCTGGGAGCTGAACAACGAAAAAAACGCCATGACGCTGCTGGAAGCTGCGCTGAAGGATGCTCCAAACGACAAGCGCCTGCAGGATGCGGTAAGGAATGGGCGCGCGGGAGGGGCGAGGAATCCCTACTCCTCCAGGCCAGATGAACGACCGACGAGCACGCTGCCTCCCATCACCATTCCTGAGTACACAAAGAATTACTGAGAATGAAAGCGGAGCGCGTGTGGTGTTGATCGTGATGGGAGGGAGCGGGTCGAGGAAGACCAGCGTTGGGCGAGAGGCGGCATTGAAGGATGCGCCGGGAGACAGACGGCTGCGGGAAGCGATTCAACGGCCAGGCGACTCTCCCTTCACGTTAAGCCATGCGGAACTGACGGTGCGCTCACAGCCTCACTGGATAAACAGGTTGTTGACGTGGGAGGTGACGTTCATCTGCTTGAATTGCTGTTGTTGCGCGGGGCTCCACTGTGTGTGGTAAATGCGGACATCGCGAAGGTTCTGGTTTTGAAACAGCCTGGCGAGGGCTTGCGGAGCGCCTTGGCCAGGCTCAAGGTCGATCTCGACGGTTTTCAGGTGAGGGTTTGCGCCGAGGATCTCAAGTTCCGCGTCGGTGACGTTGAAAAGAGTGAGCTTCCTGAGGGTGGGAGTGGCTGCGAAGGCGGCAAGGCCGGAAGAATCACTACGGGCGCCGATGAGCCTGAGATCGGCAAGGCGCGGGAGACGACCGATGGCGAAAAGGGTCTGGGGAGTGACCGGCCCCATGGCGATGTCGAGCGTTTCGAGATTGCGGCAGCCGCCCAATGCCGCGACCCAGTCGCCGGTGAGCGTGGAGTCGGTACGCGAATAATCGTGCCGCAGTGTGAGATTGCGAAGCTGCGGCATGGCGTGGAGGAATGCGAGTTGCTCATCTGCGGTGAAACTCACGTTCTGGAGCGAGAGCGTGGTCAACCCCTTGAGCAAGGCGAGTTGCTCCCAGCCCTGGTAATCCGTCGGTTGGCGGAGGAGGCGGGTGAGATTGCGCGGAGGGGTGAATTCGAGGGTGGAGCGCGGGGGAAACGGGCGGGCGCTTTGCATGGAGTAAGAAACAGGGAGCAAAGTTCCGTCGACTGGATTTCCGGCCGACACGGATATGTAGGGGATGCGCGGATGATAGAACTTGGGCCATGGGGGTCGGGCCAGATCGTAAGGGGTGGCGCCGAGGCCGGGGGTGAGGGTGAGGTGGAGGGCCTTGAGGGAGATGAGTTGTGAGAGGTCTCCGAGGATGAGCGGGCCGTGCGTCTGCTTTAGTTGGAGGTAGAGGGACTCCAGGGCAGGGAAGGCATTGGGACGTGAGACGATTGGGCCTTGCAAGAGGAGGGAGACTTCGAGGGTTTTGAGGTTTTTGAGCTCTTGCAGATCACCGAAGGTATGCCACTGGGCAGGATCTCTGGGGCTGATAGTGAGTTGGCGGAGGTTGGTGAGGCGGCCGAGGATGTGGATGTCATTGGGATGAATGCGACGGGAAGAAAGATTCAAATAAGTGAGCTGGGACATCTGGCCCAGGGATGCGAAAGCCTCATCGGAGACGGGGAGACTTGAGAGCGAGAGATTGGTGATGCGACGGTTATGGCAAAAGGCTTGAAAAGCCTGGTCGGTAACAGGAGTTGCATCGCTGATGCGAAGTGTGGTGATTTCCCCGTGACGGCCGAGCGCGGCGGCGGTCTGGGGCTCCAGGAAGCGGAGGTTTACGCTGTCGAGCTCGGTCCAGGCGTCGATAAGCTCGGCAAGGGATGGATCATGGAACCGGCCATAGACATCCAGATCCCAGACGTACTTGAAGCGCTTGAGGGCGCTGAACATGCGTGGGCCGAGTTGGACAGGATCCTGCCCTGTGTTTGCATATTGGAAGTTGAGTGAAACCCTCTGGACATGATTGTGGGAGCTGACGTCTTGAATGTCTTGCAGCATGGGGCGGTTGAGCGTGACCTCGGTGATGATGCCGCGGTTGAAATGGCGCACCATGTGGGCTTCGGGCTGAGCGATGAAATCAACGATGTAACAGGCATATGTGAAGGCGGGTGGGATGGTGATGTGCCACCCGTGCAGGCGGTGTGAGGGCATGTAGTGATAGAGTTCCCACTCGGAGGCAGCGGGTTTGCCCTGGGACCAGAAGATGGCCTGGCGCGCGGTGGTCATAAGGCCGACGTATTCGTAAGGCTCAAAGCCGCGCCATTTGAAAGAGATGCGATTGTGGGTTTGGGCGTCATTGAGGCGGGCACGGACATCAACGGCCTGCCACGCGTGGGGGAAACCGCGGATCCAGGTGCCGACCTGGATGGCCTGGGGAATGCACAGGAGAATGCCCAGCGCGAGATAGTCCCAGCGGATGCGGCGTTTGAGAAACTCATCGGTGTTTTTTGCGGTGCGGCCGCACTCCGGGCAGGTGAGCGAGGAGGCATGAACCATGGAATAGCGGCAGCCCTGGCAGACGGGGCCGGATTTGCGGTGGCGCACGCCGAGCCAGAGGAAAGCGATACCGGGAACCGCGAGGAGCCCCAGAAGGAAGAAGTCTAAAAGAAGCTCAAACCAGTTGATGTTCATGCAGCATCTGAAAAGCAGGCGGCACAGTGTGTGACGGTCGAGGTGAGGGATCGTTCAATTCGGGGAGGAGAAAAATGTGCTTTTGCCCCCCTTCTTCAAGCGCCCGGGATCAGTGGTTGTGCAGTATATGCCCGCCCTCCAGTGCCGCATCATGATCCCGCTTCCAGACCAGCTTCCTGACCAGCTTCCTCACCAGAGCCTTCGCATCTAAATCGTTGATCTGTAGATTCTCATATTGATTGGTGAAGAAGGTTTAAACAGGCACCACCTACGCACGGCAATATCGATCTGGACACAGATTTACAAGATTTTGAAATCACATTTACAAAGATGAAACAAGTGAGGGTTGGCTTCCTGGTTGTTTTTCGATCTTTGTAAATGCGTTCTTGAATCTTGCATCGGCGTCTAAAACGACCGCCGGCAGTTTTCGGAAAATGCCTCATGTGATCGTTTACGCCGACATTTAGATGCGAAGGCCCTGCCTTCCTGACGATCGCGACTGATTAGCATTCCTGCTTTTGCGGGGGGCTGTTACGATCAGGATGCGTGGGGAGAAAGCTGGGTTTAAGTGATACTGATCGTGATGGGTGTGAGCGGGTCGGGCAAAACGAGCGTGGGGCGGGAGGTGGCGCGCCTGCTGGGGTGGACGTTTCTGGAAGCAGATGATTTTCACCCCCCTGCCAACGTGGCGAAGATGGCGCGGGGTGAGGCGCTGAATGATGAGGATCGCTGGCCGTGGCTGGAGGCGCTGAATCGGGCTGCTGTTGAGATGGAGATCGCGGGGAAAGATGTGGTGGTGACGTGTTCGGCACTGAAGGGGGCGTATCGCGGGGTTTTGGCGAAGGGGTTGAGGGAAGTTTGGTTTGTGTTTTTGACTGCACCGCGCGGGGTGATTGAGGAGCGGATGAAAGCACGTGCGGGTCATTTTATGAAGGCGGGGATGCTGGAGAGTCAATTGAACACGCTGGAGGCGCCGGGGGCGGATGAGGCGATGGTCGTGGAGACGGGTGGGTTGAGTGTTGAGGAGGTGGCGAGGGTGGTGGCGGAGGGAGTCGACGCACGGAAAAAGCAGAGGCAGAGTTCTACATGATTTACAAGATTCTCAAGATTTACATGCTTGGTTTTGCCCGATGAGAGTCGGCTCGTGATTGATGGGTGTCGGCGACCAAAATAGAGGGATTGGCTTTGCCGCATTCTGGGCAGGCTGGGGCGAAGGGGTTGCCGGAAAGGTTGTAGCCGCAGGATTGGCAGTGGGTGAGGGGGAAGCGGTTTTTGCGGTAGAGGTAAAAGGCGGCGAAGGCACCGATGAGAAGGAGAACTTCGAAGAAGTATGCCGGTAGGGCCAATGCATGTCCCGCGGATGCGATGCCGAGGTTGATTTCACCGGAAGAGACTTCGGAAAGGCCCCAAGCGTGATTGTCATAGGGTCCAGCCGCCGCGGGGCGTGCTCCGGTCTGGCCAACGTAGGTTCCCCATCGCCACTCACCCGGTTTCACGACGTTGGCAAATTGGGTCGTCATAGTTCCCGGCTGTGATGCTGGAACGAAAGTGACATGGAAAGTTTCCATTTGGCTTGTATAAACCACGCCGGAAAAGAAAGTCAATGAATAACTGCTTTGAAGGTTTGAGACGAAGAATACGCGATAGTTTTTTTGAGTCGCCGTCCAGAGCCAACCCAAGGAGATCATCAGAATCACGCAGACAAGACTGAGCGTCAGTGCCAGCAGGTGAAAAATAGGTTGAGGCAAGTGCCGGCTCAGAGAGTTAAGCATCCCTCAATGATATTGATTTGAGCCAAATTCCGCGTAAAATATCTGGCTCATCTTTTTCCGGAGGAAGCGCGATGGACCCCAATGCGATTGACGATTCTCAGCCTTATATCGTTGAAATTCCCGGTGTGTTAACGGCGGAGGAATGCGCGGTGTGGATTGGGCGGATTCAGGAGGCGGGGCCGGAGCTTGCGACGGTGAACACGCGCAGGGGCGGGATGATTGACACCGATGTGCGCAACAACAGACGGGTGATTTTTGACCGGGGGGATTGGGCGCAGGATTTGTTTGAGCGGGTGAAGGAGAAGGTGCCGCAGGAGGTATTTGGGATGAAGCTGGCGGGGGTGAATGAACGGCTGCGGTGCTATGAGTACAAGGCGGGGCAGCGGTTTAAGCCGCACAAAGACGGAGCGTTTTACCGGAACTCGCGGGAGAAGAGTTTTTATACGTACATGGTGTATTTGAACGAGGAATTTGAGGGTGGTGAGACGACTTTCCTGGTGGAGCCGGAAGTGAGGATCAAGCCTAAAACGGGGCATGGGCTGATTTTTCAGCACAAGATCATCCATGAGGGGAGTGAAGTGTTTTCCGGGGTTAAATACGTGGTGAGGACGGATTTGATGTACCGGGCGTGAGAGTTGCGCGGGCTTTGCCGCATTCTGGGCAGGCGGAGGCGGAGGGGTTGCCGGAAAGGTTGTAGCCGCAGAATTGGCAGTGGGTGAGGGGGAAGCGGTTTTTGCGGTAGAGGCGGAGGAAAAAAAGGAGGATGAGAAAAAGAGCGATTTGGAGAGCGAGAACATGGATGACGATACCAAAAGCGCTTAGTGTTTGAGGCTGAGCGGTGGAAGAGGCATCGACAAAGATCCAGCCGCGCGGACGCCAGTGCCCTGGAGGGATGTTATTAACGGGATGCCTCCAGGCGTGGGCATGGTTGGACTCCCAGGTTAATTCCCAGTGCGGGGCGGGTTTTGACGGGACGAAAGTGTGCGCGAGAGGATGTGAAGGGTTTGGCGGAGTAACAACGAAGACACGGAGCCAAAGCATTTCCATTTCACGGGTGAGGTAGACCCTGCTGTTCCAAAAGGTAATGCCGTAGAAGGTCTGCTGATTGTGGAAACGGATTTTGTAATAGGTCTGCTGAAGGGTGAACCAGAGCGGGACCAGGCCCAAGATAAAACATGCGCAGAGCGCCATGGCGAAGACCGCGAATCCACGGATGGCTTTTTGCGAAGGATTGGGAAGGAATCGAAGCATGAGGTATGGGAAATAGGATAATCAAGCCCGCGTGGAACTTTTCGCGGTTCGTTATGGGTGGGGGCGACGCGGAGGGAGATTTTGCTTGGTTTGGGGGAAAAGGCCACCTATCCTAAGAAAAGCGTTACGTGGAGAATTCGGCAAATGAGTGAGGTGCCGCCATGTTGATCCGACTTTTGTGCAGCAGTTGCGGTCGCGGGTGTGTGAGGAGCGAGCTGAAGCGAATGCCGCGGGTAAAGGGGGAATCGGGAGAGGGTGACAGATACCTGGCTTGCCCGGAGTGCAAGGGCGAGGTGACGGGCACCCTCACTGAGTTCGGCTGGCTGGCTGCGGTGGTGTGGCTTGCGCTTGGGATCACCCTGGTGTCGTGGGTGGTGGGCAAGACGCACCATGTGCCTATGCCGGACCATCAGGAACGGGTGGCGGTGCGGGTGGGGAGATGATGGGCGACGGGGCGTTGTTGGAGGTTGAATGGGATGGAAGTGGGCGCGTGCAGGCACACCATGGCTTGGGGCCGCCCCGAAAG
This sequence comes from uncultured Phycisphaeraceae bacterium, assembly GCA_964527265.1. Classification (GTDB taxonomy): domain Bacteria; phylum Planctomycetota; class Phycisphaerae; order Phycisphaerales; family Phycisphaeraceae; genus CAZGOM01. The sequence continues at coordinate 20,104 of CAZGOM010000005.1, read as the reverse complement.
TGCGCCACGCGGAGGGTGCATGACAGATTCCGCGGGGGACGGTTGGTATTGAGAATTGTGCGTCCAACGGGATGTCGGTTTGTGCGGAATACCGCCAGACCGACAAGAACCTTCACTTTACGTTTCGGGCTAACCAGAGGCAGACCGCGGATTTCGTCATGCACCCACGCGGATTTGGTGGCCGTGAGTTGTTGAAGGATGAGCGAAAAGAGGCATAATGGTGGGCTTGTCTGCCTGGGTTTTGGCCTGGGCGTGCTTTTTGTCGGTCTTTTTTAGAAACACTTTGGGAGAAATACCTGTGAGCACCACCGGCCAGCCGATTACCCTGACCAACGGCGTACTGAACGTTCCCGACCAGCCGATCATCCCGTACATCGAGGGTGACGGGACGGGTCCGGATATCTGGCGCGCGTCGCAGATGGTGTTTGATGCCGCGGTGGAGAAGGCCTACAAGGGCAAGAAGAAGATCGCGTGGAAGGAAGTCTACGCGGGCGAGAAATCGTTCAATATGTTCAAGGCGACCCTTGGCGAAACCAAGGCGTGGCTGCCCGATGAAACCGTCGAGGCATTCAAGAAATACATCGTGGGCATCAAAGGCCCGCTGACCACCCCCGTGGGCGGCGGCATCCGCTCGCTGAACGTGGCGCTGCGCCAGCTGCTGGACCTGTACGTGTGCCTGCGCCCGGTGCACTACTTCACCGGCGTGCCCACCCCCGTCAAGCACCCTGAGAAGGTGGAAATGGTGATCTTCCGTGAGAACACGGAAGACATTTACGCGGGGATTGAATTTGCCGCGGGCTCGGAAGAGGCGGAAAAGTTCAAGAAGTTCCTGAAGGAAACCTTCCCCAAGCAGTTCACGAAGGTCCGCTTCCCGGACTCGGCGGGCTTTGGCGTGAAGCCCGTCTCCAAAGAAGGCACGCAGCGCCTGGTGCGCGCGGCGATCAAGTACGCGATTGAGCACAAGAAGAAGAGCGTGACCCTGGTGCACAAGGGCAACATCATGAAGTTCACCGAAGGTGGATTCCGTGACTGGGGTTACGAATTGGCCGTGAGCGAATTCGGCGGGACCGTGATCGACGCGGGCCCGTGGGTGAAGCTGCCCAACGGCATCGTGATCAAGGACTCCATCGCGGACATCACGCTGCAACAAGTGCTGACCCGCCCGGAAGATTTCGATGTGATCGCCACCCTCAACCTGAACGGCGACTACCTGTCTGACGCCCTGGCGGCGCAGATCGGCGGCATCGGCATCGCTCCCGGCGCCAACATCAACTACATCACCGGCCATGCGATCTTCGAAGCGACCCACGGCACCGCGCCCAAGTACGCCAACCAGGACCGCGTGAACCCGGGCTCGGTGATCCTCTCGGGCGAAATGATGTTCCGCCACCTGGGCTGGCACGAAGCGGCCGACCTGATCATCAAGGGCATGGAAGCGGCGATTGCGGCCAAGACCGTGACCTATGACTTCGCACGCCAGACGACGGGCGCGAAGGAGATCAAGTGCTCTGAGTTTGCGAAGGAAATGATCAAGCACATGGGCTAATGAGCCGCGTGATTTGGAAAGTAAGACGACCCCGGCTTTGAAAGAGGCCGGGGTCGTTTGTTTTTTGGGGGAGAGCAAAAGAAGAGTTCTACATGATTTACAAGATTCTCAAGATTTACATGCTTGATGCTGCCCGGCGGATGTCGCCTCGTGATTGCAGGACCGCTTGTTTGGAGGGAGAGCAAGTTTGATACACTGCGCAGGGCTTGACCGGGGTGGAATTCGGTGGGCCGCTGCTGCACTTTCTGGGCTGAATATGAGTGACGACATCATCGAGATCAAGTATTTGGACGGTTGGCTGGTAATGGGCTGGCTTGCGCGCGTGGTGACCCTGGTGGGCGGCTGGACATTGACGAATCACTGCATAGCGGGACGATTCGCCGTCAAGAAAAAAGTGGAAATCATGCAGTGGAGTTCCGGCGCGCTGGAGATTTCCAATGGTTATCAGGAACTACTGGCATGGAGCGACCTTTACAACATGGGGATGTATGCCGGGGTGGCGATCATATTGATCGCGGTGTTCGGATGGAATTGGGAGAGGATCACGGGGCGTAAGGTGAAGGTGAAGGTAGAAGCGTGAGCATCTGAGGATGCCTGTGAAATCTGGGCGGGAGGCGGTGGCGCACGCTTGAGGTTTGTGAGTTTGAGATAGAGACAACCGCGGCTGAGAGACCGGAGTTGTTTGTTTTTATGGGTTTAGGAGGGGGATTTTTACCGCGAAGGCGCGAAGACACGAAGGTAAGAGAAGGAAAGCCGGGATAGAGAAAATGTGTGCGCAGAGGAAATGGGGGGGTGGTTTTGTGGGGATGGGAGGGAAAGGGTCAGGTGTGGATTTTGGGGTTGGGTGTGGGCTTGCCGCATTCGGGGCAGGCGACGGCGGAGGGGTTGCCGGAGAGGTTGAAGCCGCAGGATTGGCAATGGGTGAGGGGCCAGCGGTTTTTGCGGTAGAGGCGGAAGAAGAAAAGGGCGATGAGAAGGAGCAGGATCTGGAGAAAATAGATGGGGATGATGATGCCGGAGCCAGTCATGAGTTGTGGGCGATTTTGATGTGAGGCATCGAATAAACCCCAGGCGGGCTGAGGACTGGTGGAGGAACCCCAGGCCCATGGGGGGACGTTGTCAATGGTGTGGGAGAATGACATGTAAGAAAAGGTGCGGGATTCGCGAGTGAGCGTCCAACCGGGAGCAGGCTTGATGGGGGCATAACTTGAACTTAACGCGGAGGATCCGTTTGATCGCCATATAACGAGGGAGAGTTTTTGTACTTCACGGGTGAGGTAGATTTTGCCGCGCCAGAGGGTGAGGCTGTAGAAGGTCTGCTGGTTGTGGTATCTGATCTTGTAATAGGTGTGGTGGTAGATGAGCCAATGGGCAGACAAGACAAGGACGAGGCATGCACAGAGGGCCATGGCGAAGATGGCACAGCGGCGGATGGCTTTTTGTGAGAGGTTGGGGAGGAATCTGAGCATGGGTTATGAGAAAGAGGCTGGAAGGAGTTGATAGCCGCATTCCGGGCAGGCTGAGGCGGAGGGGCTGCCGGAGAGGTTGTAGCCGCAGGATGGACAGAGGCCGCGGAGTTGACGTTGGTTTTTTTTACGCGAACGAAATGCATGAATGATTTGGCTGATCGCCCTGATGGCCAGAAAAGCGAAAGGAGAAAGCGCGAGGAGCAGAAGGAAATGAGGAATGGCATAGCCGTTGCGGTCGTGGGCGGTATTGCCGGATTGGTGGTGCGGCGCGAGGGTGAACTTCCCGCCAAGATAGGGGTTGGGAGCGAGGAGAAAATACAAGGCGGGAGCGGGCCAAGATTGGGCTGGGCCATGGGTGTATTGGAAACGCCATTGATCGCTGTATTGATGTGGGAGAGTGACGGTCTTCTGAGTTATGCCGTAGTAGCCAAAAGCGGTGTTGTGCTGAAAGTAAAGCGTGCCTTGGGTGGAGGTGAGGTGATAAGCCTTGTGCCGGGTGAGGGAGATTTGATCGTAAGTCCAATGGCTACGTAGCCAAAGGGTCAGAAGGAGGATCCATGTGAGGCTGAGGATGATTAGAAAAGTGCGCCATGCGAGAAGGCCAAAAGCGACGAGCCAAGAGTGGAATTTAGGATTCATTTCGGTGCCCTGGGGATTGACTGCGGGGTATGGACAAGGTGGTTGGGTCTACCACATTCCGGGCAGGCAGGGGCAGAGGGGTTGCCGGAGAGGTTGTAGCCGCAGGATTGGCAGAGGGTGGGATTGAGGCCGCGTTTACGCTGCTTGAGCCATGTGAGGGATTGCATGGCGGAATGGATAGAGAGCAGGATGAAAGGGAAGAGAAGAAGGATAGGGAGCCAATGGGGGACTGCGACGCCGGTGAGGATCCAGCTTGTGGCACCATTTTTCATGCTTGGACTGCGTTGATATTGGTTCCAGATGCCGCTGGGGGGAGATGGGGAAAAGAGCCACCCCGCGAAGCGCCATGTGTTGGGATGATGGGTGAAGCCGAACTGCCAAGTTTGGCTCAACTGGACGGGCTTGGGAGTGGGACGATAGTTAATAAAAGCCTGATTGTGTTCAAAATGGAGATAGCCGTCGCTTGAGGCGAGGAGGTATTCGTGGTGCCTTGTCAATGAAATCTCGTTGCAGGCCCAATGGCTTTGGGGCCATAGGATGAGGGTGGCGAGGCAAAGGAGCGCGAGAACGGCATAGAGCGTCCGCGATGCAAACAGGAGGAGAATGGCGGTGAATGTTCTGGGTTTTGCGGTTTGCATCCCCGGTTTCGTCAAGGTGAGGCCGATTGTTTTAATGGCTTTATGGGATACGTTTCAGTGTGGAGAGCGGTTCAATGAGTTGGATGGGCAGAGGGGAGGAATTGATACACTGGCGGGTTTGGGGCCGGGGAGAAATCCGGCTGGTGATTGGTAGACGATGGAGGTGGGCCGTGTCGAGAGATCCTTATCCGTATGAAGTGCCTTTTGGTGGGCTTGAGGAGTGGAAGAATTTCGGGTTATTCGCGGCGCGTTTGGGAACACTGATTATTGGGGTTGTTCTAACGATCAAGTGCATCAATCTGAGGCTGGAGGTGATGCAAACGTTTAAGGAATTTAGCTGGAGCGGCGGCGCGGTGGTGCTTTCAAAAGAGTATCAGAGCAAGCTGGCGTGGATCGATGTTTACAACTTGGGGATGTATACGGGTGTGGCGCTGATGTTGATTGCCGTGTTTGGGTGGAAGTGGAAAATGAGGCGTACGGAAGCAGCAGTGGGAGAGGGTGATCGGCGCGACAGTTCATTTATGTCGGGGGAGTGATGTGTGCGGGGGCGTACGGGCCACTGGCGCAGACGCCAGTGGCGGTGGGCGTGCGGAGTTGTTGCTGACGCGAGCAAGACACTGCTTGAGTTCGGCTCAAGCAGTGGCACCCCAGTCGTGCCCCCGAATGCCCCCGAAAGCCGTGCCACCCGAAATAGCGGTCAGCCTGCGGCGCGCTGGGTTTTGTTGGAGGCGTTGTGGGCGAAGCGGTTGAGCATTTCTTCCAGGGGGATGCCGGCCTGGCGGGCGGCCTTGGGAAGAAGGGAGTGGCTGGTGTGGCCGGGGATGGTGTTGACTTCGAGAATCCAGGGGCGGTTCTGGTCGTCGACGATGAAGTCGACGCGGCTCATGTGCCTGAGGCCCAGGGAGCGGGCGACGCGGACGGTGATGTCCTGCATGTGGGTGAGCGTTGCGGCGGGGACATCGATGTCGAAGAGGTATTGGGTGTCGTCGCGGATGTATTTGGCCTGGTAGTCGTAGAACTCGGTGGCCGGGATGATATGGATGGGCGGAAGGGCCTGGAAGCCTGCGCCGATGTCGATGACGCCGACGGTGATTTCCTTGCCTTTGATGAAGGCTTCGGCGAGGAGCTCGGTGTGGCGGGGCTCAAGCTCGGCGCGGGCGGCGTCGACCTGGGCCTGGGATTTACAGATGAAGAGGTCGATGCTGGAGCCTTCACAGGGGGCCTTGATGACCATGGGAGGTCCAAAGGTGAGGGTGTCCCCTTTGGTGAAGGACTGGTAGGCGGGGGTGGGGAGGCCGGACTTGATGAGAGTGTCTTTGGTTTTGGTTTTGTTCATGCAGAGGGATGCGGCGGCGGCGCGGCAGCCCACATAGGGGATGTTGCGGGATTCGAGGATGGTTTGGAGTGCGCCGCCTTCGCCCCATGCGCCATGCAGCATGGGGAAGAGGACGTCCATCTTGCCGGCGGAGAATTCGTCGAGGGCGGAGAGATCCGTGGGAAGGATGTCGCGCTGGAGGACGTTGTGGCCGAGGGATTTGAGAGCCTCGGTGACGGTGCCGCCGGACATGAGGCTGACTTCGCGTTCGCGGTCAGGGCCGCCGGCGAGAACCATGATGTTGAGCTTGGATTGCATAGCGTGGCGCCTCCATGCGCGGGGGGATAAGAGGGTTATCGGCCAATTTCGTGACCGGGGTCGAGAAAAGGTTGCGGAAGCATGAATTTGAGTGAGGTTAGGGTGAAGCGTTTACCACTAAGACACCAAGACACGAAGGTCAGATAAGGGGGAGAAGAGCGGAGTTTTAAAGGGGTGGGGCTCATCTGCTCACGACCACGTGCCATCCCAAGTTCAGGAAGGATGTCGGGGGGAAACTCAAGGATGGCTTGAAAGCGGGAGTGCGGCGGACATGTTGTTGGAATTGTTGTTAGTATTTGAACAAGTGCGATTGGTGATCGGATTTAAACAGGGAGAAGTTGAGATGGAACTGAAGGCGATTTTGCAGGAGTTGTCGGAGTATGACAGTGCTTTGCTGGCGAATACTTTGGGGTATATCGATCCGACGCCTGCGGAGGAGCTGTATATGTCGGGGGAGATTCAATCGGTGACGCCGGGCATCGGGCCGAGCGTGGGTGTGGCGGTGACGGCGGAGATGGATACATCGACGCCGGGGGGGAAGGCGGATGCCGCGGGGTATTGGGAGCAGCTGGACCAGATGGCGGCGATGGGGGTGCCGACAATCTGGGTGGTGAAGGCAGTGGGATCGCGCCCGGAGCATGAGTGCATCATCGGGGACGGGATGGCCAAGACACTGAAGGCGGCGGGGTGCGTGGCGCTGGTGACCGATGGGCGGGTGCGGGACGTGTCAGGACTGCTGACGACGGGGTTTGCGGCGTACTCACGTGGCGTGTGCATTCACCACTGCGCGCTGAGGGTGACTTCGATCAACAAGCCAGTGGCGGTGGGTGGACTGGTGATTCATCCGGGGGAGGTGATTCATGCGAACCATGAGGGTGTGATCCGGATTCCCAAGGGGTCGCTGGAGAAATTGCCGCAGAAGGCGACGCAGATGCGGGCGTTTGAGCATGATGTGCACCGGATTCTGCGGCGGACGGATTTGAGCAACGCGCAGAAGAAGGCGGATGTGGTGAGGTTGATCGGGGTGTATGGGTTTGCGGATTGCGTGAGCAAGTGAGGCATTTATTTGTCGCCGTCGCCATCGACGCGGGTGGGGCAGAGGGAGCGTTTGAGGATGACGGGCTCGGGGAAGTCGGGGGAGTCCGTCACTTCGCGGAGCCAGATGATGGAGATGGCTTTGGCGGGGTTTTCAGGGTGGGCGGAGTTGTAGGTGCGGCAGAGGTAACGGGTGAGAAGGCGGCGGTGAGGCGCGTAGAGCTCGCCCTGGATGGTTTCGAGGTATTTGCTCCAGCGGTCATTGCGATAGGTTTCCCAGACGCGCTGGGGTTTGCCGTAGTCGACGGGGAGGTTGTCGTTCCAGAGGTCGATTTTGGAGCCGTCCTGGAGTTCGGCTTCGAAGATGTACCAGCCGTCGACGGCGGAGGGCTGGGGCGAGAAGACGGCCCAGTGCTGTTGCATGCGGAGGATGGTGGCGGGATAGCGCCAGGGCTGGGTGTAGATGCCGGTGAGGTCGGCGACTTCCTGAACGTCGCCGCAGCAGAGGGCATTCATTTTCAAGTCCCACTTGTAGTGGTCGGTGACGGATAAATTCAGGAGGACGACGTAGACAAGGAGGATGGAGCCGAGGATGGCGCCGATGGCGGTCTGACGGATGGGCATCGGGCGCGGGGAGAGCCATGCGACCTTGGGGGAGAGGCGATAGCGATTCTTACAAACCCAGCGGTAGAACCGGTCACCCAGGGAGCGGGCGGGCTCCATGGCGAGGACGGGGGCGAAGGGGAAAAGAAGGGGCGAATGACGCGCGGCTTCGATGATGCCCTCGAAGCGGATGTGGCGGACGCCGTCGGAGGTTTGAACGACCCAGGAGTCGTTATCAAGCATGATCTTGTGGATTTCCGGGTCGCTCTGGCAAGTTACAAGGGGCGTGGAGGGAAGGAGGAAAAAGGTGCGCAGGAGGAGTGCGGTCTGGCGGCAGAACTGGCAGTTGCCGTCGTAATAAAGCGTGAGGGAGGTGCGGGCGGGAGTGGCGAGGCGGGCAAAGAGCCAGTCCCAGGCGATGGAAGGGAGGAGGGCGAGCCAGAGGATCATGCCGGCCCAGGCGAAGATGCCGACGGCGAGGCCGATGCCGAAGTTGATGTGAAGGATGAAAAACCAGATGAAGGCGAAGAGGCGGAATTTCTGGTTGTGGAACGGGACAAAGAGGAGGAGCCAGCCGAGGCGCTCGGTGTAATAGACGGTGGTGCCCATGGCGGGATGGAGGGCGGGGTATTCGCGGAGCCAGAGCATCATGGGCTTGGCCATGGCTTCCAGGTGGCCGGCGAGGTAAATGGCTTTGCCGGACGTCCACATGACGCGGTCTTTGTCGTAGGAAGCGAAGAAGTAAAGGAAGCAGGCTTGAGCGATGAGGCCGAGGGTGCCGATGCCGATGTAAAAGTTATCAGTGCGGCGGGGGAGGGAGTTTCGGACGCTGTCGATGGAGAAGCGTGCGCCCAGAGGAAGGAAACAGCCCCAGAGGAGCATCATGTTGAAAAGCGTATCGCCGGACTGGATGGCCATGGGGTTGCGGTTCTGCAAGCTGATGAGCATGAGCCAGGAGGCGACATTGGCAAAGCGGGTGTGGAAGCCGGCGATGAGCATGAGGGCCAGGCAGGTAGAGACGGCGAAGAGGAAGGACTGACCCGCGACTGAGCCGAAAGCCATGTGGAGGGAGAAGCCAGCTTCGACGTTGTTGTAGCGGATGAGGTCGGCCCGAGGGAGGAGGCCCTGGTCCGTGTAGAAGGCCACCAGGTCACCGGCGCGGATGAAGAGGTCATAGATGATGAGCATGCCCAGGGCGATGCGGAAGAGGGCCAGGGAGCGCAGATCAAGCCCGAACATGGAGACGACGGCCTGGGTGAGCGGCGGGCGGACGACAGTGGGCTCGGGGGTGGGGATAGGGTCGACGGGTTTTCCCCCCAGGGAGCAGGCGCTTGGTTGGGTGATGGAGCAGGATGGCGAAGCTGGGTCGGTCATGGTGGGTTTAGTTTAGCGGGGAGGGGGAGGGGGTGTTGAGGGTCATACGACCTGCGTCAAAGAGGCAGGCGGGTGCGGAATGGCGGCATCTGGCATACGACGCAGGGGAGGGTTGTGTTCGCCGAGAGGAGTGGTGGGTGCAAATGAGGAAAGTGAAACTGGGGTGAATCGTTTACCACCAAGACACTAAGACACGAAGGTTAGATAAGGTTGGAGAAGAGAGGGGTCTGCTTCTGGTTTGAGCGGGAGGGGAGACAGGTTCGTTGAAGAAAAGGAGCCGTCGCCGTGGATGAAGAGTTTGAGAAGCGGACATTACAGGGCTCGACACTTCACTTATGTAGGGGAAGTAAAGCGATTGGGAGCCAGCGGGACGCGCTCCCGAAAGCGCTCCCGGTGGAGGTTATTCGCCGCGCCAGGCGCGACCGTTTAAGTAGACCGCTTTGCCCCAGTCAAGGTCTTCGACGAAGAGGTAGCAGGCGCCGGAGCGGAATTTGCGGCCGGCCTTGAGTTCCTTGATGAAGGTTTTTTGAAGGCTTGTGATGGCGGGAGCCTGGTCGAGATTTTGGGGTGTGACGGTGAAGGTGGGGAAGACACGGTTTAAGGTCTGGCCGTCGTTGGCTCCCGGGCTGGGGACCAGGTAGGTTTCGCGGAGGAAGCGGACGATGTTGCCATCGCGGGGAAGGACATCGGGAAGCTGGTTATCCAGCAGCCAGGAACCGCAGTTAAAGCCTTTGAAGGGACGATCGGGGAAGTGCTTGGTGAAGAAGGTGACGGCGCGGGCGAGAGACTGGCCGCAGGCGGCGTGATCGAGCGGGCCGGAGGCGGGCATGTGAAAACCGATGGTGGGGTCGCCGGGTTTTAGGACGCATTCCCACTGGGCTTTGGCGAGAGTGACGTGACCGGGGACAGCGCGGCCTTCAGGGTCGATACGTGAGCCGATGAAGGCGGCGTCGGTCTCGGTGAGGGTGGCGGTCCAGGCATTGGGGTCCTGGGCATTGTCAGCGTCGAAGCACTGGCCGTCGGCGCGGAACTTCATGGCGTGGCCGGCGAGGGCGACGACCTGGCGGGTGCGGGTGTTGCGATAGACGTGGTAAGGGAGCCAGCCTTCGTCGAGGGTGTATTGAAGGCGGCCGAGTTGATAGAGACGGCCGGTGAGGTGATGCCAGATCCAGCCGAGGGACTGAAGGCCCCAGACGCCGGTGCGGGTGACGCTGTCGCGGACCCAGATTTCGGCGTCGTGGAACATTTCGTGCGTGACTTCGGGAGGTATGCCGCGCTTGGCGTGGAGGGCGAGGATCTGGGGGAGGCCGGAGAGGACGATGAAGAAGTTGAACATGCTGGCGCCTTCACCGGCGGCTTCGGTGATTTCGGGCCAGCGTGCGATGTGCTTGTACTGGACATTGGCCAGGTCAAAGAGCGCGGCATGGCAGTGCCAGGCGAGGCGGAGGGCCGCGGGGCGGTTGTGAAAGAAGGGAAGCGCCTTGATGGCGCGCATGGTCATCTCGTCAGACAAGGCGAGCTGTTTGCAGACTTCCTGGACATAGCCGGGGGTCAGAAAGACGGGGTGAGAACGGGGATAGCTGGCGGCGGTTTTATCCCAGTCTTCGCGGAAGACCTCAAGGGCCTGGGGGGCGAGGTGGAGATCGGCGGCAACTTGTTCGAGCGTGAGGGTGTGGGTGTGAGGCATGGGGGTAAGCTAGCAAGTTAGAGAACGAAAAGCACAAAGATTAATGCCAAAGCGACAAAGACAAGTAGCGGCAAGTTCAGATCCCATTGCTCGGGAAAGCGGTCAATGGAAAACAGATGAATCATGCCTTGGCGGCGTGGGGTCGTTTTGCCTTGACCAGCTTGATCGACACACGAAAGCCCAAGGCCCTCGCAACCTTGTTGAGCGTCTCGATTTTCGGAGACGTCTTTGGGTGGTTTTCAAATGCGGATAAGTTGGGCTTGGCGATGCCAGTCTGGCGGGCCAGATCGTCCAAGGTGAATTTCGAGCGTTTCCGGGCCTCTTTTAATTGTTCAATAAGCTCGTCAATTCGCGCTCGCTCTGCCATGTCCCGATCAATGTACGCTTTGTTTTCGACCCTATGGGCGTCTTCTTCTAAAGCCTGTCGGCGAAATTCCTCCATCATTTCCGGGGTAATTTCAGGTGCCTTGCGTGACATTTCTTGTTCCTTAATAAGCGGTGATTACAACAACGTATGTGTCATCAATCCATCGAAACACGACATATATGCGACGACCCGCAGAGGTTTCTCCAGCCACCATCGGCAAGCCACTTGACCGGCTCGTGGTTGTGTATGTGGAATTACGAAATACCTGTTCAACTTCTGCCGGGGTGACATTGTGCCGTGCTATGTGCTCCACATTGCCCTTTTCACCCTCAGTCCAAATAAACCTGGCATTTTTCCGCTTCTTTTGATCATCGGTTTGTTTCGCCATCCATCGCCCCAGTAGTTATAAAAAATTATAACATGGCACATCGCCTTGTCGATAACAAAATCGAAAAATCCTTTTATCGTTTTTCGCGCGACTCAAAGCCGAAACAAGATCTTTGATATCGACAATTGCGTCAACACGTTCGACAAAACAGTATCTGATCGGACTCACGAGCGGGCGAGGGATTTGCTGATGGCGACCAGGGCGGAGAGGCTGAGGAGTTTCTGCCGGGTTTTGGCGAGGTCATCGGGATTGGAGAACATAGGTCGGACGGGGTGCATGACGAGGTTTCGCAGTTCGTTGATGGAGTGGGCGAGGGAATCCCATTTGTTGCCATTGGTGATGCCCAGGGAATCGCGGAGAGCGGAGTCTTTGCGGACGATGGTGAGGAGTTCATGGAGGGTGGCGCCGGCAATGGGGCCGATGTCGACGCCGTCACGCTTGGAAAGCTCCCAATAGCCGACGATGCGGGCCTGCTTATCACGGTCGAGGTGGGCGATCCAGCGCCAGGGGTCTTCATGGCGGCGCTCAATGAGGGTGGCCAGGTGGGCTTCAAGCTCGGCAAAGAGCGGATACATGGCGCTGCGGACGGGGTGCTTGTTCAAGTCGGAGAAAGTGACGAAACGGTCGGAGCCTTCCGGGGGATGCGAGATGACGGCGGCGATGGTGCGGGATTCAAAGGCTTCAAGCAACGCGTCGAGGGTGATGTGGCGATGGAGGGTGTGTTTGAAAACAAGCTGGATGCAGACGACCCAGGGAGCGGGCTCATCCAAAGCGTGCTGGAGGGCGCTGGTGGGTATGAAACCGACGGGGTGTCCAGCTTCGTCAACGACGATCAAGTGGTCGAGATAACGAGACTTAGCGATGTCCAGGATTTGGCGTGAAACAGCGGAACCGACGGTGAGGGAGACAGCGTCCCTGAAAGGCACGGCAAGCTCAAAAAGGTCAATGGCGGGAAGCGCGGGGTCTTGCATGGAGGGATGGTAGAGCCAGAAGGGTTTTGGGTCCAGAGTGGAGGACCCGGCTAAAAGAACAAAGGATGGTTTGTTGACATTAGGTGTGGTTATTCTTGCATTCGTCAAAAACGTGTTCATACTTGTTGTTGGTTGAAGAGAGACTCATTTGGTCTGAAGTGGGTTTCTTGTTTTATGAAGAGAGGGCGCGGGGTGTCCCGTGCCGAAGCGTTTTTATTTTTTTGTCAGGGTCGGGTTGATGCCAACACTTGCCACGGTTGCGGCGTTTGGGTTCAACGACTTTTATCCACCGACTTTATTGCCGGTGTACTATCGATTGGGGTGCCGTACGGCGCAGTATTACCGGAACCCGCAGAACCCTGCGCGGCCTGGGGACGCGCGGCGGATCATGCAGGATTCAGGGTTGCCTTGCGATTCGATCCATGGGGTGTTTGGGCCGGAGTACGACATTTCAACAGGTTATGACCGATACCGGCTTTCAATGATGCAGGTGTATGAGAATGAGGGAATCCTGGCGATGGAGTTGGGAGGCCCGATGGTGGTGGTTCACCCGGCACCGATCTGTCAGGACGGAACGATCAGTGAGCATGACCGCGAAATTCGGGTGGATCCGCTGAGGCGGTCGCTGGCGGACCTGGCGCGGATGGGTGAGCGCAACCGGGTGGTGTACCTGATCGAGAATCTGCCGCCCAACTATTACATCGGGCAAGACCCGGTGCAGCTTGCGGGATTGCTGCGGGAAGTGAACTCCCCCTGGCTGAGGATGTGCTTTGATGTGGGTCATTCGCACATGAATGGGGATGTGGTGGAACATCTGGATGCGTGCCGGGATGTGATCGGATATCTACATATTCATGACAACAACAAAAGTGCGGATTCACATCTGATGCCGTTTGACGGGAATCTGCCATGGGAACGGCAGGCGCCGGCACTGGCGCGCATCGGCAGGAAGGTGGCGGGGATGCTGGAGTGCTTTGACCTGGAAGAGAAGCTCAAAGCGCGACTGGCGGATGGGTATGCAGACAAGCTGGCAAAGGTGATCCCGTTGGGATAACGGGGGGTTGTGGATTGGGGGTTGAAAAAGTGTTTCATGGAGTGGTATGGCGGGCCCGATCTTTATTGTGGGGCCGTGCCATTGTGAAATCTCGGGGATTCTGAGGCAGCCGTGCCCCAAAGGATGAAGGCTTGAGGTTCCCGGCTTTGCCGGATCTTTAGCCGTATCGCCTGCAACAGTTGCATGCAAGGGCCGGAGTAGCGCGAAAATCAAGATCGCCCTACACTATGTTCCTCCTGATTTTCATAGCCCAGAGCGCCCAATTGGCGGGAACCGACCCATGACCGACACAGCCAAACTTCTGATCAACGATAAACCTATTGACGTCAAAGTCCTGGTGGGCTCGGAAAACGAGCACGCACTGGATATCGGAGACCTGCGCGCCAAGACCGGTTACATCACCCTCGACGATGGGTATGGCAACACCGGTTCATGCAAGAGCGCCATCACCTACATCGACGGCGAAAAGGGCATCCTGCGCTACCGCGGCATCCCCATCGAACAACTGGCTGAGAAGTCGACCTTCGTCGAAACGGCTTACCTGCTGATCTGGGGCGAACTGCCCAATAAGGAACAACTGGCGAAGTTCAGCGCGCTGCTCACTCAGCATGAAATGCTGCACGAAGGTTTGTATCGCCACTTCGACGGCTTCCCTGCGACCGGCCACCCGATGGCGATCCTTTCCGCAATGATCAATGCGGTTTCGTGTTACCACCCTGACATCCTGGCGCAAGAAGGGCTGGAGAATTTTGATTCCGCCGCGGCACGCCTTTTGTCCAAAGTACGGACGATCGCGGCAGCGTCTTTCAAGACGTCCATCGGCCGCCCCATCGTCTATCCCAAGCCGCACCTGGACTACTGCTCAAACTTCCTGCACATGATGTTCTCCATTCCTTACAAGGAATGGGAAATGGACCCGGAACTGTCCAAGGTGCTCAACCAGATCTTCATCCTGCATGCCGACCACGAGCAAAACTGCTCGACCAGCACAGTGCGCATGGTGGCGTCTTCGGGTGCCAACCTGTTTGCAAGCTGCTCGGCCGGCGTGTGCGCGCTGTGGGGCCCCCTGCACGGCGGCGCCAACGCGGCGGTGCTGGACATGCTGCAACTGATCCACGACAGCAAGATGGATGTGAAGGAATACGTCAACAAGGTCAAGACCAAGCAGGAAGGCATCAAGCTCATGGGCTTTGGCCACCGGGTGTACAAGAGCTACGACCCGCGCGCCAAAATCATCAAGGGCGCGTGCGACAAGGTGCTGGCCAAGCTGAAGGTGAACGATCCGCTGCTTGAAATCGCCCGCCGGCTGGAAGAAGCCGCGCTGAACGACAGCTACTTCAAGGACCGCAACCTGTACCCGAACGTGGACTTCTATTCGGGCATCATCATGCGGGCAATGGGTATCCCGGTGAACATGTTCACGGTGATGTTCGCCATCGGCCGCATGCCGGGCTGGATCGCCAACTGGAAGGAAATGCATGACCAGAAGTCACGCATTTACCGGCCGCGCCAGGTGTACACGGGCCATGTGATCCGCGATTACGTGACGATGGACCAGCGCTGAGTTTTTTGGACATTCGAAATTCAGGAACCGGCGGCCGATGGCCGCCGGTTTTTTGTTGGAAATCAAGAAGGGGATTTTTACCGCGAAGTCGCGAAGACGCGAAGGTCAGATAAGGTGGGGATAAGAGCAGCGTTTTGAAGGGAAGAGGTAATTTTAAGATATGAAGATGTTGGATTAACCCTGAGTATGATGGCGACGGAATTGATTTTTGGAGAAAGCCATGAGCCAGGCGAAGCCGAATGTGATTTTTCTGCATGCGCACAACACCGGGCGGTATGTGCAGCCGTATGGGTTTGATGTGCCCACGCCGAACTTGATGCGGCTGGCGCGCGAAGGCGTTTTGTTTCGCAATGCGTTTGCCCCTGCCCCGACGTGCTCTCCAAGCCGCGCGGCTTTCCTGACCGGGCAGTGTCCGCATGAGGCGGGAATGATGGGGTTGGCGCATCGCGGGTTCGGCCTGGCCCATCCGGAGCGGCATCTGGGGTCGTACCTGCGCAAAGCGGGATATGAAACGGTGCTGGTGGGCAATGAACACACGGCAGGACATCAATCATCCCTGGCGCCATCGACAGACTACACGCGGGTGATCACACGTGACAACAGCGCGGAGGCGCAACAGCTGACGCCGGCGGTGGTGGAGTATTTGAAAGCCAAGGGCGCAGAGAAAAACGACGTGCCGTTTTTTATGTCCGTCGGGCTCAACCAAGCTCACCGCCCCTATCCAAAAGCCGATCCCGAAAAACATCCGGCAGAGGATGCGCGCTACTGCAATGTTCCCGCCCCCCTGCCGGACGTGCCTGCGATACGCCAGGATTTCGCGGCCTACAAAGCCTCAGCACGCGAGATGGATGACTGCTGGGGCGCCATCCTCGACACACTCGAGCAAACCGGCCTGGCGCAAAACACACTCGTGTTCGCCTTCGCCGACCACGGCATCCAGTTTCCCGGCGGCATCTGCAATCTGACTGACAACGGGCTATCGGTCTACCTCGTCGCACGCGGGCCAAAAAACGGCGTGGGGAACGTGCTGTCGGGCGGAAAAGTGGTGGAAGCCATGGTGTCTCTGATGGATCTTTACCCGACCGTGTGCGAAGCGGCAGGCGTGACGACGCCGGTGTGGACGGAAGGGAAAAGTCTGCTGCCGCTGGTGAAAGGCGAAGTGGATCGCGTGCATGAGGTGCTGTTTGGCGAGGTGACATTTCACGCGGCCTATGAGCCGATGCGGTCGGTCAGGACTGACCGGTACAAGTACATCAAACGCTATGACCACCGCGAGAAGCTGGTGCTGCCTAACACGGATGAGGGGCTTTCCAAAACCTATCTGCTGGAGAATGGCTGGCTGGATCAGCCCCGCGAACAGGAGATGCTTTTTGACCTGTTGTTCGACGCGCACGAACGGCACAACATCGCCGGTGATCCGCGCATGGCTGGCGTTCTACATGAAATGCGCGGGCGACTGGCGGAGTGGATGGCGCGGACGAAAGACCCCATGGTGGCGGGGACTTACACGCCACCATCAGGCACAAAGTTCAACGATGTGAATGCCAAAACATGGCATGAAACGCCACTGGTGCAGCCGTGAAGCCGGTTTAACGCAGACCGGCCCAGGTGCCGGCGACAGCGGGCGATTTCGCGCCCGTCACCTGCGGCAACGTGATGGGAACGCCGTCCTGGCTGAGCGCGCCGAGCACGGCAAAACCTGCCGCCTCCCGCGCTTCCACAGGAATGCCCGCGTCATCGCTGGTGAGGGTTTTTGCTTGTGGGGCCAGGGCTGCAATGCGGTTGGCGAGATGGATGTTTTTCGCCCCCCCACCGGCCAGAAGAATCGTGCGTGCGCCGTCGTTCCTTGCGCGCGAGGCGATCATCCGGGCGACGAACTCCGCACCGGAAGAGATCAGATCGGCGTGCGAAAGCCCCTGAGCTGCGAAGCGCGTGATCAGGGACTGAACCCAGATTTCGGTGAAATCCTCACGGCCTGTGGACCGTTTTTGAGGGCCAGCAGAGGCGAAGAACGGGTTCTCGAAAACCGCTTGAACGAACGCCTCGCTGGCTTTGCCGGAGCGGGCGATGAGGCCATCTTTGTCATATGGCGTGCCGGGGAAAAGTCGTTGCACCAAGCCGTCGAGGAGGATGTTGCACGGGCCGATATCGCCGCCTTGAACGCCATCGGGCGTATTGGACGTAAGCACAGTGACGTTGCAGATGCCGCCGAGATTCACGATGAGGGATGGCCGTGGGAGCGCGCGGTAAAGAATGAGGTCCGCGATGGGCGTAATGGGCGCACCTTGCCCGTGGCGTGAAAGATCGGCCTGGCGCAGGTCGTAGCAGACGGGAAGGCCGCAGCGGGCCACGACGGGCCAGGGGTCAAAGAGTTGAAAGCTGACCCCCCTGCCGTGCGCATCGCGATTGCTTGGCGCGTGCCAGATGGTTTGCCCGTGGGCGACGACAAAGTCCGCGCGATGGGCGCCTGTGTAGGTGAGAAGTTCCTGCACGGCGTCAGCATGGATGTTGCCCAGATCACGCGCAGCGGTGAGAAAGTCGATGGGCGGGTGGGCGTTGCCTGCGGCCATCGAGCGCAGCAAGGCTGCGACCGAACCCAGCGGGCGGCTGACCATGGCGAGGTAACGCACATGCATGTCCAGGCCGGAGCCGAGAACGCCGATGAGGGCGGCGTCAATGCCATCCAAGCTGGTGCCGGTCATGCAGCCGATGATGAGACGGGAGGATTTTTGAGGGTGGGTCATAGATCGCGATTTCAATGAAAAAGTCGATTTTACTACGTAGTAAAAGGGCTCGTTTCAGTAAAAAATCGTTTGATCAGGCGTATTCCGGCCGGATGGCGGGATCGCCAGCGACGGTGTGAGCGCTGCGGCCATGGGCGAACTTGGGCGTGGTAAGAACCGGCAGAGGCGCTGCTTTGATCAAGTTCAAATGGCGGCGGATCTGGCGGATGATGAAATCCGTGCGGTCGTCGTTGGCGAGGCCCATGAGCATGGTGACCTTGCGGCCGTTACGAAGCTGAACTTCCAGGTCGACGGTTTTCTTGCGGGGGACTTTGATGATGTCCGCGACGTCGCCGGAAGGGATGGCGTGGGATTTGCGGTAGAGGATTGGGCCGTGCTTGATATCGACAAAACGGGTGTTGATATGAACACGAGTGGAATTGGCGTTGTAAGCCATGATGGGATAAACGATGACGAGAATGCCGCCCAGAATCGCCCCACCCCAGACAAAGCTGCCGAAGATGATCAGTGCCAATGCGCACAAGCTGCCCAGGAGTACACCGACGCCAACGATGCGAACCCAGACCGACTTCCAGGACTCAACGAGCTCCAGGCCTGTCTGGGTGTCAACGATACGAACCTGATGCGGCAAACGCTTGGGCAAGGGTTACTCCGGCTAAACCATGCGGATACCAGGCAACCCGACTGCACAGACATGGGCGGGCCAGCCAACGGACACGTTAGTATAGGCCATAATCGGGGGTTTGTTTGAAATAGAATTTGAAAAAAGGATCCTGCCATGCTTATCGGCGTCATCTCAGACACCCACGACCGGCTGCCCGCCTTCAAAAATGCTGTGGCTTTGTTTAAAGAGCGCAAGGTGGAGGCGATTTTGCATGCGGGGGATTATGTGGCGCCGTTTGCGGCGAAGCTGATTGCGATGAGCGTCGTAGATACGCCTGTGTACTGCATTTACGGCAATAACGATGGAGAAAAGGCAGGGCTTAAGAAGACATTGCCGCAGATTGTCGATGGGCCGCTGACGGTGACGATGGCGGGACGAAAAATCGTGATGCATCACTTTATTGACTGGCTGACCGCCAAGGACATGGAAGGCGCGGATGTGGTGATCACCGGGCACACGCACAGCATCGTCAATGAGGTGAAGGATGGAAGGCTGATGCTCAACCCCGGAGAGTGCTGCGGATGGCTGACTGGGCGATGCACCGTGGCGCTGCTGGATTTGAAGACGTTGAAGGCCGAGATTGTGGATGTGAAGCCGGATTGAACACCCCCTACCGCGACCGCTGACTGGCGCGGTAGCCCTCTGGGGAAAGGCCGGTGGCCTTCACCACCTGGCGGGCGAGCGTGTGCGTCGAACGAAAACCCGACTGCGCGGCGACATCCTTTAATGGAAGGTCTGTTTCCAACAAAAGCGCCAGGGCTCTGCGCTGGCGGGCCTGCGCGACGAATTGGCCAGGGGATTGGCCCTGTTCTTCTGAAAAGACACGAATGAGATGTTCACGACTGCAGCCGAATCGGTCGGCCAATTCCTTTAAGGACCAATCTTGAGTTGGGCGCGAAAGAATCCACCGCACGGCTTGGCCCACGGGCGAAGCGCGGCCCGTGGCCTGGCCTTCCAGATGGTCTGCCAGATCAAGTATGAATTCATGGACGGAGCGGGTCTGCTGGGTGGGGGAAATACCTGAGCCGGGCATGGCGTCTTCGACGAGGCGGTACATGGCGCCGATGATCTGCCGGTCTGGGCGGATGATCGAGCCGTGGCGCGAACGGATCATTTCCCAGTGGGCCGAGAGACCGGCGCCGGCGAGATTCAGGAATGTGGTTTTGTAAACCGGGCGTGGACCGGGTTTGAGGCCGTAGCTGGTGGCCTCACCATAGGCAAAAAGAACCGCCTGGCCGGGGCCGGCTTGATGCTCCACATCATTCTGAACATAAGTGAGAAGGCCTGACTCGACATATTGGAAGACGGCCAGGCCGGCGGGGTCGCGATTGAAGTTGTCGTACCAATAATGGCCGCGCGCGGAGATGGTTTGCTGGCGGAAGTAAGAGGAGACATGCCAGGGAGTTTGGCGCATGGAATCGAATATCACTTTTTGCACAACAACTATCAACTAATGGACCTTATTGATGGTGGATG
This sequence comes from uncultured Phycisphaeraceae bacterium, assembly GCA_964527265.1. GTDB lineage: Bacteria > Planctomycetota > Phycisphaerae > Phycisphaerales > Phycisphaeraceae > CAZGOM01. The sequence goes on along the minus strand of CAZGOM010000005.1, from coordinate 252 downwards.
AGCTGAGGATAATGATTGCCCGTATCACAAATCGCTCACATTTTCAAGACAAACAGGAGCATGCCATGGCGGTTGTATCTGAGAAGGTTGAAAAGGAAAAAGGACATGTTTCACACACTCAGGATTCGGCGGCCAAGGGGTTGCCGGGGACGATTCTGAGGCCGATCAAGATCACGATGCTGGGGGCGGGCTCGGGGTTTACGCCGCGCTTGATCAATGACGTGCTGAAGGTGCCGGGTGCGGAGGCGGGGT
>CAZGOM010000004.1:0-83857 GCA_964527265.1 uncultured Phycisphaeraceae bacterium | reverse complement strand
TCTTGCCATGGTCAACGTGCCCGATGGTGCCAACGTTAACGTGCGGTTTTTTACGTTCGAAAATACCCTTTGCCATCTTAAACTCTCCGCCTGTAAGGCTTTCGTTTTGGGACCCTACACTTGTGTAGCGGCCCGGTTACATGGGTGATTCGCACCCGACTCTTTTAAAGGCACCCACACTCACACGAGCGCGCCAGGGTACCTGTGCAAAACGCCGGCTTTGACACCGGCGGGTTTGAAGGGGTTTATCCCTCCAAAGCCGCCCAAGGGATTTGAACCCTCGACCTCTCCCTTACCAAGGGAGTGCTCTACCACTGAGCTAGGGCGGCAACGATTCCAGCCTTTAAGCCCTTCTTACAGGCCTACTTTTTAACACCGCCGCCAAAGCGCCGACGCAAAAAAATGATGGAAGCTCCACCAAAGGAGAAACTAGGTTAGCAATCCATGCTTCTTAAGTCAAACACCCCAGCCCTTCCCTTTCCACCCCGACCCGACTATCATTAAACACATAAGACCACACAGAGGCCGATAATGACCGAACAATCGACAATCAAGCCCACCACACTCCAGGAACGCGTCATGGCGGTCATCAACCGCATACGCCCTGCCGTCCAATCTGACGGCGGAGACGTCGAATTGGTTGAAATCACAAAAGAAAATATCTGCCGTATCCGCCTCCACGGCGCATGCGTCTCCTGCCCCTCCAGCTCCGTCACCCTCCACAATGGCATTGAACGCAACATCCGCGAAAAAGTCCCCGAAATCGCCGGGGTTGAACGCGTCCATTGAATTGTTATAGTCCTCCTCCGGGCACAATCACCTTGCCAGCCATACAGAAAGTACGCTGACAAGGTTCCGATAAAGAAAATTTCATCCATCTCGCCCGTCGCGCCGATAATCAAGGAAGAGAACACGGCATGCTTGCACTTACACGACGCGTCGGCGAAGAAATTGTCATCGGAGACCCCAAGAACCCACTTGGAACCATCCGTGTGGTCGATATACGTGGCGATAAAGTACGCCTCTCATTCGATTTCCATAAAGACACACAAATCAATCGCAAAGAACTGGCAGACGAAAAAGCACGCCAGGCAACACCCCCTGTACCCACCGCCCAGGGCTCCACGCCCCCAGCCCCCCAAGCCCCCGTCCCCCAATCCGCTCCCCAGCTTGATGAGCCCAACGGCAACATCAAGCCCCGCCCAGGCAAATAACCTCCCACATAGGTCGGTCTGGCGCACCTCCGCCTAAGCCAAACTCTCGATTCACCACCGAAAATCCCTCCTCGGCTGCCCATCGCACAGCATTGGCTATCGCACAGCCTTCGCCAAACGCCCAGCTCACTTTCTCCCCAACACTTCAACATCCGCGCGGCATCAACCGCCTCCCTATACCCCTACCGCACCGCCTCTCCTTCTTTCCGCTCACTTTCTTTCTTCTCTCGACCCTTCTCCTCCAGCCACAACTCCCCCTTGGGCGCTTTCACCTTCTCCGCCAACGCCCTCAATTCCCCCTCATGGGCTTTCACAAACGCATCCCCATCCAATACTTTCAGCGCCCCATTAAAGTCCTTCGCCCCAGTTACCTTCAGCAGCTCACCGCAATCCGTCTCCTCCAGCAACACCTCAAACGCCATCGCCCAATACGGCGTCTTCGCCGACAAGCAATACGTCCTCACTCCTTCCAGCGCCCCTGCCCTCAGCCCCATGGGCGCATATCTAAACGCTTTAAGGCACATCAGCGCTGCCCCTGATTGCGTCGCTTCATCCGGCTCCTCCGCCAACACCCCTCCCAGCCGCCGCCCAAGTTCCCGCCGCCACTTCCACGGTATATCCGCATTAAAAGCCACAGCCAGCGTCAGCAGGCTGACTGCATGGGGTGTCTTGCCCTTTATTTGCGTAATGATCGTCTCATATCCCGTCCCCACCATCGCCTTGATGAATGTGACGAAATCCGGCTTCCCGTTCTCATCCAACCCCAGGATCTCCTGCCGATCAGGCCGCAGGCAAAAACTCCGCGCCAGCGCCGTCGTCGTCGCACCCATCCCCTGCGCATTGTTGATCTCCACCATCAGTTTCAAGCTCTCCTGCGTCAGCGAATAAGGCTTCAACCCCGCCAGCGTTGATTTCGTCACCTCCGCCAGCCACGCCCGATTGGCAGCATCCGCGTCCTCCCTCAATATCACTCTCAGCAGCTTATCCGCCCCCCGTGCATCTTCCTTCTCCAGCCGCGCGTTAATCGCTTCCTCCACCCCTTTTCTCACCTCCGCATCCTTGAGCAGATTCGACAACACCCGCGCCGTTGAAAGGTAATCCCCGCTATATACCTCCAACTCCAGCAGCGCCCCTTCCACCAGGCCGCGCCGTTCTTTGGGTTCCATCCCCTTAAACGCCCCCGACTTCATCCTCCCCATCAGCACCGCCCACGACGGCATCCCCTCCTTCTCCGCAAATCCTGTTCCCTTGGCAGGCGCTATCCACCCCGGCGCGCCCTCCAGATACCGTGAAACAAGCCCATCCAGTCCCGTCAGGCTCTCCGCGGGAATCCCCGCCTCTTCGCTGCTCAAAAATCCATCCGCCAGCAAAAGCTGCCTCTGCAGCACCAGTCCGGCATTCTCACCCACCACCTTCTGACCAAGCACTGCCCCAACCCGGTTCAGATATTTCCCCTCTGACCCATTCAGCCGAACCATCCGCAAAGGCCTCACCACCGCCCGAAATAACCGATCCAGTTCCGCAGGCTTTAAACCATCGCTCAGCAACGCATTCGCCATCCGGTCGCGAACCAGAATCACGCTCCGCAACGTCGCCAGATCGCGCAATTCCAAAAGATAAAGCACGTTAAGCGCATAGCCCGCCTTCTCCTCCAGCGTCTTGTCCCGCGAGGTTCGCAGACGCCCCACCGATTCATCCAACGCCTTCTCAGTTCCAGGGCCTGAGCGCTCCACCACCATCACATCCTCATCGGCAGTCTTCCCGCCAGCTGGAATCTTCATTCCGCTCCGCACAGTCCCCGTCGGCAGCCGCATGAACTGATCCACCGCCAGCACCACTTTCCCGTCCGGCGTCAACATCGAAAAATCCCGCACCGCGTCCATCCCGAGGTCGTAGTTCACCACCATCGTGTTGCGCGGCCCTTTGCTCATCACATTCAACACCTGCCCCTTTTGCTTGAAGTACAAAAGGTTGTATTTCAAAGCGTGCTCCTTCAGCAGGTCTGAAAAACCCAGCCGGAAAACCCCCTTGTTTCCAGCCTTCGCATCCGGCCCCGCCTTTAAGGTCAGTCCGTTTTCACTGTATTCCACCACTGCCGAAACACCCATCTCCCTGCACACCTGCAACACGCCCTTGCCACCTTCCTCACCCACCCCCACCACTTTTCCCTCCGAAGCAACCATCCGGACCTTATCGTCTCGAATCACAAACATCCGATAACGCTCCCCATCCCGCATCACCACCGCCGACATCTCCATCGACGGAATCCGCACCGTGAACATGTACGCATTTCCCCCCGCATAGCTGTCGATCACATCAAACTTCTTCTCTCTCATCAACTCTTTGAACTTCTCGTTCCACGCCTGCGCCTCTTTCGCCGTCACCCCCTCCGCCACCTCCACCTCAGCATCCGCACCCTTTCCAGGCTCGCCCGCCCCAAACGCCATCCCCCCGGCCATCAACACCAAAGCCAAACCCACCACAGCCCGCCGCCCGCCGTATGCGCTTGCCATTCACAATTCTCCCCGGCCGCACCGCTCGGCCCGAAAGTCCTTTGATCTTCCCAATCACGCCTCGAACATTAAACCCCACCCCCAGACCCGTCAATCAACAAACTTCTCTACCTGCTCCCCATACCATTTATCAATACCACCAACATAAGTAAGCCCTCCCCCTCTTAGCATCACCCAGACACCCCCCGGCCCGCCCACGTTTCCTAAATCCCTGAAACGCCCTCAGACGCGCCCCAGACATCTTCCCCATACCCACACACCACCCGAACACCCGGCGCCCCTCTGAGGGCACGCTCGCCCCCTTCCTGCCCATGCCGTCCCCGTCGACTTCACCCCTCACAACAAAAATATAAACAAACTACAAAATATTCCATTTAATAGATCTTTTTGTTCCATTAAACAAAATCAATACCCAAATAAATTCAATAATTATACAATAGTTATTTATAACTACAATTAAGCCGCCCACCCACCTCCACCAACATATCAATCCATTTTGCCTTGAACCTTAATTCGGATAACGTAGTCATAATCAGTTGACCCGGCTTCGTTTTCACCGGTCGCCACGGAGGCTGTCCATGCGCCGCAATATGCTCCATTCACTCTCCATTGCCCTCCTCACCCTCCTCTCGCTGGGCGCTGGCATCTCATGGGCGCAAGACAAAGCCGCTGCACCGGCAACTCCAGCCGCCCCAGCCACCCCTCCCGCTGCCCCAGCCAAACCCGCCGACGCTGCCAAAACTGGCGATGTCGCCAAGTCCGACGACGACAAATCAAACCTCCCCATCGAAACCTTTGAAGACCCCCGCAAAAACCGCCCAAACTTCGCCGCCGAAAAAGCCAAACGCACCAAAATCATCAACACCGCCGTTGACCAGCTCAAACTCGAAGCCCTCGCCCTTGACGACTTCAAAGCCCTCCCCACGTCCGCAAACAACCCTAAATTCAGCCGTCCTCACCCCCTCGTCAAAGATTTCACCGAAGACATGTGCCTCGACGTCCTCGACCGCATGGCCGCCAATTTCACCGGCAACGAATACCGCGACACCTACATCCGCTGGCACCTGCTCTGGGCTCTGGATAAGGCCACCATCGATGACCGCGCCGAAATGGGCAAGCGCCTCGTCGCCCTCATCAAACGCATTCCCGGAAACATCAAGGTCGAAGGCCGCCGCGAGTGGTACTACGACCCCCAGGAAGCCTACGACGCCTGGCACAAAGCCGTCGGTAATCCCCCTGACGGCCGCGTCGTCATCGGCTTCCCGCCCTTCCAGCGCGTTCTGGCCGTCCCCGAATCCCTCAAGTACATGACCGCCGATCAAAAAGCCGCCTACGAATCCAGCGCTGCCGCCTACAAGCAACGCGTCGAAGACAACAAGGCCCTCGAAGACAAGTGGAAACGCGTCGTCGATCAAGCCGCCATCGCCTTCAACGCGCGCGTCCGCAACATGAACTACATCATCCGCCAGTACCGAGGCGAACTCCTCTATTACCTCGTCAAATGCGGTGATCCCGAAATGGCCAAGCTCGTCGCCCGCGAAATCGCCAAACAAGCCCAGGCCAAAAACCCCATCGCCTTCGACATGCTCGCCTACCTCTACAAGGCCAGCTTCGAAGGCGCGCTCAACCTCTACGACCAAGCTACTTTGAATGACATGAGCACCACCCTCGAAGGCGCCGGCCGCGCCATGGAATCCCTCGGCTATGTCGACTACGGCGGCCAGAAGCGCAACTTCTCCGACTACGTCTTCCACATGACCAAAATGCTCAAGGACGGCGGCGGATTCATCGACGCCAAGGAAATCACCAACGACCCCCTCACCCGCAAACGCAAAACCAAATAATCCCCGGGTGGCACACTGTAGACCGTCCGCGGACTACGGTGTGTCTTGCTCGTGCGAACACAATCTCAATAGGCCGCCTCCTTTAACTATTATCCTGCTCCTCGCCTCTTAATTTCCGGCTCTAAAACCTTCATTCATCTCCATGCCATCCAAAAAGCCCCCCGCCAAACCCGCAGCCACAACGAAAAAGCCTGACGGGGTCTCGCAAACCCGCCAGGTCGACCTCTGTGTTGACCGCATCCTCGCCCTCATCAAGCAAGGGGAACTCAAGCCCGGCCAGCGCCTGGGCGAAGGCATGCTCTCACGCATGCTCCACATGGGCATGGCCCCCGTCAAAATGGCCTTGGACCAACTCGCTTACGCCGGCGTCATCGAGCGCCGCCCCCGTTCCGGTTCCTACGTTTCCCACTGGTCCCACACCGACTACCTGCAGATCATGCACCTGCGCGCCTGCATTGAAGCCGAGGCCGCAGGCCTCGCCTCGCGCAATGCCGACAACAAAACCCTCGACGCCCTCGTCGTCCACGCCAGGGAACTCGACAAAAAAATCGACAGCTACCTCGCTGGCAAAACCACGCCACGCGAAATCTACGAAGCTGAAATCTCCTTCCACGTCGCCATCGCCAACGCCAGCGGCAACCGCTGGATCGTCCGCGCCCTCAAAGACCACCGCGTCGTCGCTGAATGCATCCGCGCATGGATCGACCGGCCCGAAACCGTCACCATCATTCCCACCATGGGCGACGTCTCCCACGCCACCCTCGCAAACGCCATCAAATCCCGCGACTTCACCCAAGCCTCCCAAACCATGCGCCACCACATCCTCTCCGGCGTCGACCCCGCCGAATCCCGCAAAAAATAATTCGCATGAAGTGTAGGGTGGGTTGAGTCCTCGATCGAAGCCCACCACCTCGCCTTTAAGACCCTGAGCCGCAATCTTTCCACTTACGCAACAATGCGAAGCGGCTCCTCTGCTCTGCCAATCTTCCACTTGTTTTTCCCCAACCATACGCCTTCCATTTCTCCCATGGCATCTATCCCTTGCATCCGCCCCTCAATCTAATATATTAGTTTCACCCTTCCGAAAGGCGCTCACATGCCGGCTCCCAAACCGCTCGCTTTCACAAAACCCTTCCTCCAAAATCAAACACCCGCGCAACAAATCCAGGCCATCGACGTCCATGCGCACTACGGCATCTACCGCATCCCCAAAGGTGAATGCCATCCTCTCAAAGCCGAGTTCTACACCGGCGACGCCAAAACCGTCGCACGGCGCGCACACGAAGCCCACACCCAGTGGACCGTCGTCTCCCCCCTCACTGCCATTCTTCCCACCGGCCAGGGCGAAGTCTTGAAAGGTAACGACGAAGCCGCCAAAGTCGTCCCCACCACACCCGGCTTCCTCCAGTGGGTCGTCATCGATCCGCAGGAACCCGAAAGCTACGTACAAGCCAAGGACATGCTCGCCCAGCCCCACTGCGTCGGCATCAAGATTCACGGCGAAATGCACCAATACTCCACCCGCCGCTACGCCCCCGCCCTCTTCGAATTCGCCGCCAAACACAAAGCCGTCGTCCTCGCCCACTCCGGCTGCAAAACCACACTCCCCGGCCATTTCGTCGATGCCATCAACCAATTTCCCGAGGCCAAGCTCATCCTCGCCCATCTGGGCCACGCCATCGATGGCGACCCCACCCACCAAGTCCGCGCCATTCAGGCCTCCAAGCACGGCAATGTCTACGTCGACACCTCCAGCGCCAACAGCCTCCTCCCCAACCTCATCGAATGGGCCGTCAAGGAAGTCGGCGTCGACCGCATCCTCTACGGCACTGACACCCCTCTCTACGCCGCGTCCATGATGCGCGCCCGCATTGATCATGCCGACCTCACCCTCCCCCAAAAACGCGCCATCCTCCGCGATAACGCGATGAAGCTGCTTAAGCTCAAGCTGTAATCACGCGCCCACGCACCCAGGTCACCGGGTCATCGGGTTGCGGGGGTCTTCGACCAAGCCTCCCTCAACAATCGCCACTCGAAGCCCCCCGGCAACCCGGCCACCCGATAACCCGACCAACAACGCCACTCACCCCCACAGCACCAACAAACCCCACCAATCACCCCTTACCCAAGAACCCTCCCCATGCTTACTCGCAAATCCACCGGCGGCCCCTGGTGCGCCCTCATCTCCACCTGGAACCCTGACTCCACCCTCGACGAAACACGCTTCCGCAAGGAAGTCGCCTGGTACGCCGGCACCGGCGTCACCGGCGTCTACACCGGCGGCACCACCGGCGAGTTCTACACACAGGACGATGACACCTATAAACGCATCACCGACATCGCTGTCGAGGAAGCCCACAAAGCCAACCTTCCCATCCAGATCGGCATCACCAGCCTCTGCACCCAATCCGCCATCAAGCGCGGCAAACACGCCGTCAAAGCCGGCGCCGACGCCCTCCAGGTCGCCCTCCCCTTCTGGCTCGAATTAAAAGACGACGAAGCCGAAGGCTTCATGCTCGACCTCGCAAACGCCTTCCCTTCTACGCCGATCATTCTCTACCACACCAGCCGCGCCAAAAAGAAATTCAAGCCCGATCAGATCGCCAAACTAGCTGGCGCCATCCCCCACTTTGTCGGCATGAAAGACGGCGGCTGCGATCTGGCCACCCTCAAAACCATGCACGATCTCGTTCCCGACCTGGCCATCGGCGGCGGCGAGCACGACATGATCGAGCGCGCCAAACTCGGCGGCCGCGGCGGCTATTTCTCCGGCACCGGCCTCTGTCCCCACGCCGTCGTCCGCCTCTTCCAGATGTGCGAAGCCAAGCAATTTGAGCAGGCCGCCCCTCTTCAAAAAATCCTCCACGCCCTCATCATGGACGTCGCCGTCCCCTGGGTCACCGGCCCCGATGGCCTCTTTGACTCCGCCGTCGACCGCGTCTTCCGCAATGTCGCCGTCCCTCCCGCCCCTGTCGAACTCCCCTGCCAGAAGCCCTACCGCAGCGCTTCCCAGAAGCATGTCGACATCATGCGCGACTGGTGCCAAAAAACCGCCCCATGGCTCCTCGACAAAACCGCCAAAGTCCCCTTCTGATCGACTCTTCTCTTCTTTTCCCTCTAAGAAAGGGACTGCGCTGAGGGTGACCCGCGCATGCTTTTGCTATCGCGACTCTTCAACTTTGTTCTGACACAGGACTCGGAACTCAGGACCCGGGGACAACTCCAGAACCCCAACGCCTTCGCCAGGAACTCCCTATGAAATTATCCCCCACCCGACCTGTCACCATCGAAAAAGCCGCTTATGGTGAACGATGGTTCCCAAACTTCCTCCGCCACCCCTCAGGCCTCCTCCTTCTCCACACCGCCTACGGACACGACACACACTTCACACCCAACATGCGCCTCCAGTCCGCCGACAACGGCATCAACTGGGCCTGTCCCACCGATAACATCCCACGCCACGCCGTCACCGGCTTCTTCAATGACGGCTCCATGGTCGAGATGGACACTTACGGCATCTGCGATCCCAAAAACCCCACCACAAGCCACCGCCACGCCGCCTGGTCCAACCCCATACTCCCCAGCGCTCCGGTCAAAAAAGGCCACGCCGTCTTCCACGCACCCGGCTGTCGCGCCATCCCTCTTAAAACCTTCCAGTCCGTCAGTGCATACCCCACCTTCCCATGGTGGGAAATCTGGAACGGCCTCTTCAAGCGCGACGACATGACCAATGAGGACATCAAACTCAACGGCCCCGATCCCACCACCCTCATCACCCTCCCCGATGGCCGCCTCTACTGCCAGGCCTACTGGTGGCCCTCCTTCACCACCGACGCCAAAATGGCCACATGGGGCTACATCTCCAGTGACCAGGGGCACACCTGGCACGAGCAGGGACTGGTTGGCCAAGCCCCCGACTCTCCCGAAGGCTGCAATGAATCCACCGTCACCGTGTTAAAAGACGGCCGCCTCTACAGCGTCGTCCGCACCGGTCTTCACCTGGTCCATACATGGTCCAATGACCTGGGCAAAACCTGGACCCCCATTGCCCACGTCCCCGTCATCGATGAGCCCGGCTATAAGCCTGGCATGGTCTGGCCTGTTCTCACACAGCTTGAAAATGGCACGCTCGTCCTGGTCTACGGCCGCCATGGCAAAAACATCATGGTCGACCCCACTGGCACTGGCACAGCATGGCAAGCCCGCCTGGACCTTCATGCATGGGAACTCGACACCCAAACCCTCATGGGCGTCCCCAAAGACCTCCAACTCCGCGGCCCCACGCAGTTGGGCGTACGCTACTGGGACTCGGGCGACTACCTCGGCGTCCTCCCCAATGGCCCCGATGAAGTCCTCGTCGTATACGACGTCCAGGGCTACATTGAACACTGGAACGCCAAACACTACTCCGGCATCCGCATGGTCAAGGTCAAAATCCACGCCTGATCCTGTGTGCCCCCTCACTGCGCTAAACTCTTACCATGGAACAATCTTCCACCGGGTGGGGTGATCTCACACTCTCCATGCTCAAGTCCGCCGCCATCGGCGTCTTGAGCTTTTTTGTTGTCTTCGCCGTCAATGCCCTCGTCGGCCTCGCCGTCACCCTCGCCATTGTCGCCGGTGCCTGGTCAGACCCTGTCGTGGCTTCCATCCTCGGCATTGTCGCCTTCATCGCCATGATCCTCGCCGCCGCCGTCTTCGGCTTTAAACGCGCCGTCAGCGTCACCTGCGCCCACGCCCTTCGCACCACCGGCCTCGCTTCCCTCGCCATCAACTTCATCTTCCAGGGCCTCGTCCCCGACGCCTCCCTCACCCACGGCGAACGCGGCCACCTCGTCACCAAAGCCGGTGAACGCATCCCCCTGCGCCAGTGTGAAGACGCCCTTAAATCCCGCGTCGACGCCCTCCTGGCCCAACCCCGTGAAAAACGCGGCATCCGCGCGTGGCTCCTTCGCGCCACCCAAACCCTCCTCCTCAAAGCCATCGCCAAGCTCACCCTTGCCGAGCTCCGCCGCGACGACTCTGCCCACGGCGGCGTCGATCTTCACAAAGTTCGCGAAAAACTCATCCACGAAGCCCAGGTCACCCTGCCTGACAACATGGATGCCAAGATCCGCATCGCCACCATTCTCGGCCTCACCATCCCCCCAATCCTCGCCGGGCTCTCTGCCCTCACTGTCTATTGGCTCCTCGTCCGCTACCTCGGTGTCTGATTCATCCGCTCTACTTTCTCTCATCAGCTCTCTCGCGCCGTCCCGGCGCGTTACACTCCTCTACATGGATTCCACCTCCCCTCCAGGCAACCCCGCAGCAGAAACCAACCGCATCCGCGCCGGCCATTCCAACCTGGAACCCTGGGGCCGCTACGGCCCCTACCTCTCCGAGCGCCAATGGTCCACCGTCCGCGAGGATTACTCTCCCGACGGCAGCGCCTGGACCTACTTCCCCCATGACCACGCCCGCTCACGCGCCTACCGCTGGGGCGAAGACGGCCTCGGCGGCATCAGCGATGACCAGCAGCTCCTCTGCTTCGCCATCGCGCTCTGGAATGAAAAAGACCCCATCCTCAAGGAACGCCTTTTTGGTCTCACCGGCATTGAAGGCAACCACGGCGAAGACGTCAAAGAAGAATACTTCTACCTCGACGCCACCCCCACCTCCAGCTACCTCAAGTTCCTCTACAAATACCCCCAAACCCCCTTCCCTTACGCCCAACTCGTCAACGAAAACAAAACCCGCACCCGTATTGACCGCGAATTTGAAATCACCGAAACCGGCGCATTTGATGACAACCGTTACTTTGATGTTTTAGTTGAGTACGCCAAGGCCGACCCCAGCGACATTCACATCCGCATCACGCTCACCAACCGCTCATCCCAGCCCGCCCCCATTCATCTCATTCCCACCCTCTGGTTCCGCAACACCTGGTCATGGGACAAAACCTCCGCCAAGTCCCGCCTCTGGCTGGATGGCCAGTCCATCCGCACCGATGTAAACCTCGACTCCTACCCTGAAATGTCCCTCACAGCGCAGGACAGTCCCGAGTGGCTGTTTACTGAAAACCTGACCAACGCCCACCGCGTCTACGGCACACCGCCTGAGCAGGGATTCTTCAAAGATGCTTTTCACGATCGCGTCGTCAATAACCTCGTCCATGCCGTGAACCCCAGCCATCAGGGCACCAAGGCGGGCGCGCATTACCGCTTCATGCTCGCGCCTCTGGAAGAGCGTGTGGTCTATCTGCAGTTGAAAAAAGGCGACCCGGAACCCGTTGATCCCGCCCAGTCCGCCGCTGTCTTCACCAAGCGCATCAAAGAGGCCGACGCCTTCTACAACGGCCTGGCCTTCAGTGGCACCAGTGACGAGGAAAGGCTTATCCAGCGCCAGGCCTGGGCCGGCATGCTCTGGTCTCGCCAGTTCTATTCCATGGACGTCAACCGCTGGCTCAGCGGTGATCCTGATCAGCCCCCGCCCCCGCCGGGCCGCTCCGAAGGCCGCAACAAAGAGTGGACGCACATGAATTGCGGGGACATCATCTCCATGCCCGATAAGTGGGAGTATCCCTGGTTTGCCGCATGGGATCTGGCCTTCCATGCCGTCGCCCTTGCCGGCATCGATCCCAACATGGCCAAGCAGCAGCTCCACACCCTGATGCGCGTCTGGTACATCCACCCCAACGGCCAGCTCCCCGCTTACGAATGGAACTTCTCCGACGTCAATCCTCCCGTTCACGCCTGGGCCTGCTGGCGCGTTTATCAGATTGACCGTGCCCTCACCGGCCGGCGCGACCTGGACTTCCTCCAGCGCTGCTTCCACAAACTCCTCCTGAACTTCACCTGGTGGGTCAACCGCAAAGACCCTGAAGGCCATAACGTCTTCCAGGGCGGCTTCCTGGGCTTGGACAACATCGGCGTCTTCGACCGCAGCGCCCCCCTCCCCATGGGCGGCCACATCCACCAGGCCGACGGCACCTCCTGGGTCGCCATGTTCTGCCTCAATATGATGCGCATCGCCCTTGAACTCGCCGCCTACATGCCCGCCTACCAGGAGATGGTCACCAAGTTCTTCCAGCACTTCCTTCTCATCGCCGGCGCCATGACCAACATCGGCGGCCGCGGCATCAACCTCTGGGATGAAACCGACGGCTTCTTCTATGACGTCCTCTCCCTCCCCGACGGCGAAACCATGCCCATGAAGCTCCGCTCCATGGTCGGCCTCGCGCCGCTTTTTGCCGTCGAAGTCCTCGACCCCGAACTCATGCGCAAAGTCCCCGAATTCGCCGAGCGCCTCGAATGGTTTTCCAAGACCTACCCCAAAAGCGCCAGTCTCGTCTCCCGCTGGTATGAAAACGGCGTCGGCGAAACCCGCCTCCTCTCCCTCCTGCGCGGCCACCGCATGAAGTGCCTCCTGCGCCGCGCCCTCGACGAAACCGAATTCCTCTCCCCCTACGGCATACGCGCCCTCTCCCGCTATCACAAAACCCACCCTTACGTCTTTGAGTGCCAGGAAAAACGCCACGAAGTCCACTACACCCCCGGCGAGTCCGACTCCGAGCTCTTCGGCGGCAATTCCAACTGGCGCGGCCCCATCTGGTTCCCCGTCAATTACCTCCTCATCGAAGCCCTTCACAAATTCCACTACTACTACGGCGACGATTTCAAAATCGAATGCCCCACCGGCTCCGGCCGCTACCTCACCCTTGTCGAAGCCGCCGACGAACTCTCCCGCCGCATGATCAAGCTCTTCCTCAAGGACGCCGACGGCCGCCGCCCCATCCATGGCACTTCCGAACGCCACCAGTACGACCCCAACTTCAAAGACCACCTCCTCTTCCACGAATACTTCCATGGCGACAATGGCCGCGGCATGGGCGCCTCCCACCAGACCGGTTGGACCGGCCTCATCGCGGCCCTCATCGGCGGCATCCCCCAGACCGTCACGCTCTGCACCGTCAGGTGAAAATGGGTGGCACACTGCAGCCGTCTTCGGTTGCGGTGTATCTGCCTTACGCCCGCACTTGGTTATACTTCCACTCGCTCCAGATACCGCTTCACATCTGCGTCTTGCGCTTCTAAATACAGCCGCGTAACCCACTCTCTTAACTGATCGCGGTCATCAATCAGGGCCTTCACACCCAGCAATCGCGCCATTCTGCGCCCTTTTCCATAAATTTCCTTCACCAGCATCTGCACCAGGTGCAACCGCGCCGCATAACCCATCCGGGCATGTTCCAGCCATCCGCTCAGGACCTTGGCCCAAAGCGCTTCTGCATGCGCTCGCGTATCCGGATCTTGGCGATATAACCCATGCCACACCCATGTCATCAAGTCATGCACCCGATCATCATTCAGAATCCCGTACCAGATTGGAACATCCGATTCTTTCCTGAATGAACGCACTACCTCCATGGAAGTCACGCTGTCGAAAAATAAAATCAGGATGGCATCTTCCACTTCTTTTTCCATGCCGAGTTCCCGATATTCATCGAACCGGAAAAGGAAACTGGCCACCAGATTCTGATAAATCACCTCCATTCCCACGGTTTCACGCCCCAGCATCTCCAAGATCACGGGCAGATAAGCCGCCAAGATCGGCGTCTCAAGCTCCCTCTCGAACGTTAACACGAACTCCATCTCGACTTTGGACGATGGTGGAACGATCGCCACTCGCCGATGCCTCAGCTTCTTCTTGATCGCATTGATCTGCACCCGCAAATGTTCATTCAGCGCTCGCATGCCAGAATTTTAACCTTCCACCATCCCTAATAAAAACGCCGGTCGGCTCAAAGCCGACCGGCGTCCAATGATCTGCATTTCTTAAACTTCAAACTTTTTACTTCTTACATCTGACTTCTCAAGCCTGCGCCTTCTGCGTCTTCAGGCGTTCATGCAGCGCATCCCGCACGCCCTTGAACTCCTCGGCCATCTTGGAATTCGGGAACTCCTTGATGATCTCCTCGCCCACGGCGATCGCCTGTGCCCAATCCTTGTCATCCAGCGCTAGCTTGAACTGCACGCCCAGGTTCTTGCGCTTCTTGCCGAACACCGCACGCGCCGTCTCGCGGAAGGGTTCCGCTTCTTCCGGTGTCAGGTACTTATCCAGTTCCTTGAGCAGTTGTTCTGCGCGCGCCACATCGTCCCGCTCGGCCGCCTGGAGGAATTCCTTCTCCAGGTGCGTCTTGTGCTGCTCTTTGCGTTCCTTGATGTAGCTGGGCAAATGCTTGCAGCGGGTATGCTCGGGAAACGTGCGGCGAAGCCGATTGGCCAGCGTGGAGATCTTGTCCCAGTCGGCCTCGGTGATCGCCCGGTCGATCTCTTCCATGCCCTTCTGCACTTCGCGCTCCACCACGGCTTCGCGCGCATCGATGATCTCTTCGCGGAAATGCTCGGCTTCGGCCTTATAGCCGTACGTCTTTTCCATTTCCTGAACCAGCGCCAGCGCCGCGTCGAACTTGCCGAGGTTGATGTCGTCGCTGATTGCTTTACGCAGGGCTTCAAGGTCTTTTTCACGGTAAGCAATACGCTTGGCGGCGTCAGACACCATCAAACGATCACTGATCGAGCGCAAAAGCGGCACGGCTTCAGACAGGTCCCCCGCCCCGCCCGCCGCAGCCGCGGGAGGCGTCGCCTGCCCGATGGCCACCTGCATCGCACCGCGCACGCCCACCAGCACCGCGCCAAACGCGAAAGTCGCGCCGATGCATGTGGTGAACAGCCCGCCCAGCAGGCTGCTGTCGCTCTTGGCACGCATGACCACCAGCACCCCCATCCCGCAGATGATCGCCGCGGCAAGGAAGATCGGGATCGCCGCGTACACAAGCTTCTCGCCGACCGATTTCGTGTTCTCGGAGGTATCTGCCATGGTTCCGCCCTTTTGGATTGGATGCCCGGTGGGAGTGCTTCACCCACCACAACCGCACAGAACGACCGGGAGCGTTCGACATCGGGGTCTTGCCGGTGCTGAGTTCTTTGCAAGTTGCTTGCAAACCCGCACCCGCCGCTTCTCCACGCTTCGGATCATATCAAAGCCCGCAACGCCGTGAAGAGGTTTTCCACCAAGCCAACCCAATCCCTGCCGAATCCACAATCTAAACCTCTAACCCTTGACTCTGTAACTCTGAAACTCTTGATCCAGGACGCACGACACAGGACCCGAGACTCTGATCCCAACGCGTCCGCGCGCTTGGGATCAGCTCCCCGGCGTTGGCTTGCATTCCCCGCCGCCGCAATCAAACTTCACCGGTACCAGACATACGAACTTCAGCGGCGCACCCGAAACATTATGAAACTGGTGCAATTGATTCGCCGGTATCAAAAGCGCATCCCCCGCCTTAATCGCCTTGTCACCCGACCCATCCGCGCTCGTATGCAGCACCCCAGCGCCCTCCACTATCAGCACCTCATGCTCGTAATTATGCTGGTGCAGCGGTGTATGTCCCGTCGGCTCCACCGTGAACTGCCGCATTGCAAATGTCGGCGCTCCATCGGCGCGCCCCACCAGCAGCTTCATCGTCACACCCACCGCGCCAGGCATCGTCATCGTCTGGCTCGGCACCGATTCCGTATCACGTACCAACATGGGAATATCTCCTGAACAGCGTTATAACGCTACAACCACTTAGATGGCGCATCTTTCGCCACTGAGTACAGAAGCCCCAAAATGGAGCAGGGACTCCGCACATAATAGGCGGTCCCCGGCAAACTCGCCTCCCCCAGAATACTCTGCCCACCTCAGAATATGAGCTTGCTTGGCCTGGCTCGATAGAAATAAGAGCCCGCCAGTGACGCCCACTCTTCCCCCCCGCCCGCACCCGTCTGGATGCTGCGCACATCCGCACCCGTTCCCAGCCATTTGCCCCATGTCACTGTGCCGTCGCGCCACAGCGAATTAGCTCCCATCGGCTCTCGAAACTGCGTGGTTTTCACCGGTCCACTCTGTGTTGGATGCGCAGTGACGTTCCGTTTCCCGCTCGAAATGGAAAAAATCATGTCTGACGCCATCGGAACCGTGTCGATTGGATCATATTTCTTACCCCCATAAATCTCATCATCCCCGCTCTTAAGGTCCGCTCGCGTCACCGAGGCGGGCCGTCCCTCCGTCAAGCGAATGTAATCCGGATAAAACTGGTTTGAGCTGTATCTGTATGACGTCCTCCCAAACATCCTTCGGCTGATGTTCGTCTCAAGCATCGGCATAAAGTATCCGTAGGCGTGATATTGGTTGTAATCCAACCTCGGAAGCCATGTCATGGCACTGGGATTCAGCACCTCCGGGTCCTGCCTCACATTCGGACACCACCGGATTGCTTCCGGCCAGATGTCGCCCCAATACTTCGGATAAGGCGCAGCAAGTCCGTTCAGCGTCACCGAAGGTGCCATAAAGCTGTTGTCATATATCGCTAAAATCCAGCGGTTATGATCCATCTGATAGATCTCATTGCCCATTCCGACCTGCCGAAGGTTGGATTGACACAAAATACGCGCCGCCTCCATTCGCGCCCTGCCTAGAACCGGCACAAGAAAACTCAGCAATACACCAACGATCGCGATAACCACCAATAGCTCCACCAACGTAAACGCACGAGAAACCATGCATGTCACACGCATAAAAACCTCGAATCAGTTTGAAATGAAAAAACGCCCGTAATTCACTTTAATATCTCATTTAAGTAAATCAATCAAGAGAATTTTACTCACAAAATCCACTCATTCGGCGCACGCCCCATCTTTGCGGCGTTACAGCCATAGCGTAAAGACCATCAACTCTACCCCCTCAAGCGTAAACTACGCACCGTGAACTCTGAATCTCTCTCCCCATCCCCACCCTGGCGCGCTTTCATGCGCAGGATCGCCCCTGCCTTGAAAATCGTCAGTCTGGCGCTCTTTGGCCTGGCCATCTGGCGCGCCGCCGTCGGCGTCGATTGGTCCGTCATGTCTCGCCAGAGTGGCTCTCTCCTGGCCGCACTCTTGGCCATCATCCTCCTGAACTTCGCCCTAAGCGCCCTTTTAGTGCTCTGGATCACCCGCACCTTCACCCCTCAGCCACCCATCACTTACCCCCTCATGGCCCGCCTTCTCCTGGCCTCCAGCCTGCTGAATTATGCCGGCTACTTCGTCCCCGTCGGTATCCTTTTCCGCGCCGGTTATCTCAAATCCGTGCACGACGTCCCCCTCACTGCCTCCGCTAAAACCGCCGTGGGCATGCTCCTTATGAGCGCCTTTGTCTGCCTCGCCCTCGTCCTGGCTATCGCGCTCCCCTGGGGCTGGGTGCCAGCCTTGGCGGCCCTAACCATCGCGTCCGTCCTCACCCGCAGAATCTGGGCCCGCTTCGCTCCTGATGCCTCCGCTGGCCATCCTTCGCTGTGGCTCACCCTCCGACTCTGCGAGTTTCTCACCCAGGGTGCCCGCGTCTGGCTCTCCTTTAAAGCCGTCGGCGCCGACATTACGCCGGCCCAGGCCGTCTTCATCGGCGCAGTCGCCGTCCTCGTCGGCCTGGCGTCGGGCATGCCCTCCGGCCTGGGTGTGCGTGAATGGGCCATGGGCCTTTCGGGCGCATGGCTCAGCATCGCTTCCGGGCCTCTGGGCTTGGCCGCCGCCCTCATCGACCGCGCCTGCGAAGTCCTTATTTACCTTCTCCTCGGCGGCCCCTGCCTCATGGCTTTTAAGCGATCCAATCCTGAGAAATCGACCCCCAAAATGTGATATCTCCACCATTCACCCATCCCAGTTTGTCATGTCTAAACAGAAATAAGTACACTAGTTCGCCCCTATTTATTCCACTTTGACGTTTTACCATCGGCTTTCAAAATCAAAGGAACAAAGCCCCATGTCCACGAATCCCGTCCGCTACGCCGTTGTTGGCCTTGGCCGCGCAGGTTGGAACATCCATGTCGAACAGCTCCGCCCCCGCGCCGACGCCAAAATCGTCGCCGTCGTCGATCCCGTTGAGGAACGCCGCAACCAGGCCATCACCGAGTTCGGCTGCAAGGCCTACACCTCCATGGACGAAATGCTCAAGCAGGCCGATGTGGAGGTCGTCATCATCGCCACCCCCAGCATTTGCCACGGGCCTGACGTTAAAAAGGCCGTCGCCGCCGGCAAGCACGCCGTCGTCGAAAAGCCCATGGCCATGAGCATCACAGAAGCCGACTCCATGATCCAGGCCGCCAACAACGCCGGCAAGAAGCTTTTTGTCCACCAGAACTACCGCTTTTTCCCAAGCTTCAACCACATGAAGGCCGTCGTCGAATCCGGCCTCATCGGCAAGGTCTACCACATCCGCAACTACCTCTCCGGCTTCTCACGCCGCAACGACTGGCAAACCCTCAACAAAAATGGCGGCGGCGTCCTCAACAACACCTGCCCCCACAACATCGACCAGGCCCTCCAGCTCCTGGGCTCACCCGTCCTCCAGGTCATGGGCGACCTGCGCCAGATCGCCAGCGCCGGCGACGTCGAAGACCATGTCAAAGCCTTCATGCGTTGCGAGAACGGCGCCACCTTCGATATGGAAGTCACCAGCTCACAGGCCGTCGCCACCCCCCTCCCCGCCTGGATCATCGCCGGCACCAACGGCACCTACACCAGCAACGGCAAAGACGCCACCATCAAGTGGTTTGACCCCAAGGCCGCCCCCGCCCTCACCGTCCACGAAGGCCCCGCCACCGACCGCAAGTACGGCAACGACGACAAGCTCCCCTGGCAGGAAAAGACCGAACCCGCCGTCGGACCCAACGTCGGCAACTTCTACGACAACGTCTACGGCGTCCTCCGCGACAACAAACCCATGGCCATCACCCCCGAATCCGTACGCGAAGTCATTCGCGTCATCGCCCTCATCCGCCAGGGCACCAAGTTCCCCGGCCAGCAGATCTGATTTAATTTCCGGGTTCCCGATTCCGGCTTCCGGGGGAGGCCGGGTCAAATCGGCAAGCACGCCAGCCTTCCAAAGGACGCCCGCAAGGGCGTCCTTTCTATTTCTCCAAGCCCTAAAAGCACGCTACTCAATCCGCTCCACGTTTCTTCCTCTTCAACTCTGTACTCAAAACTCTGTACCCATAACCCCTCCCCTATGGAACCCGCCCACTGATATGATGTCCAATGATCCACTCACCGGTATTTAGTCACGCCGGAAATCCCTCAAGCCAAAAAAGCAGCCTTCATTCTCCGCAGTGCTGCTTTTGACCATAAAGGCAGGTCCATGGCGTCTTTGCTCCAAATCGATATTCACAACGGCCCCGGCCAGGTCAAACGCGAGACATTCACCCAGGATGCCATCATCTTCGGACGCGATGTCGCCGCGCAGATCATCATCACCGAGAAAACCGCCTCCCGTAAGCACGGCGAACTCAAACTCGTCGATGGCCGCTGGATCCTCATCAACCACAGTCCCAACGGCACCGTCGTCAACGGCAGGGAAGTCACCTCCAAGCCCCTCCCCATCAAAGACAAAGACAAAGTCTCCATCGGCGGAACCACCGTATTCGAAATCGTCAGAGCCGCCGCCTCCGATGATGAAGTCGAAACCGGCACCCAAAGCCAGTCCGGCAAAAGCGACAGCCGCCCAAAATCCAAAGACCCGGAAGCCATCGCCCGCGACACCGCCAAAGCCAAGCAGCGCCGCCTCCTGCTGTTTGCCGGCATATATGCCGGCGGCCTCCTGGCCTTGATCGTCTTCTTCATGACCCTTGGCCCCTCAAACACCAAGGCATCCACACTCATCTATCCGCCTCAGATATCCAAAGAAGAAATCATCAAGACCATCCGTCAGCCCCTGAAGCTCAGCACCACCCCGGATCTGCGCACCGCGCAGATCGAGCTCAAAAAAGCCAACACCAACTTCGAGCGCCTCGACAACCTCCCCCCCAAGGCGTTGTACGAAACCTATCTCTCCTACAAACTCGCCCTGGCCAACTTCGACGCCAAGGAATTCGAAGTCGCTCAGGACCGCCTCCGTTTCGACACCGTCCAAACTCGCCTGGCCGACAAAATCGACGAGTATTACCAATCAGCCTACGAAAAAATGAAGGCCGGGCAGTTCATCAAGGCGGACGACAACGCCCAGATGATCACCACCTACCTCTTCCCCGAGTTCAGTACCGACCTCTATAAAAACCTCGGTGCCATCCGACGCCTCTGCGCCGAGCAGATCAAAGCACGCAGCCTCACCAACCGCTGAGCATTTCCGGCGACACCCCCTCTCTCGTCTCCATTAACGAAAGAAGCCCGGAATTTATTCCGGGCTTCTTTCCTAATTCTTTAAGACCCTGGACTCGAGACTCGGGACTCGGAACCCTAGACTCAGGACCCTGGACTTTCTCTCAAGGCAATTCGCTCAGCTTCACCGCGTTGCCAAGCTCCGGCAAAATCTTGCTCACGCTCACTGGCTGGCCCGAGGCAAACGAAAGGTTCGCCGCAGCCCCCAGGATCAGGGATGCCGCGCCTTGCCCGTGCCCGGCCTCGCGCTTATCAGGGTCCGCAGGCGGATTGGCCGCAAAAAGCTGTTCCTGCAGCAGCGGGTCAGCACCGCCGTGCCCGCCGTCCATCTTCGGCACATCGATCACATAGGGATCCTTGAACATCGGACGCACATAGATCCGGTCCAGCGTGATCTTCTTGGCCTTCCCGTCCGGACCCTCGGGCTGGAGCTCTACGCCGTGGAGATATTCCAGTTCACCCTTGTCCCCACGGAAAGTCACGCGATATCCCTCGCGCGGCAAAAAGCACACCAGCGAGTAAATCATCTGCACGCCGTTGCGGTAACGCACCATCACGGCCATGTTGTCCTCGGACGTGATCCCGTCCCCGAACACATTCTGATCCCGCTTGTAACCGTCGTACTTCTCCTGATCCAGGTACATCTTTTTGACGTTCTCGCTGGCATCCAGCTTGTACGCAAAAGGATCTCCCGTGGTGTCGTTCCCGGTGTACCGGTCATAGTTCACCTTCACGCCGCGCTTCTCCGCGTTTTCGCGTCCGTAAAACGAGAGCTTGCCCATCCCGTAAACCGTTTCCGGAATGCTGTCGATCCACCAGTTGATCAGGTCGAAATGGTGGGTCGACTTGTGCAGCATCAGCCCGCCGCTCTTGGTCTTCTCACGGTGCCACCGGCGGAAGTAGTCCGCACCGTGGCTTGTGTCCAGCCAGTAGTCCATGTTCACCGCCATTACATTGCCGATCACGCCTTCCTTGATCATCCGTTTGATCATCGTCGGGCCGTTCTGATAGCGTGCGTTGAAAGTCACGCGCACCTGCTTGCCCGTCTCCTTCACCGCCTTGAAAATCTCCGAAGCCTTTTCCGCATCGATCGTCATCGGCTTCTCGGTGATCACATCACAACCGGCCTTCATCGCCCGCACCGCAAAATCATGATGCAGATAGTCCGGCGTGCAAACCACCACGCAGTCGGGCTTCTGTTCCGCCAGCATCTTGTCGAAATCTTCCGCCAGATACAGATGCGGAACATCAAACCCGAACTCCGCCTTCAACCGGTCACGCGCAAATTCCATGCGGCCCTGGTTGTTGTCGCAGATCGCAACCAGCTTTGCCTCATCCTTGAACCGCGAAGCCAGCGGAGCCGTAAACATCCCCGAACGCCCCCCGACCCCAACCACAACATAACGCTTCAAACCCACAGACGCAGTGGTGCTCATGGCACAAATCCTTTCAGGGTGTTCACCCTAGGTTGTTTCAGGCTCTCGCCAGTACAGGTAGAGCCACAGAAATACAAGCCTAATCAACCCTCCACCAAAGGCAAGCCCCACACCCCTTTTTTGCCCCTGTCGACAACCTCAAAATCCCCTATCATCTCACTCCTACCAGCACAGGAAACAATCCTTTGGCCAGCCAAGCACCAGTCATCATCATCGGCGCCGGCCTCACGGGTCTGGCCTCCGCAAAACGCCTCCATGAACTGGGCATCAAAACCCTCATTCTCGAAGCCTCTGACGACATCGGCGGGCGCATCCGCACCGACAAGGTCCAGGGCTTCCTCCTCGACCGCGGTTTCCAGGTCCTCCAGACCGGCTACCCCGAAGCCCAGAAGCAACTCAACTACCAGAAACTCAACCTCCACTCCTTCGACCACGGCGCGCAAATCCAGGGCAACAGCGGAAACCTCAAACGCATGTATGACCCCTGGCGAAACCCCATCGCCGCTCTTCAGAACGCCTTCTCCGGCATCGGCACACTCGAAGACAAACTCCTCATCGGACAGCTCCGCAAAGATCTCACAAACCTCTCCACCCAAGCCATCTTCGAAAAACCAGACCAGACCACCTACCAATTCCTCATCTCACACGGCTTTTCCGTCCAGATGATCGAAGGCTTCTTCCGCCCCTGGTTCCACGGCATCTTCTTCGAAAAAGAACTCGCCACCTCCGCCCGCTTCTTCATGTTCGTCTTCAAAATGTTCGCCCAGGGCGACGCCTCACTCCCCGATGAAGGCATGGGCGCCATCCCCCGCCAACTCGCCGCCGACCTCCCCAAATCCTCCATCCAGCTCAACACCCCCGTCGAATCCGTCGCACAAAACACCGTCTTCCTCCACGGCGGCCGCACCCTCCAAACCTCCGGCATCATCCTCGCCGTCGAAGGGCCCGCCGCCGTCAAACTCACCGGCCCCGACAGCCAGGTCCCTGCCCCCATCAGCCGCTCCGTCGCCTGCCTCTATTTCGATGCACCCACACACACTCTCCCCTCCAAAGTCCTCGTTCTAAACGGCTCAGGCGAAGGCATCATCACCAACCTCTCGCTCATCTCCTCCGTCGCCCCAAGCTACGCCCCCACCGGTAAACACCTCGTCAGTGTCAGCGTTGTCAACACCCAATCCCTCGACGACGACGCGCTCCAAGCCCGAGTCCGCCACGAACTCCACGACATCTTCAACCAGGACTGCGCCCAATGGCAGCACCTGCGAACCTATCGCATCCCTCACGCCACACCCGCACAGCCCCCCGGCCAGCCCCAGCCCGAAGGCAAACGCCTCCTGGAACTCCCCAGCGGCATCATCGTCGCAGGGGACCACCGCGAGACCGCCTCCATCCAGGGCGCCCTCCTCTCCGGCCGCCTCGCCGCCGAGCGCATGCGCTCCCGTCTGGCTTGAAACTTTGCCTTGCCCCCTGCACCTTGCCCGCAGTACCTTGTCCCCTGTACTCCTCCCCCACGCCTTTCGGGAAACACCCCATGCCACCCATCTTCCTGCATGCCCTCCTCCTCATCCTCGCCATCCTCTTCTTCAACCTCCCCGCTCACGCCATGACCATGCAGGAGGTCCAGACCGACTGCCCCATCTGCCAAAAACCCTTTGACGCCATCGTCCCCGGTTCCGGCACCAGCTTCGGGCAGCGCCTCGACCTGCGCCGCACCGGCCCCATCTCCTCACCCTGGCAAATGCCCCTCTGCCCCACCTGCGGCTTAGTCATCTTCAAAGAAGCCAAATCCTTCACCCCAGAAGAACTCACCACCATCAAAGACGTCATGGCCACCGACGCCTACAAAGCCATCCCAAAAGGCAAACAGACCTACCACCGCATGGCCCTCATCTTCGAAGCCCTCAAAAAACCCGCCAACGTCCTCGCCTTCATCTGGCTCGAAGCCTCCTGGCAAGTCGAAGAAGATGCCAAATTAAACCGCCAGCTCCTGGCCAAAAGCCTCGCCTATTACGAGAAGTTCCTCGCGGCTCCTCCCGCTGAAAACAAAGACGCCTCCAAGGAAGAACAGGCCAAAGCCAAAAATGCCCTCATGTCCGCCCAGTTCCTCAAAGGCGAACTCCTCCGCCGTCTCGAAAAATTCAAAGACGCCAAAACTCACTTCGAAGCCATCCTCGCCACCGACAATTTCAAATCCCACCCCATCTTCCCCCGCCTCATCGCCCAGGAGCTCAAACTCATCGAGCAGGACAACGCCGCCCCGCAGGAAATACAGGTCGATATCAAGCCATAAGCAAGCGACCAACGCACCGCAAGCGTTCCACGTGGAACACCAAACAATTTACTAACAAAAATAATTCATACAAACGCATATTTTTTTGCGCATTTGCATCTCGCAACCTCACTTCCTACAATGCCGCGTCAACTTTTTGGACGTCTGAACGATGCCGCAAAAGAAACTTAGCGATCTACAGGACCGTGCCCTCGACCGTATTGTCGATGGCATTGTCGATGGACGCAAAATCATGGTTGACCCCGCTTCCGGCGGCTTCCTCCACACCGAGGACGGCTCCAAAGTCCCCCACTACACCACCGACATCGCCGCAGCCGAATTCGCCCTCAAAACCCTCGTCAAAGACGGTCGTTTAAAAGCCCGCAGCGACTGGCCCGTCATCACCTCCCGCTCCAACTACCGCGGAAAAATGGAGTCGGTCGCCTTCCTTCTCCTGGACAAAAACACCCCTCTCAAAGCCACTCCCGGTTCCAGGACATGGGCCGTCGTCAAAGACGGCAACCTTGCCCGTGCAGTCAGCGAGCTCATCGTCATCTACTTCCTCGATAACCGCACTTTCGACGAACCCATCGACATGACACAGTCAGCAGATGCACCGGCCCTCGCCGATTCCGAAGTGAAACCCGCCGACGAAGCCAATTAGCAGTCTAATGCCCCCGATTGCCGCACCCCTCCCTTTTTACGCATCTTTTGCTGGAAAACACAAAATAAACACGTATAATTACGCGGCTTTTCAACGCCACCGGTAGACAAAAAATCCACCGCAAATGACGTTGGCCAAGCATGTCAACACTTCGTGCCCCTATGTACATGTCTAAAAACCGCTTCTCGGATCCACTCACAAATTGACCGCTTCCAGCAACACGCAATACATGTCACCTCTGATCGAACATGATCTCTCCCACCTCACTGACGCCGAACTCAATCGGCAAGTCCAGGATTCCCTCGCGCAATTAAACGTCGGCTTCCAGTCCTCCGCCATCACCGACGCTCAAAACGCCGTACTTAACTATTCCTCCGACCGCACCCTCACCCGCGACATCGTCGATAATGCCATCGCCGCCGCCTACCAGGACGATTTCGGCCTGGTCCTTAACCGCACAGACCTCACCGGCAGGCGCTATCTCGTCCTCCATGAAAAGCGCACCCTCAAGCCGCTCAACCGCGTGCCCATCGGCAACACTGGCGAAAACCGCGCCTATGCCGAACTCGCACTCCTGCGCCTCATGTCCCTCGCGGAAGTCCACGGACGCTGAAGCATTTGGGCTCTGGCTCTTGGGTTCTGGGTTCTGGGTTCTGGGTTCTGGGTTCTACCAGAAAAGTCTTATCCCGCCACCTTATTTGAGCCACATGAAAACGCCTTTCTTGCCTTTGCTTAAGCGAGCGAAGGCACGAAAGGCGTTGAAGTTCGTAACGGTCTGTGATTATCTGACAGACCCAAGACCCAGAACCCAAACTCACCCATCCATCCGCGGCGCACGCGCAATCCCGATCCCCGTCGATCCATACCCGTTCCCGCAATAAAACATCGTGATCTCTTTCTCCCCCACGATCACATGCGGGTATTCCACCATCTTGCTCTCCCATCCATTCGACGGATTGGGCGCAAGCGCAATGTTCTCTCCCGGCAAACCCCGCTCCCAATGCAGCCGATCCTGGCTCTGCGCCTCGCAAATCGAATACGCACCCCACTTGCTCCCGATCGCGGCATACACCGCCCGATACCCCCCATCCCGCGTCTGCCACGTGTTCAGCCCGATCACCGCCGCATTCTCATAATCCGCCTCACGCCGCGGACTCAATACGATCCGCTTGCCAAACCAATTGATCCCGTCATACGTATCCGCAATGCACGCATGTTTCTCCTGGTCCACCAGCAGATCCTTGCTGGGCGTCCCCGTCGGCAATGTGTAATACATCCGATACCGCGTCCGCCCCTTATCTTCCGACGACGGCGCGAGCTCAATAATCGTCCCCGCCCCGGCAATTGCACGGTTATTCGGAAACTCCGCAAACCCATCCCCTGACAAAATGTGCTTGTCCGAATACTTCCGCCAGTGGATCAGGTCGTCGCTCACCGCCAAGCCCATCCCATAAAACGCCTGCAGGCCCACCCCTTCCAGCGCAGACCGGCCCGTGTAATACAAATGCCACTTCCCGTTGATCTTGTGAACGTTCGGCAGTACGCACCACGTCTCATCAAAGCTCCCCGGCCCCCCCACATCCACAACGACGCCCCGCCGTTCCCATTTGTGCAGGTTGTTTTTGTTGGCCACCGCCAGGCAGATCCGTTTGGTCTTCCCATCCCTGCTGCCACCCGAATAAAACAGGTAGTAATCATCCCCCTTCTCAATCACATACGGGTTCATCAGCGCCTTGGCGTCATACCAATCCGCCCCCAAAGGCAGCACAGGGTTCGATACATCTCGCGTCCACGTATGAGCTTTAAATGCGGGCATTATGTATTCCATCTCTGAGTTCTCTGGCCCCCTCCCCCCTCAGGGGGAAGGGTTGGGGTGAGGGTGTTCGTACGAACCATTCCCACAACCCCAAAAGCCCGCGTATCATCTACCCTCTACCACTCTCACGCCACTCAACCCCGTTTTTTCATCACACATACGGCTCAACCCTCTTCTCTGACCAGACCCCAGACCCTAGACCCCAGACCCTCTTCGAGACTCCCAATGCGCGCAATGCTCGTCCACCAGTTCGGCGGCCCAGAAGTCATCACCCCCGGCGATGTTCCCATCCCCGCCCCCGGCCAATACCAGCTCCTCGTCAAAGTCCTCGCCTGCGGCTTAAACCCCGTCGACTACAAAATACGCCGCGCTCCACGCTACAAAGACCGCAAAATGCCCATCATCCTCGGCGCTGATGTCTGCGGCATCGTCGAATCCCTCGGCCAAGACGCCCAGGGCTTCAAACCCGGGGACACCATCTACGCCATGGCAAACCTCATGAACGACGGTGGCTACGCACAATACTGCCTCCTGGATTCCCGCAACGCCGTCCTCAAACCCAAAACACTCGACCCCATCCACACTGCCGCCCTCCCCGTCGCCGCGCTCACCGCCTACCAGTCCCTCCACGACCGCGCACGCATCGCCCCCGGCCAAACCATCCTCATTCACGCCGGCGCAGGCGGCGTCGGGCACTTCGCCATCCAACTCGCCAAAGCCCACGGCTGCCGCGTTCTCACCACCGCCGGACGCCCCGAATCCATCGCCTTCTGCAAATCCCTCGGCGCAGACGAAGTCATCGACTACAAGTCCCAGGACGTCATCCAAACCACCCTCGCCCTCACTGACGGTCAGGGTGCCCACGCCGTCATGGATTACGTCGGCGGCAAAGCCTTCGAGCAATCGCTCGACTGCGTCCGCCCCGCCGGACACATCGTCACCATCGTCGGCGACCCCTGCTCCACCATCCCCGAAAAACTCTTCCGCAAAAACGCCACCCTCCACTTTGAATTCGTCGCCGCAGGCGTCGTGTACGGCTATGACATCGCCAAACATAAAACCCTCCTCACCGGCCTCAACAACATGATCGACGCCGGCCGACTCAAACCCCACGTTTCCCGCGTCCTCACCCTTGACCAGGCACCCGAAGGCCACCGCCTCCTCGAATCAGGCCGCACCCTCGGCAAAATCGTCCTCGACCTCATAAAGTAAGAAGGGTCTAGGGTCTAGGGTCTTGGGTTCCGGGTCTTGTCAGTCCCAATGCACCAATCCTTCTAAGCCCCTGTCCTCTTACTCTGCCAGAACCCAAGACCCAGAACCCAAGACCCATCCTCATGCTCCCCTCCGCAATCACCATCCTCCTCCTTCTCCTGGCCTTCTGGCTCGGCATCACCATCTTCATCCTCTACCTCGTCTTCCTCAAACGCGGCAGCACCTCCTTCCACCGCGCCTGCTCCGCCGGAAAGCTCGACAAAGTCCAGGCCATCCTCCAGGCCAACCCCAACCGCTTAAATGAGCCCGACCGCTTCGGCGTCTCACCCATCCAATACGCCGCCGGCTGGGGACGCCTCACCGTCCTTGAATACCTCATCGCTCAAGGCGCCAACGTCAATCAGGCCCAGCGCGGCTGGACACCCCTCACCCTCGCCTGCGCCGCCGGACACCAG
Organism: uncultured Phycisphaeraceae bacterium; assembly: GCA_964527265.1. Lineage (GTDB taxonomy): Bacteria > Planctomycetota > Phycisphaerae > Phycisphaerales > Phycisphaeraceae > CAZGOM01. Next base: position 55,219 of record CAZGOM010000004.1, on the reverse strand, counting down.
GCCGCTTTCGACCTACTCCTCCAACACGGCGCAGACCCCAACGCCATCGGCCCTTCTCCCACCTACCCCATCCACGCCGCCGTCAACCACGGCCGCATCCAGATGACCCAAACCCTCCTCGCACGTGGCGTAAACCCCAACCAGCTCGGCGAAAAAAACATCACACCCCTCCACTTCGCCGCCTGGCGCAGCCACGCCGCTCTCATACAACTCCTCCTCGAACACGGCGCTGACAAAACCGCAAAAGACAATGAAGGACTCACCCCACGCGACTACGCCAAACAAGAACGTGGCGGCAAAGCCCAGCAATTACTCGAATAAATCACTTAAACTCAATCCCCTCCCCCGCCATCCCCACCGTCGACGTCGCACCCGTCACCCTCAATCCTCCATCCGACATCATCACGTGCGTCGTATATCTCGGGTGGTTGAACACCACCGCTCCCACACCCCCCGTCACATGTCCCACTTTGTTGTACGTGCTCCCCCGCACTTCCACGTTCTGCGCCGTCTCGCTCGGGTTCTCCACAAACCGTCGCATCGGATATGCAAAATCCGAAGGGTTGTACCCAAACCGCGACGATATCCAGTAATTCCCATAACGCGATTCCGCATAAACATGCTCACGCGACTCCGTCAGCGTCATCGACGGACTGTAATACGACGCAGGACACATCAGCATGTTGGCCGATGGCTTGGCCTTCACAAGCAATGACCCCGGCGCCACGTTCATATACGGCTCAATCTGAAAGAAAAACCACATATTCGCCGGCGGCGTGTAATTCGGATAACTCGTCAGCAACACGCTCACCATGTAATAACGCTTCCAGTCCGCCCGGTACAGCTCCCCATATTGAAATATCTGCCTCAACCGCCCTTTGCACTGCGCACCCCGCGCCGCCTGTCTCGCCCCCGACAACACCGGTAAAAGCAGCGAAACCAATACCACCATCACCGTCACCACCACCAGCGCCTCAAGCAGCGTAAACCCACACGCTCTACGAATTGGCTTCATCCTCTCCATATCAACTCCAGGCAGACATACCGTCTTTCCGGCTTAACAACAATCCCTGAAAAGTTGATAAGCCGTCTAATCATCCTACCGATTCGTTGCCGCAGCACAACAACATTTTGGCTCCCCCCTATTTTTTTCCTCCCCTGATCGTCAAAAGAAATCACCCTCGTTACCCTATTTCAAACTCATTCTGATATCTCACTTAACAGGGCTCCCCCATGTCCAACCAGACCGTCCTCCAGCTCGATCCCACCCCCGCAAACTCCCGTAACTCTGAAGGCTCTTTCATCACTCTCAAGGATGGCTCCATCCTCTTCGCCTACACCAAATACGAAGGCGACCATGAAGACCACGGCAGCGCCGTCATCGCCTCCCGCATCTCCACAGACCAGGGCAAAACCTGGTCCACCGACGACCGCATCCTCATCCATAAGGAAGGCCAGCTCAACGTCATGAGCGTCACCTTTCTCCGCCTAAACGACGGACGCATTGCCCTTTTCAACCTCCGTAAAGACCACGGCCCATACGCCGAAACCTGTGTTCCCTACGTCCGCTTCTCCTCCGACGAAGGCCAAACCTTCTCCGCCCCCCTGGGCGTTACCGCACCCAACGGCTATTACGTCCTCAACAACGACCGCGTCATCCAAACCAAGTCCGGCCGCCTCATCGCCCCCCTGGCCCTCCACCGCTACCGCGGCTCAACCACACCCTCCGCCAAAACCTCCTACCCCGACACCCAGTGGAACGCCGGCGCACTCATCTTCTTCTACCTCTCCGACGACAACGGCCAGCACTGGTATGAGTCGAGCAACGCCCTCTTCCCCTACTCCGCCGACGGCAAGGGCCTCCAGGAACCTGGCATCATCGAATTAAACTCCGGCCAACTCCTCGCCTATTGCCGCGCCGGCGCCTTCGGCATGGCCGGAAACAACTCCCGCCAATGGCTCACCACCTCCGCCGATCAAGGCTTCACTTGGTCTGAACCCAAGCCCTCCGACAACTTCATCTCCCCCTGCAGCCCCCTCTCTATTAAGCGCATCCCCTCCACCGGCCACCTCCTGGCCATCTGGAACGACCATTCCAAACGCTTCCCCACCCAGCCCGCCACCGATAAATCCTGGGGCCGCACACCCCTCGTCACCGCCATCAGCACCGACGAAGGCAAAACCTGGCAGCACCACAAGCTCATCGAAGACGCTCCCGACCACGGCTACTGCTACACCGCCATCCACTTCACCTCCGGGCCCACCCCTGAAGACAACGCCGTCCTCTTCGCCTACTGCGCCGGCGGCGCCTCCACCAAACTCGTCCTCGACCGCCTCCGCATCCGCCGCATCACCATCGACTCCCTCTACGCCAAATAAGATCGGGTATCGGGTTCCGGGTAAGAAATGTAGAAAGAAGCACAACCATCCTTCTTCTTTCTCTGCAATCTTCTTCTTACCCGATCCCCGGAACCCGGAACCGGAAAAGCCTGCCATGCTCTCGTCCGCGTGAGCATGTCTTTCCTCGCCTCCAATCTGCCCTGTACAATCGATTCACCCCTCTTTTCTGACCAGACCCCAGACCCTAGACCCCAGACCCTCTTGGGACCCAACCATGTGCAACATCTCCGTCCTCCACGCCGTCGGCGCTTGCCTCTCCCGCCGTGACCTGATCAAAGCCGCTGGCGTTGCCGCCCTCACCGCCGCCGCGGCTTCCGTCCCCGCGCAAGCGCAGGACAAGCCAAGCGCCAAGCCCATCGCCCCTGATCCCGGTCCCATGATCCAGTTCAATCCGGGCCGCCTCATTGACCTCACCCACACCACCACGCCCTCGTTCCCCGTCTTCCCCGGCGGCAAGCAGTTCGCCTCCAAAACCATGTCCAAAGTCGTCCCCGACGGCTATTACACCAACCACTGGGAAATCGACGAACACACCGGCACCCACATGGATGCGCCCGCCCATTTCTTTGCCGACGGCAAAACAGCCGACACTCTCCCCATCACCAATTTCATCGCGCCCCTGGTTCTTATCGACATCACCGCCCGCGCCGATAGAAACCCCGATGCCTCCCTCACCCCCGACGATCTCCACGCATGGGAAAAAGCGCACGGCAAAATCCCCTCCGGCGCCGTCGTCGCCATGCGCTCCGGCTGGGAATCCCGCCTCGCTAAACCCGGCGCATTCCTTAACCAGGACAAATCCAAAACCATGCACTTCCCCGGCTTCTCCAAAGACGCCGCCACCCTCCTCACCACAGAACGCTCCATCAAAGGCATCGGCGTCGACACCATCTCCCTGGATATCGGCGCATCCCAAACCTTCGACGCCCACAAAGCCATCCTCGGCGCAGGCCTCTGGGGCATCGAAAACCTCGCCAACCTCGCTCCTCTCCCCCCGTCCGGCTCCTTCATCTTCATCGCACCCATCAAAATCAAAAACGCATCAGGCGGCCCCACCCGCGTCTACGCCACACTTCCCTGACCCGGGTTTCGGGTTCAAAACAAACCATCACAAGCACGGGCAGCCTTCGGCCGCGCGTCTTCTCTGCTCTTTGTCTTACCCGATCCCCGAAACCCGGACCCCGAAACCCGAAAAGGCCGCAGGCCTCTGACCAGACCCCAGACCCCAGACCCTAGACCCCAGACCCTCCCCCCTGTACCTTATTCCTCATCCCCTATCACTTTCTTCCGGGACTCCCATGGCCCAGCGCCGCTTCCACTACGAACTCGCCTTCGAGCACTATCTCCGCGCCAACGCCATCCCCTACGTCGCCGTCGATGAGGCCCGACGTGCCCTCCAGGGTGCGCCCGACATTTCACTCAAAAGTTTCGACTTCGTCGTCTACTCCAAATTCTCCGCCAACCTCATTCTCGACATCAAAGGCCGCAAGCACACCGGCGCTTCTCCCAACGCCTTACAAAACTGGGTCACCCAGGAAGACATCGACAGCCTCCAATCCTGGCAAACCATCTTCGGCTCAAACTACCAGCCCATCTTCGCCTTCGTCATGTGGTGCCAGGCCCCGCCCCCCGACATGCTCTTTCACGAAATGTTCGAGTTCGGCGGCAAATGGTACGCACTCCTCGCCGTCCGACTCGACGACTACAAAAAACACATGCGCCCCCGCAGCGCCAAATGGAACACCGTCCACATCCCCGCCAAAGACTTCCGCAACATCACCCACCCGCTCTCCAAACTGCTATAGAAAAATCCCGGGTCCAGAGTCTCGAGTCAAAAACAAAAAGAGTCCCGGAGCCAAAACTCCGGGACTCTTTTTCTTTATCTTCAGACTCAGGACTTAGGACCCGGGACTCGGGACTCGGGACTTCTTATTTCAACCCCTTGCTCTGCAAAAACCGCAAGCTCATTTCAAGGCTCTCAAACGGGTCCATCTCACCGTTATCCCGCTCCACAAGCGCATATTCGCACCCGCCTGCATTGGCCGCGGCAATGATCGCATCCCAGTTCAGGTTGCCCGAACCCACTTCGCACATCTTCCCGCTCTTGCCATCCGCATTCTCGACTTTGTCCTTAAAGTGCAGGCACTGGATGCGGCCCGCCAGCTTGTTGAGCCACCACACCGGGTCCCCACCCGCCTCGGCCACCCAGTATGTATCCAGTTCAAACCACACGGACCTGTCGCACTGCTCCACCAGCAGGCCGTAGGGTGATTGCTTGGGCGAATCCGCCAGACGCGCAAACTCATGCGCATGGTTGTGATAGCCCACATGCACGCCCTGCGCGCTCAGCGTCTTGGCGATCCCGCTGAACTCCGCCGCAAAATTCGTCCACGCTTCCAGCGCCTTGGCCCCGCCGAAGCCAAATCCGCCCAGCGCCGTGTATTTGCAGCCCAGCGTCTGGTGGTAGTCCACGCACTTGGCCGTGTCCTTCATCACATCCAGGCTCACATGCGTCACCGCAGTGACGAGCCCTTCTTCCTTGATCATCTTGGCCAATTCCTTGGGGTCCACCGGCCCGAATGCCGAAACCTGGATCGCCGAGTAACCCATCTTTTTGACCCGCGCCAGGGTCTTGGCCATGTCGGCCGGTGTTTTAAGGTGCTCGCGAAGGGTGTACATCTGGGCGCCGACGATGAAGCTGGCCATGAAATGTTCCTGTCAATGAAAATGAGATCCGAAGCCTCCAGGGCACAAACCCTGAAATCTGCGCAAAACGATATCACAAACCCAAATGATATGGCGCACATCTCCGGCGGCACGCTTCTTCTCTAACCAGACCCTAGACCCCAGACCCCAGACCCTTCTCAGCAATCAACGCCCTCAGCCTCCCCATATCCCCCCCTGCCTCCCGGCACACCGCGCTCACCTTCGAATACCCATGCTTCTTCGCCAGTTCCGTCAGCACCGGCATCATCGCCTTCACATGCGCATCATTCACCCCAGGCACGCACACCATCCCATCTACGCACCGCTTGCCCAACACCCGCGCCGCGCTCTCCAATAGCGTCATCCCCTCCAGCGTATGCACCGCCGCCAGGCTCTCCCAGATATTCAAATCCAGCTCTCCATGATTCACCGCCTGCCGCGCCGCCGCATCCAGCCCCATCACCCGGAAGCACAAATGCATCGCATGCTCCGGGATCACCGGATTGATCTTCCCCGGCATGATCGAAGATCCCGGCTGCACCGCCGGCAGCACCACCTCCCCCAAACCTCCTTCCGGCCCCGACGACATCAGCCGCAAATCCTGCGCCACCTTCGCCACCGACCGCGCAGCCAGATCCAGCGCCGCGCTCACCGCCGCCAGGTCATCCAGATTCTGCGCCCCATCAAAGAGATTTCCAGACACCCTCAAATCCCCCAACCCCGTTACCTCCCGCAACGCCTCGATCACCCGCACCCGATACGCCTCCGGCGCATCGCACGCGCGGCCGACAATCGTCCCCCCCAGGTTCACCGCATGCAGCCCCCGCACCGCCGCCGCGATCCGCTCCCGCTGCCGCGTCAGCATTGCCACGTAACCCGAAAATGTGTCCGAAAAACTCACCGCCACCGCATCCTGCAGGCACGTCCGCGCAAGCCGCGCCTGTTCGCCAAACTCCGCAATCTTCTTCTCAAAGCTCGCCGCCAAAGCCGCCAGCCCGGCATCCAGCGACTGCGCCTGCGCGATCACCGCCAGATGGCATGCCGTGGGATACACATCATTGGTCGATTGATGCAGATTCACATGATCATTGGGGTGAACGATCCGATACTCCCCACGCTTTCCCCCCAACCGTTCCTCAGCCAGATTCGCCAGCACCTCATTGGCATTCATATTCGCCGAGGTCCCGCCCCCCCCATGCAGTGCATGAATGGGGAAATGCGTCCCAAACTCCGCCGGGGCCAGTTCCAGCCCAGCCTCGATGATCGCCTCCCCCACCCGTGCATCCAAAAACCCCGCATCCACATTCGCCTGCGCCGCCGCCTGCTTGATCGTCACCAATCCCCAGATCAGGCTCGGCCAATCCCCCAGCCGCGACTGCCCATTCAACGGAAAATTCTCTATCGCCCGCCGTGTCTGCGCCCCATAAAGCGCCCCCGCCGGCACCCGCACCTCCCCCAGCAAATCACTCTCCACACGCATTTCAAAACCCATTCCATCTCCTCCGCGGCTGCAAATCCGCTCTACTCGCTACTTTCTACTGCTCTACTGGTCTATTGCAGTCCGCTGCAATACCACTCCCGGATACCACCTCAGCACATTCTCAAAGAAAATCTTCTCAAACACATCCTTCTTCAGCTTCACCCCTCTTACCTCTTTCCCCGCAATCGTCATCACCTCATCCGTCCCAAAAAATTTCAGATGCCGGTTCACATTGCTCTCATACGCCTCCAGCTTCTCCGCCCTTTCCTCGGGTGTCATCGTCGAATGCGGCTGCCGAAACACCACATCCGTCCCGAACATCACCCGATCCTGGTACTTATCCAAAAACGCCATCAATTCATCCCGATCCGCATGCGCCAGGTCCCCGATCCGCGCCGACGTATCCACCGCGTAATTCGCAAACGCATCAAAACGCTTGCCCATCTCCACCAGGCTGTATTCCAGACTCCCCAGGTGCGCCCCGATGCAGTTCAAACGCGGATGCCGCGCCACCACCCGGTCCCGCGCCGCGATGATCTCCCCATGGCTCGGCACATCCGTACGCCCATGCATATGCCACTGCGGATACGCCTTGTAATAGCTCTGATGCGGGCTGAATTCCTCAATCGGACGCCAGCATGCCATCGGCTCCCCGATATGCATGAGCAGCGGGATCCCCGCCCTCTCCAGATGCCCGAACAACGGCTCAAACACCGCATCATCCACCATCACATAGCGCCCATCCGCCCGCCTGAAATCCATCCCCACGTTCTTCCACACCTTGCACGCAATCGCCCCCGCCGCCACATCCTCATCCACCGCTTTGATTACCCGCTTCGCATACGCCCACGCATCCTCCCCCTCCTCCGGCAAATCAAACGTCGTGCACCACAGATACCGCATCGGATGCGCCTTCACCAGCTTCCGGTAAGGCTCCCCCTCCCGCGCCCGCCAGTTAATCCCGCCCCCCGCGTTCACGCAGATATTCAACAACTGCACATCCAGCTTCTCCAGCAGCGCCACAGACTCCGGATGATCGCCCATAAAATGCAAATGCGAATCAATAATCGCCATAACGCTTCCTCAATTTCCAGGTGCCACACTGTAGACGCCTTCGGCCACGGCATGTCTTACCCGCGCAACCATATCTCACCAACCCACCATAATCTCACATCTCATACTTCGGCTCCGCCGCCTTCTTCTCCTCAGGCTTCTTATCAGGAACCGGCGCACTCTTCTTCTCACCGCCCTTCCCTTTCGGCCCACCCTTCTCCTGAACCGCCCCTCCCGCGCCAGGCACCTTCTCTGGCGGATTCAGCGACGGCGCATCCTTCCCCGCCGCATACAACATCACCGGCATCATCAATCCACCCGTCCCGATCTCATCCAGGTTCCCCGCGCTCACCCGCACCGTCAGCACATTCTCCTCTCCAAACTTCAACCACCGCCCCACATCCGCAAACTCCTGCGGCTTAACAAACCCCTTCTTCTCCCCCAACGACTCTCCGTTCAAATACACATCCACATTGCTGTCAAACCCGCCGAACCACAACCTCAACTCCTCACCCTTCGCCCCCATCGGCACCATAAATTTCGTCTGATACCACGCATCCCCGACATACCACGTCATCCCCTCATCCACCCAACTCGTCGACATCGTCCCCATCTTCTTCCACTTCGACGTGTCATACCCCGGCTTAAACCATCCCTCCCCAACCCCCGCCAATTTCTCATCCGTCGCAAACGCCCACACCTCCGGCATCTTCACCACCATCAAACCCCCGTCCTTCACCATCTTCTCCCCCGACGCCACCACCGGACCCACAAACCCCTTGTAATACCCATACGAATATCGCTCATGTCCCCAGTTGGGCACATGCTTCCCTTCCTTCATCTCCCCGCTCAGCGCCGCCAGTTTCCCCTGCCACTCCGCCGCCTTCACAAAGTCGCACGCCGCCACCGCATTCCATATCTCGATATACATCTCCGCGCACGCCAGCCCCGCCTCCGCCATCGCCACGGCTTCCTTCTCCCGCTCATCCTTCGCCAGCTTCTTGGCCTCTTCAATATCCCCCCGCGATGCCTTCAACATCTCCCCCGTCCAGATCTTGTGCATCCCATAGCTGCTCCCCGTATGCGTCTTCCCATTGGCAATCGCACCATCAATCCGCTTCCAATACCGCGCCATCGGCTCCGCCGCGCTTCCATAGAAACCCTTATAAAACCGCTCCATCTCCGCATCGATGTCCAGATGGCTGTTCCACGAAATCCGCGCCGATAGATACAGCGTGGGCGCATGGCTCGACCACGCATCGATGCTCTCGAAAATCCACGCCAGCTCCGGCACATTCAGCTTCGTCGTCTGCGCCGTCAGCCGCTTGTAAAACTCCACCTTGCTCAGCGGAAACAGCGTGTCCGCCAGGTTGTAGTTGTACATATAGAAACCCAACTTCGTCGGGCTCACTTTCGACCACCCCGCAATCTCCTCCTCCCACAACTTATTCATCTCGCACCCTGGCGCCCCCGGCCCATGCAGACGGCACCGCCGGATCGGCGCAATCATCGGAAACACATTCGCATTCAGCTTCGTGATCCTCTGCGGTATCCGCGAATAATCGCTGTACACCAATATCCCCAGGTCCTTATTGGGAAACTCCTTCGACGTGATATCCGCAATCGCCGACGCGAACAAAAAGATCCGGTCGCTCGCATTGGTCTTCCCGCTCGACGGCTCCACATACCCCGGCGTATCCAGCGCCGTGCACGCCTCGCACTCACACAGCCCGCCCCCGTCATTGGGCCCCGCGTTAAACACCAACTGATCTTTTTTCTGCATATCCTCCATCACCGTCTTCGCCGATATCTTCAGCACCTCCGGATTCGTCGTGCAAAGCTGCCGCGTCCCCCGTTTCCCTTTAAACAAACTTCCATACTCCGGGTGTTCCGCCAGCGTCGCCTTGGGAATCAAATGCGCATACGCATGCGACCAGCTCCCCGATTCATAATTCGCCCCGTTCATGTGCTTCAGCCACTCCGCCGTCACCGGATCGGCTTTTCCCTTCCCGCCATACCAGAACCTCCGGTTGATCGAATCGCTCACCCCCGTCACATCCACCCCGTCCGCCACCTCCACCTTCGCCAGTTTCGGAATCACTTCCCCCACTTTCCCCGGCGCATACCACCCCGCCCCCAGGCTCTCCAAAAACCGCGACACCCCCGTATACGCCCCTTGATCGCTCTCCCCCACGATGATCACTTTGTTCCCCACCGCCTTATACCGATACCCATCCCCCGCCCGCGATTTTTTCTCCGTCTTCACGCCCAGCTCATTCCCCAGGCCGCCCACCACAAACCCTGCCGCTTTCCCATCCACCTCCGCCGCCGACCCCACTTCCACCACCTTCGGCGCTGTCCCCGTCATCACCCCCACCACCCGCGCCAGTTCCCCCGCCGCCTCCTTGGCCGTCGCCCCCGCATCGCTCTTCACATACACCACCCCCGGCATTCTCTCCCCCTCCGCCACCGTCACCCCCCACGCCACACCACTCCCCATCAACACACAAACCACCACCACCCAACCCGCCACCACCCAACCCATATTCGTCTTCATCGCTTAAACCCTTTCAAAAACTGCAATTCGCACACACACTTGAACACTCAGAAATGACCTCAACAACCACGAATCAAGCCAGCTTTCCATCCCCCAGCTCTTGATCCTCTTAATCAATCTCAATCCTCTTAATCCCAGTCAAAAAATCCGCCTCTTCTCCTCTCTCACCCCGGTGCCACCCCCGAAGAATCCCGCGCAATAAGCGTCCCCCGAATCTTCCGCTTCATCCTCCGCATCGACACCGGCCCAGACACCTGCACCCGCGCCCACGCCGCCACCTCCTGCGCCACCTCCAGGCAAGGATGCCGCACCACCGTCACCGGCATCGGCGATAGCCGCGCCAGATCCGGATGGTCATCAAACCCCACCACGCTGATGTCCTCCGGCACACGCAGCCCAAACCCCATGCTCCCCGAAATGAGCAGCGCCGCCGAATGGTCATCCCCCGCAATCACCGCCGTCGGGCGCGGCTTAATCCCCAACACCCCCGTCACCAAATCATGCGTCGCATGCCCCGGGTTCAAATCATGCTCCACCACCGTCCCAACCAACTCCGGATCGTTCCACCTCGCCACCGCCGCCTTAAACCCCGCCACCTTCCTCCGATACCCCGTCGCCAGGCAGATCCTCCGGTGCCCCAGCTCATACAAATGGTCCACCAGGTCCCGCGTCGCCAGCTCCACATCCGTCACAATGCTCGCATCCCGCTCGCTGGCCGTCTCCACCACCAGCACTGGCATCCCCGCACGCCGCACCTCCGCCATATATCCCGCCTCCTCAAAATCCCCCCTGTGCGGCGGAAACACAATCACCCCTCCCGCCCCGCTCTGCTTGATCTGCTCCATCACCCCCGCCACCGCCTCCTCCCTCGCCGCCACGCTGTACGTCATCGTGAAACCAGCCTTCGACAACTCCTGCTGAATCAAATCAATCCCATAAGAAAAAATCGGCACCGGACTCATCCCCACCTTCAAAAACGCAAACGTCTGCCTCCTCACCTGCGCGGCATTGGGATCCTTGCTCCGATCCTGCACATACGTCCCACTCCCCACAATGCTCTTAATCACCCCCCGCGCATCCAAAACCTTCAGCGCATTCTTCGCCGTCACATCCGACACCCCAAACTCCGCACAAATCTCCCGAATCGTGTAAATCTTCTGCCCCACTGAAAACCGCCCCTTCTCGATCTGCTGCTCAATCTTCCGCGCCACCTGCTCATACAACGGCACAAACTTCACCGGCGCCGCCTTCCCCCCCCCCCCCACACCCCCGCCCCCTGCGCGCTCGCTCGCCGCAGCTCGCCCCCCCGAGACCTCAATGTCCCCTTGCCCGCCATCCGATGGATTAGATTCTGGTCTCATTTTTCAACCCAGCTTCAAGTAAGTGTATTTTTATCATCCAGATATCCCCCCATCAGTCAACACCCACAAACACAAAAACCACACAATCCCGCTCTGGTTAGAGCATTTGTCATAAATAATCTCCGCATTTCTGTCCCCCTCCCATCAGGGAGAGGGCTGGGGTGAGGGCGTTCTTCTCTCAATGGCGGTTATTTATGACAAATGCTCTAGTCGTCTATCAATTGTCAATTGACGAATCGACTTTTCTGCGTGCCATGCTCTCGTCTTTCGGGGGCGTGAGCATGTCTTTTCTGCTTCTTCCATCCATCAGTTTTCACTTGAAACACCACTGGCACGGCAAAGCTCCTCGGCTTCTTTACCCCGGCAGGGGTGACAGAATTAAGCCCCGGGTTGAGCATGTACCCATGCGACACCCGGGGAAAGCAACATTTTTAAAATCGCTCTTGCACGCGCCTGCGTAGCTCTAGTCGTCTTTCAATTGTCAATTGACGAATCGACTTTTCTGCGTGCCATGCTCTCGTCCGCGTGAGCATGTCTTTTCTGCTTCTTCCATCCATCATTTTCCACCTGAAAAGCCACTAGGACGCCCGTAAAAATCCATTTCTTTCGGCAGCATCGTTACAAAAAGCATGCTTCCTACCGCATCCCGCTACGCCAATAAATCGCAAAAAATCCCCACACCGGCCCACGCCAACACCTGAAAAGTTAGCCGGAAGCGCAAGCGACGATCCTGCTGTTTTGGCGGTACTCCGCACAAAACAGCATCCCGTTGGACAAACAACAACAACCTCACCCACATCACCACCCCACACCAAGCCCGGAGGGCGACCCGAGGCCTAGCCGTGGGTGAAGCGCGTACCCGCGCGAGAACCCACGGAAAACGGCAAAACAAAAGATCTATCTGATCTTTCTGCGACCTCGATGGTCGCAGAAAGACCTCTCCATCAACACGTACAAAAACCATTCCAAACCAACATATGCCCCGTGATCGTTAGACCGACGCGCCAGCTAGGAATCGTGCGCCCAGCCCGATACTCTCCATCAACACCACAAAAAACCACTCCACCAACAAACGCCAACCAAACGGTTAGCCGGAAACGCCAGTGACGACTCCTGCCCCGCCACCTCATCACTCCATTTCAGCTCTACTCACTACTTTCTCTTGCTCTACTGCCCTATTGCGGTCCCCCGCAATAGCGTCTGCGCACAAACCGGCATCCCGCTACGCCACCAAAAGCCAAGAACTCCATTCAAACCTCAACACGACGACGAATCTTGTCTATGCCCCAAAAGGGCAAAATAAGGTAGCCCAGGGTTGGTACGTACCCGTGCCTACCCTGGGTAAGCAACGTTTTAAAATCGCTCTTGCACGCGCCTGCTTCCACGCCAACAAACCCGCATAAAACACGGCATCTCACTGAAAATGTTCTCGGGAACATCCTGTCGGCTACCACCACACCACTCCCCAGACATAAGTAAAATATCAAGCCACACGTGCCATTGATTTAGCTCAGTTGCAGTCATGCCACAGATGATAAATCGTAATATTTGTGGCTTTACCTTTTCCGTCCTGCCAAACAAAATTACGTCGATGCTTGCTAACATGAATAACTTCATCATGTATACTCGAATTTGTCATTGGGAACGGTTGCGGAAATTGTACGGTTGCAAGCGACGAAATACGAGCCGTTTCCTTCATTGCTGGAAGCAGGTGTTTTGCAATATTTCTTCCATTACGGGCATAAGCAAGCATCATTCCTTCATTCATTGCCCACGCATAATGCCCCGCGACAAAACGAATGAGCCCATCATCGCAGTATTTTGCCCCAACCGGATGGGCCGCATCTACAGGCTTGCACTCAACAAAAAGGGCTTCAAATTCGGATAGCACGGTTCGCGGCTCGCGCTCATCGTATTTGAGCTTAAATCTTAGATCTGGTGTCTTGGCTAGGCGCGTTCCGTCAAAATTAGCTACTTGCGCTTGCCGGACAACCGACTCAAAACTCTGTCGATTAAAGCCTGGAATACTGCCGGTTTGTCTAAAGTCATTTTCTATGATCCCCAGAAGAGCCGCTGTTACCTCATCTTCAGTGGCACTTGCCAACCAATTTTTTCTCGCCCGCAATCTCTCGAACGCTCGGCACAAAACGCGCTGAATGAGCAAAATTACCGGGATGGGAATGCGTGGGTGAGGAAGCCTGTAGGATTCGGGAGAAACACCATGTGTAAAAAATCCAGCAGCGGTAACCTCGCTCATACTTCCTCCGGTAAGCCAAACGCCCCAAGACGCTCTCGGATGATGTGTTGAGCACAAAGTCGCGCGCGAGTGATCGTCCACCATTTTCGACGATTCAACAACCCCAGGAGTAGCCCCGTCTTTTTCGGCGCATGAACTATAATTCGACTGCATCCGCGCTGGTTAGCTACTTCCATGGCCGATCGGAGCAGACGTGAATTGATATTAACTACCTCCGGTTCACGGGAAATGGAAAGAAAAAACCATGGTGCGGAGGGATCGACAACTTGATATGCAGGATCGCGAATGACAACGTGCTCGCCACAAACTTCGAAATAGGGTTCCAAGGCTTCGCGCAACGCGTTTATAAAATCACAACGAGTCACTTGATCGGTATAGTGAAGTGCCTCGCGGCCTGCTTTTCGATATGACATCGCGGCAAACAACGTATCATTGGCCACCTGCACAGCATCTTCCTCTAAACCATAGAGGGAAAAAATAAATGCATTCATCGCATCCCAGGGCTTGTCGACATTTTCTTGGAACTGTCGCGATAATTTTAGAATTTCAGACTTTTTCGAAGGGCTGATTTTCGCGATGTCTGGAAAGGGCAAGGCATCAAATTCTTCCTTGTTAAATGTCTGACGATCAAATCCACTTCTGCGACTAGTCATAAGACAGAAGTACGAAAAAAGCTTAGAGTGTGGCAGCAGGTAAATAAGTGCGGCCAGCGTCTCGGCCTCGGGATGTCCCGCACATGAATATCCATAATAGCTTTGTGAAAAAGCCATTGATTCATTAGAAAAATATGCTTTGGGCGATAGTGAGTCATCGCCGGGCGATTGTGGGACAATGACTAAAGGAGGCTGGTAAAGACTTTCTGTTTTTGGTCGAGATGCGGTTCTTGTTTTATATCTCTCAAAAAAAGTGGGTGGTTGTTCGCGTTGTAATGTTGGCTCACCATGGGGAGGGCGAAAGTCAAGCAGTCTGGTTAGAAACTCAGCACTTTTCTGTGGTCGATCAGGAGAAAGATTATACCCTTGGCCGGATTTATCACCAGATTTGTCCCATTTTTTCCAAAAATCCGCCAGGGTTTCGAACGGTAGGCTTAGAATGGAATCCATGACTTCTACATCCAGCCACGTTCCAAGCGATAGAGTCTTCAGCAACCATGGCTGCTTCTCAACTCGTGAGGTACTAATCGGATAAGCCGACTCATAATCGATTCGGAAACGTCCATCAGCATTCAACTCTGGTTCAAAGCTAGGAGTGGCATAGTAGAAACGATGGTCGGTTTTCGGCATTCTATTTCTAGCAAAAAACATGCAGAATGGCATATCAATACCATCCCACACAGAGGTCTTACGAAGGTCTGCTCCATTGATAAGACCAGTTATTTCAACACTTCGCAAAATGGCCCGCCATGTCTCAAAGCCCTTACCACTCGTTCGCCCAAATAGTCTCGCTGGCATAGCTAGCGCAATAATCCCCTCATCTTTAGCCCATTCCATAGCGCGCCATAAAAATGGAATATCGGGGTTTTTATCAGGATTTTCGTACTCGTAAGCCAAACCATCCAAGCCCCTTGCGGCTAAAACTCGGCGACCGATTTTGGTAAATTCAGCATTAATCGCCGATGTCGGTGATACGTAATTTTTATCTTTGGAACGTTCGCTATCATCGCGTAATCGAGTCCATGGCGGGTTACCAATAACGATATCAAAGGATTTGTCAAACTCACACGGAACCTCGGGACCGAGACTTCCGAGAGGAAATACAGCATCTACCTTATTAATATCGCCACTATCGATAAAGCGATGGAGGACCGAGCCTCTTAGATTCTTCGGAAACTTCAGAGCAATAGGAGGCCTCTGTGACGCATTAAGTTCGATAGCAGTGATATACAAGGAAAGTGCTGCTAAGCGAAGCGCAGATTCACTGATGTCGAAACCTCGAATTTGGTTGTAGAGAATTTTCTGGATGTCTGCTGTTTTAGGACGTTCGGCACCACTCCAATGCTCTCGAACGAGTCGACGAAATGCGAGCACAAGAAAAATGCCTGCGCCGCAAGAACTGTCTAGCACCTTCGCATCAGACGGTCTATTTGCCGCAGCAAATGCTTCATCCACCATCAATTTGGCAATTGTACGAGGCGTATAATGCACACTCGTATCGCGAGCCGTTCGTGGGTCCGCACGATGACTGAAGCTTTCATACACTTGACTTAATACACCAACTGGAATATGAGCGAAATCTAAGTCACCCCAATCTAATTCTGCTTGAATGCTTTCTCCCACCGCCTCCCAGCCACAAAGAATGGCGTGAAGATGCGTGAATATTTTTTTGCCGACAAGCTTCTCAGTACGATTGAAGAACTCCAGATAAGCCGTTTTACGGGCAATGCGATCATTGGTCGAAATTGATTCATCGATCAATGGTAGAAAATCACCATTAAACGTTGCGTCAAGCCAAGTTGAAGTTTCGGCAGCTTTCTTGGCGGTTGAAAATACGTCCTTGAGATCTACTGCTGATGGGCAAATACCGTCTGGGCCGGACAACTCACTTTCCAAAACAATGCGGCGATCAATTAAGAACCGAAAAAAAAGTGCACGGCCTGCCATTGAAAGGACTTCAAGCGAGTCGATAACCCCTTTACCTTTTTGCGGCACAAATTCATTTGTTGTTCGCGTAAGTAGCTCAAAAATCTTGCGGTAAACATAGTCCGTGCCATGCAATTTATGGTTTTCTTTAAAGCTCCCATGCGCAAGACTTTGAAAGAAAAATGGTGCAGATAAACTACCCTTTTCAATCGTTTCTATGGGCTGATTCGCTGTAGTCTTATGGAATCCAATCGGAAAAATTTCCAGCGAACCAGGACGTAGAACTCCAAGCCATGCAGGGTCGCTACGGTTTGCAAGTTGGCGACAGAGCGCCGTCAGTAAATTCGCGTCAATACTCGAGTCACCAGATGCGTCCACCAGATACAGAAGCGCAGTGCCTTGGTGTTCAGCGACGGCTGTAAGTATCGGTGTCTGGTTACTTCGTTTCGGCAACAAGTCGAGGTAGTCAAGTTGCGCAGGCGTGGACAATTTTTCGTCAAGACGGATAAAATCTGTGCAGCCATAGTTCGCAAGCTGTTCCTTCAGCGATTGCGGATTTGAATTTGGATTCGCTACGGGCATAGGCCTTTCCATCTCGTCGAACGACCATATTTGGCGCAGCGAGAAACACCGGCGAAAGTCGATCGCGTTGCAGCCTCTCCCTTGGATTTCGTCGATTCTCAGGAAGATTCTTGAGCAGTATAGTGAACGCACAGTAACAGTGTAGGAGTCAAGGCTCCGGGGCCATAAAGTCTCGCCTCTCATCAGGTCGCGACTATCCCGTATTGCACTGCGAAAGTAGTGCACCAAGACCAAGCAGCAACCTGCGGAAACCCATGATCTGTTGGCATAAAATATTCGAGAAGGAAGAAAAAGAACAGAAGAGAAAGTGGATAAGTACATTTTTACCCCCCAAACCAACCGCACAAAACACCACCAAACCCGCCCATCCACACAACACCGCACTCCCCCCAAACCCACCCCCCTAACCTCACCGGCGACCAAATAAACTCATCCGGCGTCGTGAAGAGCCATCCCCGCGACCTGAGATAAATCTGCCCACCCAGTTCAAACTCAAACCTCCTCATCCCCCATCCACAAAAAACATATTCAGCCGCCCATCATCCGCCATCGCACCCATTTCAAAATGCCGGAACCGGAAAAAAACTTCCCCTCAAGGTTCCATCGCTCGTCCAGCCACACCTCGCGCCGCCGCTTGTCCCCCGGCACCCCCACCCTCATAAAAAGATGAAAAATCGTATAGCCCGCCAGCAGCTCGCTCGCAGCACCACGCCCCTGCGTTTCAATCCCATCCCACATCCACGAAAATCCCCGCGTCACCACCCCACAAAACACCTCTCCTTTCAACCCTCTTTGTAAATGCCTCCCCAAATCTGGTCAATCTTGTAAAAACTCCCCTCTTCATCCCCAACCCATATAAAACAACAAGACCCTGAATCACTCCAGGGTCCTGCCATAAATTTAGCTTTACAAACCAAACCTAACTTATCAATCCAAATCTCAGATCTTAAACGCACCGCCCCAAACACCCTTCACGGCTACCTTGCCCTGTTCCTGGCCCACGCGGCGTGCAAGCTTCACCTGGCCAACATTCAAGCCAGTCTCAGCCGCAATCTGTTCATCCTTCTGGCCCTTGCCCACATTCTTAGCCTTCTCAGCCTGAACCTGGGGCAGAACCTTCAAAAGCTTCGGCAAATGCTTTTCACCTTCCGCACGCTGTTCCGGCGAAAGCGATGTCACCACACGCTGCTTGCGCGGCTTCTTCACCACAGGCGCTGCTTCCTTCGGTGCCTTCAAGGAAATCGGCAAACCAAGCTCATTGGCAACCGTCACCAACGCCAAAGCAAAGTGTTCCTTTACCTTGTGGCTATCCCCTTGAATACGTTCTTCAATCGCGCCAATCAATGCCGAATCATTCGATTTCTTCGCCAGATCCAGCATCTTGTTCAGGTCGTCAAGAGCCCCCGAACCACCCTTGATCGCCGCTTCTAAAGACTGAACTACAAAGGGTTTAATCTTGTCTACGTGCTTCGCTGTCGACATACTGCAAATTCCTTTTCCCCGGATTGGGTTAAGGGGGGCCGCAGACACAGCTGAAGCCCATAAGTTTGCAAGTAGAATACCGTCAATGATCGCCAAGTCAAGCCGCTGATCACATAACTCACATTAAATCCCATCCCACCATCACCCATCCTCAAACATAAATCCACGTATTCAATTTAATACCAATCCAAAATCATCAACAATGCCAAACAGCAACGCACCCTCAACAACTTAAATTAATACCATACGATCAAACAGCTTCACACTTCATACCCCATTCACCTCTTGCCCTCTCGCCACCATTCTCCACAAATCTGGCTCGTTCCACTCCTAAACCACAGGAAAACCCCCACTTAAGCTCTCCATCACCAACATAGGATCTTAATTCCTCCCCGGCGATCACACGCGACTTCAAAACGCGGCATCTTCTCCTTCCCCCTTATTCTGACCTTCGTATCTTGGTGTCATAGTGGTAATCGCTCCACCCCAACCTTCCTTTACCCCACCCTCTACGCCCCACCCTTCAACCTTTCTCTCGCCTCCGCCGGAATCAAATCCAGCCACGCCTGCGGCAATACCTCCAGCCAATACCGCCCATGAATCCGCTTCACAAACACCTTGCAACCAAACGTATGCGTTAGCGATTCCGGATTGATCACCTCCCGCGGCGTCCCCGACATCCAGATCTTCCCCTGCCGCATCAACATCACCTGCACCGTCAAAGGCGATATCTCTTCCACATGATGCGTGATTAAGAGCACCGTCGGCGCATCCGGCCTCCGCAAAATCAAATCCACCGTCGCCAGCACCTGTTCCCGCCCCGCCAGGTCCAGCCCAGCCGTCGGCTCATCCAGAATTAAAAGCTCCGGCCTGTGCGCCAGCGCACGCGCAATCATCACCCGCCTCTGCTCTCCCGTCGACAGCCTTGAAAACTTCACTTCCATCCGGTGACCCATCCCCACGTTCTCGACCATCTGCTTCGCCTCAGCCACCTGCTCCTGGCTCGGCACGTCATACAACCCAATCGTCCCGAAAAACCCCGTCAGCACCACATCCAGCGTCTTCAAATCCGTATCCACCACCGCCCCTGAATTCGCATCATGCGAGTTCCCCGGGTTAGGGTTCACCACCCCGATCCGCTTCCTCAACGCCCGCACATCCGTCTCCCCCACCGTCTCCCCCAGCACATGCGCAGACCCCTCCGTAATGAACATCTGCCCCGTAAACACCCGCATCAGCGTCGTCTTCCCGCACCCATTGGGCCCCAGCAGCGCCGTGCACTTCCCCTTAGGAATGCGGCATGAAACCCCATCCAATATCTGCACCTCCCCACGCGCCACACTCAAATTCTTCACCTCAATCGCCGCCGGCAACGTCGAAGGATCCACCACAGCAGCAAGCTTCCGCATAATTCTTCCTTCTAACTCCCTCCTCTCCCTCAGCATGGCGACTGAAAGCGAGAAAGGCTTGATTCAAATGATTCAACGAACCCAAATCTTTCCAAGCCAGCAATTGTAAACTCTTTTCATCATGCCGAGCCTGCCCCTGAATCCTGCCTTCATGCCTCGACGAATGTTTCTCATGCCCGATACCAAATCAACCTCACCCCAAACCTCATCTTTGTAAATCCTTCAAAATCTTGTCAATCTTTGTCCAGAATCGAATCCCCACAAAACCCTCGAAACGCACCCCATGCCCAACCACCACCACCACATCCTCAAAACCCTCACCTCCACCCCCACCGCCTCCGGCAAAGAACACCGCGTCATCTCCTGGATCACCGCCTGGGTAGCCTCTCACCCTGAGCTCTCCCTCTCCCAGGACGCCGCCGGCAATCTCTCCATCTGGCGCAAGGCTCACGAGTCCGCCTCCCCCATCATCATCGAAGCCCACATGGACCACCCCGCCTTCGTCTGCACCCACGTCCACTCACCCACCCACATCACCGCCGAGTTCCGCGGCGGCGTCCACGAAAAATTCTTCGAAAACACCCCCGTCCTTCACTGGAATCAAACCAAATCCAGCGCGGCATACATCATGTACGTCAACAACATGACCGCTCAGGACAACTTCGGCGCAAACGATTCCGAAAAGCATTACGACATCGCCTTCCACTCCCCAACCGCCGTAAACCCTGGTGATATCCTCACTTGGGATCTCCCGCCCGCCACCGACGACCAAGGCATCCTCCGCGCACCCGCCTGCGACGACCTCGCCGGCCTCGCCGCCGCCATCTGCGCCTTTGACGAACTCCTAACCATCGTAAAATCAGGCACTTACGTCCCAGACATCCGCCTCCTCTTCACCCGCGCCGAAGAAGTCGGCTTCGTCGGCGCCATCGCCGCCTGCAAGCTCGGCACCATCCCCAAAGGCGCCCGAATCGTCGCCCTGGAAAACTCTAAGTCCTTCCCAGAAAGCCCTTTAGGAGCAGGACCCATCGTCCGCGTCGGAGACTACACCTCCACCTTCGATCCCGACCTCACCTACAAAATCGGCCGCATCGCCCAGGCCATCGCCTCCGAAGACCCCGCCTTCAAATCTCAACGCAAGCTCATGCCCGGCGGCACTTGCGAAGCCTCCGCCTTCCTAAGTTATGGATACACCGCCACTTGCGTCTGCCTCGCCCTCGGTAACTACCACAACATGAACGACGCCACCGGCCGCATCGAGCCCGAATTCATCAGCCTCTCAGACTTCGACAACCTCGTCCGCCTCCTCGTCCAAGTCGCCCTCCGCCTCGACAATCCCTCCTCCTCCCCCTCGCTCAAAGACCGCCTCGACAAGCTCCATGAAACCCGTCAACGCTACTTAACCCTTTAATATAAAACATCTTAAGGACACACTATGCCCTCCATCCCCCCCGTCGGCGGCATCCTCGAAACCGCCCTTTACGCCGCCAACCCAAAAACCACCGCCGACTTCTACCGCAACCTCTTCGGCTTCCCCGCCCTCCTCGACTCCGACCGCCTCATCGCCCTCAACGTCTCTAACTGCTGTGTGCTACTCATCTTCCAGCAAAAAGGAACCCTCCAACCCGTCCCCGCTCCCCCCGGTGGCACCGGCTTCATCCCCACCCACGACGCCTCCGGCCCCGCCCACTTCGCCTTCTCCATCGCCGCCGCCGACTTCACCCCCTGGCAAAACCGCCTAAATCAGCTGAATATCCCCATCGAAAGCACCGTCACCTGGCCCGCCGGCGCCAAAAGCCTCTACTTCCGCGACCCCGACCACCACCTCGTCGAACTCATCACCCCCGGCTTCTGGGCCATCTACTAATCCAACCCAAAATCAACGCTCTTCCCCCCGCCCGCCCCCTGCGCATCCAGAAAATCCAGCAAATCCTCACGCACAGGCCCCAGCCAGCCAAACTGCCACGCCATCGCCATCAGCACGTACCGATGATCCATCCCCGAATACGTCACCAACCGCACCTCCCCTCCGGCCTTCTGGATCGCCGCCGCCAACTCAATCGAATTAGCCGGATCCACCAGATCATCCTTCAATCCATGCATCAGCAGCATCGGCGGCGCATGCCCATCCACAAAATTCACCGGCTGAACCCTCGGATTGCGCTTCGTCCCCACCTCTGCCGCCATATTGAATATCACATGGTCTTCCGCGTACGGCTGAAAATCATACGGCCCGGCAATCCCCACCGACGCACGGATATCCCCTCGTTCCAGTCCCGCCCCCTTCAGATACCTTTCATCCAACGTCAATAAAGCCACAATGTGCGCCCCCGCTGAATGCCCCATCAAATAAACCCGCCTCGGGTCCCCTCCATACCGCGCAATGTTCCGTTTCACCCACCGCACCGCCAGCGCCCCATCCTCCACAAACCCAGGAAACACCGCCTCCGGATACACCCGGTAATCCGGCAACACCACGATAAATCCGCTGCTTACCAACGCCTCCGCCACAAACCGATAGTCCTCCTTCTCCCCACGCCGCCATCCACCCCCATAGAAAAAAATCACCACCGGCGCCCCCACCTTCACATCCTCTGAAACATTAATTGGCCGATAAACATCCAGCTTCTGCCGCTCTGCAAAACCATAAGGAATATCCTTGCCGCTCTCATACCCCCACCTCGGTATCGGCGCATTAATCAAATCAAACGCAGAACACCCAACCGACATCCCACCAAATAACAGCAACACAACAAGCCCACTCCAACACCCCATAAATTTAAAATTTCCAGCCACCCTGAAATCTATACGCGAACACGCCTCCGTGTCATCCTCCCAAATCCCCTTCTACACA
The DNA here is from genome assembly GCA_964527265.1 of uncultured Phycisphaeraceae bacterium. Lineage (GTDB taxonomy): Bacteria > Planctomycetota > Phycisphaerae > Phycisphaerales > Phycisphaeraceae > CAZGOM01. The sequence goes on along the minus strand of CAZGOM010000004.1, from coordinate 32,499 downwards.
TCAGGCGAAACCAGCGTTGCCAAGCATTCAGCTTTCGCCGTACGCCATCTTTTGAAGTTGGTTTCACCACAAACTATAGGTCTAAGGCAAACCCTTCAGGGAATACCTATTCACACTGCCCAAATCCCAAGGACTTCAATTCAGATCAGCCATTCACCACCGGCAACGCAAACTGACGCTTACCAGCCAGACCACCGGACGGCTGCGGCGCAGGCGCCTCATGCTCCACCTCGTCGAACGTGGTGAAAGGCATGCCCAGGTCTGACAGCATCTGGTGGTCCTGCTGCGGCGTGCGCCCGAACGTCGTCAGGTAGTTCCCAATCAAGAAGCTCGAACCGCCCGCAAAGAACATCCATGACTGCATATCACGCAGAATCTTCTCACGCCCGCCGGCGATTTTGAGTTCCTTCTCCGGCAGCATGAACCGATACAACGCAACGATTTTCAGCGCTTCCATCGGGGTAAGATCTGATTGCTTGCCGTAAAGTGCCGTGCCCGCAATCTGGTTCAGGAAATTGATCGGCACCACTTCCACGCCCAGTTCGCGCAGGTCCATGGCCATGTCGATCCGGTCTTCCCATTCTTCACCCATCCCAAAAATCCCGCCTGAGCAGACCGAAAGCCCCGCCGCCTTGGCTGTCTTGATCGTCTTAAGTCGATCCTCATAGCTGTGCGTCGTCACGACTTTCGGGAAGTTGCGCCGCGAGGTCTCCAGGTTGTGGTTGATCCTCAGCACGCCCATCCCCACCAGGCGGTCCGCATGTTCCGGGTTCAATTCACCCAGCGTCGCACAAGGACGGATCTTCCCGTTCTCCACGGCATTCTTGTAAAACGGCTCCAGCCAATCCAGTTCCGCATCCGTAGGCCCGCGCCCTGAGTTCACAATCCCAAACGAATTGGCGCCAGACCCCAGCGCCTGCTCCATCGCCTGTGTCATCTCTTCTACAGACAGCTTGCCCGGTGCCACATGTGTCTTGTGGTGCTTCGACTGCGAGCAATACCCGCAGTCTTCACTGCAGTTACCCACCTTCGCCGCCACGATCGAGCAGAACTTCACATTCCGCCCCACGAACTTAATGCGGATCTTGTTCGCCCAGAAATAAAGGTCGTAAAGCGCATCCCCTTCCGTCCTGGCCAGCTCGCGCGCCTCCTCACGGGAAATCTGCCCCCCACCCAAAACCTGCCCGGCAAGCTGGGCGATGCGTGCGGTCTGCGCGTCGTAGTCGATCTGAGTCATAAGTCGCTTTCAAACAGTGCTTTTAGAACCCACAGATTGTACAACGCCCCAGGCTGCTTAGACAGCCCGGGGCGCTATTTTTAGACATCACTTAACACGAGGTTCAAGCGCTTCAGCGCGTCACCTTGCCCGAAGTGTTGCTGGGTCGTCCGCCCGCGCCGCCCCCACCGCGCGCTGCAAAGAACTGCCCAATCGGGAACACACCCGCCAGGATCATGTTGTTGCGTTGCACTTCGACCTTGTACACCAGCAGCTTCTGGCTCGTGTTTTCAATCACGAAGAGGTTTTCTTCGCCGATCTTCGTCTTGGCGGTCAGCAACGTGAAGCGGTCACGCGCAATCACCAGCCCGGCCTCGGCCTGGGGGGTGAAGCGGTCTTGGATATTCACCAGCAAAAGGGCGCCCAGAACAAAGGCAGACCCAATCAGTGCAAAGCAGGCAGTTTGAATCGGTTTCATCTTATATCTCCAGAAAAAGGCGTCAGACCGGAACACTCAAGGCCAAACAGTCAAAGCCAAAGTGACACGTATCAAGCTCATTTCCCGACGAGATCGTCAGCAACGTTCTTGTACGCAATCTCTTCCCATTTGCCGCTGGAGCCATTGAAGAACAACGCGGCAATCTGCCCCGTATTCACGTCAATGACGTAAATCGCAGCCTGCTGCTCGCGTCCCGTCACATCACCGGCCAGCATCAAATAGCTCGACCCGGCAAACCCCTGCGCCTGCGCCTGTTTGGGCGCAAGACAAACAGCGGCCAATCCGGCCAAGAGCACGACATTCAGCGCGATCAGCGCTCCGAGGGTCTTGCGGTTCACGGCATGACTCCTTAACTAAGGGTAAAAAACTTGATCAGCCCCGTCACTTTTTCAGCACCGCTTCGCGGCACTGCTTTGTGCATATCGCAAAACACATCCAGACCAACCACAGCCATTAATCCTGATGTGTCTTTTTCGTCCATTTCACGCTCACGCCGACGCACGCCAGCATGAAAATGATCTGAAAAATCATCGCCCACATGTAATTCCGCGGCGGAGCGGGATCAATCATGCCGGCGCCAAGCATCGAAACCGCATCGAGCAATATTGTTGTGAAAGTCATAACCGGCATGATAACACCCTTTTTGCCCGTGACAATCGGCCTCGTATCTCCACACAATCATTTGTGAAAACACGCTCCGCCTGTCTTCTTCTATAGGGGTTCGACCCGCCGGCTTGCATGAAGTTCCAAAAATCCCACACCACCCCAAAATAACAAACACCGGCTCGGGCAAGCCCGAGCCGATGCATGATAGTCATTCGTATGAGCAGAATCACCCAACTGCGCCTTAACCAGCCATCTCTAGCCGTCAAAGCCCGCCAGGCAAAGCCCAAAGATCAGGCCGTCAAAGACGTAACCTTGACCTTCAGGTATTCCTGCCGGTGCCCGCGGTGACGGCGGTAGTTCTTCCGGCGACGGAACTTACGGATAACAACCCGCTCGTCCTTTTCGCGCGAAAGAATTTCCAGCTCAACCTTGGCGCCGTCCACCAAAGGCGCGCCAACTTTCGCCGGCGTACCCTCGATGCCACCCACCAGGAGAACCCGGTCAATGGTGATCTTGCCGGAGTTATCCGGCAACTGGCGCAGGGCGATCTTAATCACATCACCCTGAGCGACACGGATCTGCGTTCCGCTGTCTTCAATAATTGCGTACATGGTCCAAACCTCTGTTTAACCGAAAATGGACAAGGCCCAACATTGTAACGACAACCTCCCCCGAGTGCAACGCAATGGCTCACCCAATTCCCGGCGGCACATTCCACACTGCATCCAAGGGGTGTCTTGCCCGCGCCATCATAAACACAAATCACCTGAATATAAGCTCCAATCACCCACACCGCCCCACATCGCCTTCCCCCCACTCACCCTCAACCACCCTGCATCCATCTTCACACCTTTTCCCAACCTCTTCACACAACCATGAATTCCGTTCACCCAGCCAATCGCTCTTATAACCACTTAAAACACCACCCTCTTTCTCACCTTCATCTGACCTTCGTGTCATGGTGTCTTAGTGGTAAACGATCCACCCCAACCCCACAATGGACATCTTCCTCTGACCGGAACCCAGACCCTAGACCCCAGACCCCAACCTGCTAAATTGTCCCAATGCCAGATACGTCCGAACAAGAAGCACCCATAGAGCGGCCCCCCGGCATCGATCCCTCCGTCAATATCGACACCCCGGCGATGCGTCAGTACTTCCGCTTCAAGCGTGAACATCCTGACTGCGTTCTCTTCTTCCGCATGGGCGACTTTTATGAAATGTTCTTCGACGACGCCATCCTCGTCCACAAAGTCCTCGGCGTCACTCTCACCCAACGCACCAAAAATGTCCCCATGGCCGGCGTCCCCTTCCACGCCGCCGAGTCTTATCTCCGCCGCATGATCCAGGCCGGCCACCGCGTAGCCGTCTGCGAACAGATGGAAGACCCCGCCCACACCAAAGGCGTCGTCCGTCGCGATGTCACCCGCGTCATCACCCCCGGCACCCTCACCGACGAATCCTTCCTTGAAGAAGGCGCTTCCAACCACCTCGCAGCCGTCGTTTTCCATGACATCACCGACCCCAAGGGCACTTCCGGGCCGGGTGCTTCCGTCGCCTGGGCCGAACTCTCCACCGGAGAATTCCATCTCGCCACCTTCCCTCTCACCTCTCTCTCCGATGAAATCGCCCGCATCCGCCCCAGCGAGCTCCTCTACGTCGAAACAAGCGACCACCGCCCCCCACAGCGCATCACCCAGCTTGCCGAGCCTTTAAACTGCGCCGTCGCCGGCCGCCCTGCCTGGCAGTTCCGTAACAAAGACGCCATCCAGACCCTCAAAACCCAGTTCGGCGTCGCCACCCTCTCCGGCTTTGGCCTCTCCGACGAAGACTCCGCTATCGGCCCCGCCAGTGCAGTCATCCACTACCTCCTTGAAACGCAGAAAACCAAAGTCGCCGTCACCTCCGGCGGCAGCAGCCCAAAACCCTCCGGGGCACTCCCTCATCTCTCACCGCCCCGCCGCTTTGAGCCCTCTCAATTCATGGTGGTCGATCAGACCTCCCTTCGCAGCCTCGAAGTCGAACGCACCATCCGCTCCAACTCCACTCAGGGCACCTTGCTGGGCGTCTTCCAGAAATGCGCCACGCCCATGGGCAAGCGCCTCCTGCGCCAGTGGCTCTGCTATCCCCTGGCCGACAAGCAAGCCATCAAAACCCGGCAGCGAACCGTCGGAGCAATGATCGAAGACGCCGCCTTCCGCGACGCCCTCAGCACCGTCCTGGATTCCATTCAGGATGTCCAGCGCATCCTCTCCCGCGTCGCCATCGGCCGCGCCACGCCCCGCGATCTGGTCGCCCTCGCCATCAGCCTCGCCCAGGGCCCACGCCTGGCCGAACTCCTCGAAGCCCGCCCCAGCGTCCGCCCCCTTTACGAACGCCTTGCCGCACTCGCCCCGGGCTTAAAAGCCCTCTCCGACCACCTCCTCAAAGCCTGCATCGAGTCGCCCCCCAACCACATGCGCGACGGCGGCCTCATCCGCGACGGCTTTGACCCCCAGCTCGACGAATGCCGCCAGCTCCAGACCGACTCCGACGTCTGGCTCGCCAGCTATCAAAAAACCCTCATCCAGTCCTCCGGTATCAATTCCCTCAAAGTCGGCTTTAACAAAGTGTTCGGCTTTTACATCGAACTCACCGCCGGCCAGCGCGACAAAGCCCCCGCCGAATGGTCCCGCAAGCAGACCCTCAAAAACGCTGAGCGCTTCATCACCCCCGAACTCAAAGACTACGAAGGCCGCGTCCTCACCGCCAAGGACCGCGCCATCGCCCGCGAAGGCGAGCTTTTCTTTGGCCTCTGCACCCAGATCGCCGAATGCCTCCCCCAGCTCCACGCCTTTGCTGAAGCCACCGCCGAACTTGATGTCCTGGCCTGCTTCGCTGATCGCGCTGTGAAATACCGCTACTGCTGCCCTGAACTCGTCGATGAACCCATCCTCGACATCAAAGCCGGCCGCCACCCAGTCCTCGACCAGATCCTCGGCGACCGCTTCGTCCCCAACGACATCCTCCTGGGCTCCACCTCCGCCACCGATCCTGGCCAGACCCTCGCCCTTATAACTGGCCCCAACATGGCCGGTAAATCCACCTACATCCGCACCGCCGCCCTCCTCACCCTGCTCGCCCACACCGGCAGCTACATCCCCGCCGATGCCGGCACCGTCGGCCTTTGCGATCGCGTCTTCACCCGCATCGGCGCCAGCGACGAACTTCACGCCGGCGCATCCACCTTCATGGTGGAAATGACCGAAACCGCCAACATCTGCCACCACGCCACCGCTAAAAGCCTCGTCATCCTCGACGAGATCGGCCGCGGCACAAGCACCCTGGACGGCCTCTCCCTGGCCTGGGCCATCGCCGAGCACCTCGCCCAGAAACAACCTCGCACGCTCTTCGCCACCCACTACCACGAACTCACCAGCCTCGCCGATGTCGAACCGGCCGGCACCGGCTACCCCAACGTCACCAACCTCCACGTCACCGTCCGCGAATGGCAGGAGGAAATCGTCTTCCTCCACCGCATCGCACCCGGACGCACCGACCGCTCCTATGGCATACACGTCGCGAAAATCGCCGGCCTCCCCAAGGAAGTCGTCAACCGCGCCAACGCACTCCTCTCCCAACTCGCCGTCAGCCACTCTTCCCCCCCTCTCCCTCAGCCCGAGGGTCACGATGAAGGCGCTCTTTCCGCCGCTTCCTCCAAAAAATCCCGCAAACCCAAACCCAACGAACAACTCTCTCTTTTCACTGAATACCTCGACCACCCCGCCCTCGCCAAACTCAAAACCCTCGACATCGACAACCTTACCCCCGTCCAGGCCTTCGACATCCTCCGCAAACTCCGCGAAGCCGCCCAATCCTGAGCGCATCTGGTTGAACCGCCTCTTACTAAATCGGCACGCAAGTGAGGTTTTTATTGGCTTTGCGGCACTCTTCCACAAACCAGCAGCCCGGAAATTCATCCCTTCTCAAACTCAATCGAATCCCTGCCGTCTATCCCCTCAAACCTCAAAATCGGCTTGCATTCAACCTAGGTTGATATATCATCCTCATATCACTGACCCTCACTTCTTCTGGAGCCTCCATGCGCCGTCTCCTTCCCGCCTTCACCCTCGTTGAGCTCCTCGTCGTCATCGCCGTCATTGCCGTGCTCGTCGCCATGACGCTCCCCACCATCGGACAGGCCCGCCTCCGCGCTCGCCAGATCGTCTGCATGTCTCAGGTGCGCCAGCAATCCATCGCCATGTTCGGGTATGTCGCCGACCAACGCGACTCCGCCTTCCCCTTCACCAAACGCCACAGTTCCCGCTGGATGATCCGCCTCGCCCCCTACATGGGCTGGTCAGGTGAATCACGCGTAGATGAAGTCACCGGCGACAATTTGGACGGCACACTCGTCGGTGCCTCCAATTCAACCAAACGCGTCGACATGCACGTCAAAGGTTTCATCTGCCCCGAAGCCAATTTCCGCCGCGACCTCTCCACCATCTACAACTCCGGGTACTACGGCATCAACCTGGAGCTCACCTCCTCCCGCGACGTCAATGACGCCGGCTACTGGAGCCAGCGCCGCACCCTGACTCAAATCAAAATGAGCCCTGCCAGGCTCCTCCTCGCCGGCGACAACAGGTCCTATGCCGAAATCGAGTGGGTCAAAACCCTCAACAATTCCGTCAACCTCAACGACCAGCGCCCACGCGGCCACCTCCGCGGCAACACGCTCGCACTCAACCTCATGTTCGCCGACGGGCATATCGAATCACTCATCCGCGGCCAACGCAACGACCTCTGGGTCCTCGATGACACCACCGATTCCGCCAACAAAGCCTGGGAATAACCATGCCCGGTGGCACATCTTCTCACCGGCTCTGGGCGATGCTATTTAACCTCCAAAATCCTCTCCACCATCCCCTCCAGATTCTCAAAATAAAACTCAGCAATCATCTGTGCCCCATACGCATTGGGATGCTTGTCCCCCAAGAGCCCAGTCGGGTTTCCCTCCGGCGTCTTAGTCCGCCGCCGCCCCACATTCCCAAGCGCCTGATGATGCCAGTCCCAATCCCCCCCTGCGCTCCGCGCAATCATCATCTCATCCAGCCGCTGCACCAATAATCCCATCTCCGCCCCCGCCTTGATCGCCTCCGCGTCGTACGCCTGCGACTTGCACGGAATCGTCGTGCTCAAAATCACCTGCGCCGCCGGATGCACCTTCTTCACAATCTCCCGCGCCACATGCAAAAGCCGACCAAACTCCGCCGGTTCCACCTTCCGGCTCTCATCATTGAGCCCATACCGGATCATCACAATCTCCACCTTGGGAAACACTCTCAGCTCTCGCTCAAACCGTCCCGTCTCAATCACGCGCGGCAATGTCTCCCCACCCTCCGCCAACCCATGCACATCAATCCGCCTGTCATCAAACCGATCCCGCAACAGCATCTCCAGCCGCCGCGTCAGCCTCAATTCGTGGGGCAAATAACACACCATGTCCGTGCTGTCGCCAAACACCAGCACCGTGACATCCGCATCATCCACCGGCATCTCCAGTGCCTCCACCCGCACATTCCGCACGCTGATCTTCCCCTTCAAGTGATGCCGAATGTGCATTTCAACTGCCTTCACAGCCCCCCGCCGCCGCACGTCAATCGACAGCGTCCGCCATGCCGTTGTCCCCGTCTCCGGGTACAAAAACGTGTCCCAGAAAATCGGCCCCTGGGTGTACTCCACATTGAAAAACACCGCGCTCCCCAACCCCTGCACCCCCGTCACCCCCTCGCACCGCACCTCCGCGGAAATCCGCACCGCCACATCCGCCGGCTCCGCCACATCCAACCGCTTGATGAAGTCGGCCCGCTTGGCATCCGCCTTCTCATTCACCAGTTCCACCGTCTCATCCAACCGCGTCAAAATCTGATTGCTCACCGATCCGCTCCTTATCTGGTCCCCCTCTCCCTCAGGAAGAGGGGAAGGGTCAGGGTGTTCTTCATCCGAATGATTCAGAGATCGCAAGGCGCTCCAAACGTTAACAAAAGTTTCCACCGCGCACAGCCTCAGATCTTTTCTGAACAGAACCCAGAACCCAAGACCCAGAACCCAATCTTCCTCGCTATCATTCCCGGCATGACCCACTCCCTCAAAATCGCAGTCATCGGCGGCACCGGCCTGGGCAACGCCTTCGCCGCCGAAACCGGCATCCAACACCACATCGACACCCCCTTCGGCAAGCCCAGCGCCGCCATCCTTGAAGTCACCTGGGCCGGCAACCAGATCTTCCTCTTAAAACGCCACGGCGAAGGCCACACCTTCAACCCCTCCCAGGTCCCCTACCAGGCCAATATCTTCGCCTTAAAGAAACTCGGCGTCACCCACATCGTCGCTTCCGGTGCGTGCGGCTCGCTCCGCGAACACATCGCCCCCGGCCACCTCGTCATCCCCGACCAGATCATCGATAAAACCCACAAACGCGCCAACACTTTTTTCAACCACGCCGCTGTTCATACTGAGCTCTCCGAACCCTTCTGCCCCGTCATGCGTAAGTGGCTCCTCTCCGCCGTCACTGCCATCCAGGAATCCGACCCCGGCACCGTCGTTCATGACAAAGGCACCTATGTCTGCATGGAGGGCCCCGCCTTCTCCACCCGCGCCGAAAGCCACATGCATCGCACCTGGGGGGCGGACCTGGTCGGCATGACCGCCATGCCCGAAGCACGCCTCGCCCGCGAAGCGCAAATCGCCTACGCCCTGGTCAACCTCCCCACCGACTATGACGCCTGGCGTCCCCACGACGGCTCGCGCCCCCAGCACGAACTCTTAAAAGAAATCATCGGCAACATCCAAAGCTGCACCCGCAAAAGCCTCACGCTAATCAAGGCCGCCCTTGCCGACACCACATTCTTGAAAACCACCCCCAGCCACGCCCACACCTCCCTTGCCAACGCCATCTGGACCGACAAAAAGCTCATCCCCGCCGAGGAAATCGAAAAACTCCGCCCCCTCTGGGGCGAGCACTTTTAATTTGCATCTTGGGTTCTGGGTCTTGAGTCTTGTCAGAGTTAAGATATGCCTTCGTCTCCCGTAGCCCTCCGGCTCTTCCAAAAACCCAGAACCCAAGACCCAGAACCCATCTTCATTCAAATGTTCGACAAACTCAAAAACCTCTCGCAACTCGCCGGCATGATGGGCCAGGCCAAAGACTTCCAGGCCAAAATGGAGCGCCTCCAGCAGGACCTTCCCAACATGTTCGTCACCGGTGAATCCGGTTACGGCGCAGTCAAAGTCACCATCAACGGCAAGATGGAAGTCACTGAAATCAAAATCGACCCCGCCATGATCGGCGCTTACGCCTCCGGCGGCGGCGACTATGAACGCAAATACGTCGAAAGCCTCATCCTCATCGCCATGAACGAAGCCCTCAACAAGGCCAAAGCGCTCGTCCAGGCCGAAATGTCCAAGCTCACCGGCGGCATGAACATCCCCGGCATGGACGCCCTCACCTGACATGATCAGGGGAACACTACGCCATAAACCATTGCATGACACGGCAATGCTTCTTATAAAACGCATAAATGAAGCAGAAACCATCACTGCTATGTTGTGCCACGCACCCAAATGAGACGGTGGGCACTGTAGCCGTGGTTGAAGCGTATACTCACACGAGCACCCACGAAACGGCATTGGCTGCCACAAGTCGGATTCGAATCAGACCCGCGTCTTACCACCGAATGCCTGTTTTACTCTGCCTGGAAAATTGTCCACATATCCCTGATCCGTCAACGCCGCCGAACGATGTTTCCACCCGCAGGAATGTTCTTCCACGCAATCGGCACTGGAATGATCAAGTCCGTCATTCCCCTGGGATTGCCCTCCTCCCAGGCGCATGAGATTTGCTCGACGCCCTCACCATCAGTGACTGCCGACACGCCATCCAGGCTGATAAACAGAAACCGGTATCCCAAAGTCTGTTTTTCAAATTTGTCCGGTTCGCGAGCATTGAATTCCCGGAAATAGTCGATCACCTGGCCGGGAGCGATCGCCGTCAGGCGATTGGCTTTGAACTCCTTTAAAAGCTCGGCCCGCTGGGTATCATCCAACGGTGCGTGCCTCACGCGGCTTTCGTTGATCATGCCCCGCTGCTCCTCCTTCAACGCTCCCCACTGGTTTGGGTAGACCACTTTTGAATAATCCCGCACATCGATCCCAATGGCCCGGTCAGTCGTGTTGCGTATGCGGACATGAATGAAGAAATGTGCTTCACCCACTTTGCGGTAAAGCGTCTTTTCAACCTCAATCTCCGCCATTTTCCCGCTGCGAATCAATTGCCAACTCTCCGGCGCGGGCGGCTCGGCGCGCATCCCCGTCAGCACCCAAATGGCCAAACCGATCAAGGCGACTGCTCCCGCGACGATGAAATACTTTCTCATTTAAAAATCTCCTCACGCACAAATCCATCATTTTTAAGCCCGAAATTTCACGTTTTTTATTCTCACGTACGCTCCTGATCAATCCTTGCGCAAGTGCCCCCATCATCTCCGGCCACCACCCGCCAGAAAATCAGCATCGCCGTCACTCACCTGAAAAAACACACACATAACTCAATCGGATGCCAAGCCTTTCAACGCCAATCGATGACACGCCCGCCCACTGGAATCCTCTTCCACACAATCGGCGTCGACAGAATCAAATCCGTCGCCGCGCTCCCTGCCCCTTCCCGCGCACAGGAAATCTGCTCTGCCGCCACACCATCGCTGAAATTCAGCACACCATCCAGGCTGATGAACATATACGGCGATTTGGCTGTTCGATTCTCCACATCAGACCGCCCGCTGGCGTTAAATGCCCGGTAGTAATCGATTGTTCCACCAGCCTCAATCGCCGCCATTTGCTTGGACTTAAAGTCCTTGATCAAACCGGCCCTCTGTGCATCATCAAACGGTGCATGTATCAGCCGCATCTCGTCTATGACGCTCCGGTGATCTTGCATCAACGCCCCCCACTGGTTGGGATAGATCACGTTTGTACCGTTGCGCAGCTGGACCGCGATCACATGGTCGGTTGTATTGCGTATGCGAACGTGAATGAAAAAATACCCGTCACCCGCCCTGTCGTACAAAGCCTTTTCGACTTCAACAGTCGCCATGTCCGCGGCACAAATCATGTGCCATTGATCGACCAATTGACCCGCCTCCACTTGCTCCGGCAAGGATTGGCCAGCCCCGGGAGATTTGGCGGTCTCTCCCGACCGCATGCAAGCTGTCAAACCGATCAAACCTAGAACAAGCACCACGCCAAAAACAATGAAATATTTCCGCATCCGGAAGTCTCCTGTATATACGCGCCCGTATCATCCTATCCCGCCCACTCCCAATAAAAAGCGCCACGGCATGACCTCTACAACCTGGCATGCCGTGGCTCAAACTTCACTTTTCATTCCGACTCAAAACTACTTCCCCACAGGAATCCGCGGCACCTCGATCCCCAGCGCCGTCGCCAGGTCGATCGCATGTTCCTGCTCTTGCTTAATGATCCCGCGGATCGTCTCCGCCATCGCAAACTCATTGAGCGCCTCGCACTGCCGGATGCGCGTCCGGTAATGCCCGATGGTCTCAATCTCATTGTCCAGGTCAAACCGCAGCAAATCATCCGGCTTGTCGGACATTTTCACTTGCTTGGGCACCACTGTCGGCACCCCGCCCAGGTAATCGATCTGCTTGGAAATCTGCAATGCGTGCGTCAGTTCCTCCGACGCATGCACTTCCAATTCCTTGGCGATGTTCATGTACTTGGCGCCCTTGATCACCTGGCTGTACACCACATACGCGATGATCGCCTGATACTCCCGCGCCAAGTCCTCATTCAGCAGCCGAATCAATTCCTCACGAGTAATCTTCCCGGTCGCTGCTCCCGCCGCCGTTGCGGGTGCCTTTTTTGATGTTTTGGTTGTTCGTTTGGCCATGATGCGCTCCTTAATTAGGCTTGAGTGAAAGTGGGCAGCGCCGAAAAACGCCGCACCACCACACATCATTTGAACCTCCCCGCCCCCGCGTCACCATCAGCAATTCACCGGTCCCCCCATCGGCCCACCCCCGAAAGGCAACCACCCTTTTTCAATCATATTGACGAAAACTTTTAATTACTATAAATTACTTTTAACCACTTCCCTGCCCTCAACCCAATTGCCCATGACAGTCACTCCCCACCCTTTTCGCCGCCACATCGCCACACATCGCGCGGCCAATCTCAACCTCCAATCAGCCTTCGACGCCCTGGATAACCCAAATCGCAGCAGCGGTGATTTCGTCCACACCCACGTTCCCCTGCCCGCGTTTGAAACCACCCGCATTGCCGCGCTCACCCATGGCCGCCAAACCCTCCTGGCCATCGCCGTCGCCCATGTCCTGGGCCCGCCGCAAGCCAATGACCGCCTCAAAGTCCTCCTCGCCCCTTATGGCGACGACATCGGCTTCGTTCACTATGACATCCCCATGCTCGGCGCACCCTTTACCACCCTCCACCACCTTCCTTACGACCAGGCCCGCTCCACCCGCTTCCCACTCCTCCAGCCCACAAAATGGGAATGGCATGACCGCCCCATTCTCGACGTCAACGGCAAACCCGTCCCGGAGCGTATCCTCTTACTTCATTTCAACACCAAAGACCTCTTCCAAACCCGCTCCACCTGCGGCATCAACATCGCCCGCACCCGCGACCGCTCCGGCGAAGAATCCTCCTGGAACCCCGCCACCGGCAACCGCTTCTTCGACGCCGCCACCTTCGGCGTCCTCCATCACAACTCCCTCCCATCCGCATGCGCCGCCACCCTCACCATCCAACGCGCCTCCCGCGCCCTGCACGTGCAGGCAAACCCGCCCTCTCCATCATTCACTCTCCACCTCGCAGATCCCTTTGATAAACGCCGCCAACTCAAACGCCCACCCGGCGCAGCCCACTGGTCCCTCCCCCTCTCCTTCCTGCAAACCCCCGGGCGCTATCGCCTATATCTCACCACCAACAAAACCACCGCCGCCTGGTGGTTCGACTCGCCTGCAACCCAAAAAACCGCCGATTTCACCCTCGGCATGTTCTACGACATCCCCGACGACCTCCAGAACATCACCCCCTTCACACCCAAAAGCCTCCGCGCACACATCCAGCAACTCCATACCTGGGGTATCCGCCGCATCCATTGGATCGACTACGCTCCACCTGCTTGCGCCGAACTCCTCTGGCGCAACATCGCCAACCTCCAAACCGCCCAAACCAGCTACCAAAACTGCGGCGACCTTCTCCAATCCGCAGCACGCATTTGCCGCTCCCTCGACATCCCCTGCATCGGCGTCCTAAAGCCTTTCGAAGGCCTCCGTAATAACATCCCTTTCCCTCCTGGCGCCACAGACACCCAAACCATCGACGGCTCCACCTTCTGCCTCCAACCCGCTGTCGCCGGCGCACAGGACGCAGCCATCCGCGCTCACCCAAACTGGCGCAAACCCGCCACACTCCCCATCCGCAAAATCAGCTTCATCTCAAACACCCCTCTCCCTAAACTCACGCGTAAAGACTTCATACTCTGGGTCAGTGACGACAACCGCACCTTCACCCGTTATCGCGGCCCGCTCACTCTCCAGCTCTCCAAGGAAACCCATTCTCACATCCGCTGGTCTCCCGCCGGGCCCGTGCTCGACAAAGGCTGGCAAGCCTGCCACATTCTCCACCTTGAAAACATTCGCATCCCCCACCGCTTCTTCGTGCTTGAATGGAAACGCACCGATCTTCGCATCACCAACCGCGCCTTCACCATCGTCCAAGCCATAGACGATGCCGGCCACCCCGCACACATCACGCTTGCCCGCACTGGAAACACCACCGCCGGGCTCAACTTCTATTCCCCCCGCCGCGCGTGGAGCAACCACTCTGAACCCATCATCGACTGGCTCGACCTGGGCCCCGGCCAATGGGGCATGATGTTCGCCCCCCTTGACCGCCTCCCCGCCATTCTCGAACCACTTGATCCGCGCAGCCGTGAGACCTGGCTGGACGAAGTCGCCGGCCTCATCCTCCGTGGTGTCACCGGTGTGGACATCCGCCTCCTGTGCCACCATGTCGATTGCCAGGACTGGGGCTCCCTCACCTTCAGCCCCGCGGTCCTCGAAGCCTTTCAGCAAGCCACCGGACGCCCACCCACTCCCTCCGAGGCCGACCTGCACCTCATCCGCCGCCTGCGCGGCGCAGGCATCACCACCTTCCTCCGTGAAGCCCGCGCCCTCACCCGCACCCATGGCATAAAGCTCATCACCCATCTTGAAGGCGGCATCGAAGTCCCTCCTCACCTCCACACCCGCAATCAGCTTCATCTGGACTGGCAAACCTGGATGCAGGAAAAACTCATGGACGAAGTCATGCTCAAACACTTCTCACCCCGCCATCCTTTCGTAATGGAGCACATTCTTCCCCTGGCCCGCCGTCAGGGCATTCCTGTGCACATGTGCGACCTCAATAACTCCCTCTCCACACCTCGCGGCATCGAACGTGCCGTACATCTCTCACGCGACCTCCGCACTGCTGGCCTCGCCGGTCTTTGTCTCTATGAAGCCAACAGCTATCTCCGCCTGAATGCCCTTTCTCAGCCCAGCCCCATCGGCCATGCCGCCAGCGCCATCCAGTCCGCGGCCGCCTCCCACCAAGCCACGTCGCAAGAGGCAACACCATGAAACTCTTCATCACCGGCGCCGCCGGCAGACTCGGCCAAGCCGTTGCCACCCAAGCCCAACACTCGGGTTTCACTCTCATCGGCATCGACATGAAACCCTGGCCGGCAAACGTGCAAATGCCCAAGGCACTGCAATTCCATCAATCTGCCCTGGACCACACCGATCTGCTTGACCGCCTCCTCCCCGGCTGCGACGGTATCATCTCCGCCGCCGGCCTCACGGGAGACCACATCACCACACACACCCAGGACGCTTTCATTGAAGCCAATGTCTCAGCCATCGCACGCCTGCTGGACAAAGCCGTTCAACACAACATCAAAGGCGTTGCCCTTTCCTCCACCATGGAAGTGCTCATCGGCCGCAACGGCCAGGCTTCCGGTCCCGCGCTCCTGAACGAATCCTTCCCCATCCAGGCCGATTCCACCTACTCCATCAGCAAATGCCTCATGGAGGAACTCGCCCGCCGCTTCGCCCGCACACACCCCATCTCCATCGCCAGTCTGCGCTACATGGCCTTTGGCTATAAAGGCGGCTTTAACCCACGCCTCCTCTCCCGCACGCTCTCCGCACAAGATGCCGCCCGCGCAGCCATCCTCGCATGCACCACCCACGGCTTACCGGGCGAAGTCTTCAACATCGGTCCCCTCTCCCCCCTCACTCCCAATGACATCCCCCAAGCCATCCTCAACCCGGGTGATCTCATCGAGCGCATCTACCCCCGCTCAACCCAAACCCTCCTCACTGCCGGATTTCCTCCATTGCAAACCAGCGATCTGCTTCCCGCCACCAGCATCCAGAAAGCCTGTACCCTCCTGAACTGGCGCCCCATCTGGACCTTCCCCGATTGGCTCGCCACCCTCACACCGCAGCCATCCAGCCGAACTTCACCATAAAGCCTCCCTCTTGCCCATTCCCGCAATTCTCTCCCCTCAAGCCTCTCCACCAATTCCCTCGTTTCCTGCCCACACCTCCCTCCTCTCCCACAAATGAAAAAGGCTCCCGCAAATACTTGTTGTTCAAGTACTTGCAAGAGCCATTTTTTAAAGCGGAGAGAGCGGGATTCGAACCCGCGATACAAGGTTATACCTCGTATGGCAGTTTAGCAAACTGCTGCCTTCAGCCTCTCGGCCATCTCTCCAGAGGGTCCAAGACAAGACAGAGCGGCGATTGTAACACAATGCGCCAAACCGTCCAACCCACAGGGTTACAAACCAATTACTTGGCTTCCGACGTGCCACCGGGAGCCAGTTGATCCAAAGACTTCTGCAGCGCCTGCAGACGTGTATACGCGGCTTGGGCTTGAATCACTGAGGCATCTTCCGAGTTGCTCACGCCGCCGGTCAATTCAGTCACCAGCGAGGCCGCTGCCGTGTACTCTTCCCAAGCCTTCTTGCCGATTTCCTGCTGATCCTTGCTGAACCGCTGGGGCCCCTGCAAAAGAGTGTCGCTCACCGCCACGCCCTGGTCTGCGCCAAATTTGGTCACCAGCGCCAGCGTCTCGCTGTAATCCTGTTCAAACGCCAGTTGCTGCACCATGATGTCGATGTACAACTCGCGCTTGCCAAGCCATTCCAGCTTGTAATACCGTTCCTGTTCGCCTTTGGCACTCTTGACAGCCTCTTCAGCATTCCCCACGGCGTCTTTCGCACGACGCAGCGCTTCCTTGAAGTTCGGCTCCACAACCTTCTTGCGGCTTGCTTCCAGCTCGTTGTAAAGCTCCAGCACCCCAGCCAGTGAAGTCGAGCTTGAGCTCTCCAGCGACCTCACCTTGGAGTCAAGTTCCTTGGTCCGTGCCTGTGACTGCGCCACCTGAGTCTGAAGCGTCTCCACAGACTGCTGTAGAGACTGCTGATTGGCCATCGTCACGGCAAGCTGGCTCATGATCAAATCGCGCGACACAATCTTCAACTGGCGCTTGGTCAGCTGCTTCTGCGCTTCGATTTCGATATTCGCCGCCTGCTTGTACAGGTCAAGCTGTGCATTTCCAGTCTTCACAAACGCGCTCTGGCGCAGTTCCCGCACGCCTGCAACGAGTTTGTCGGCTTCGCTGCCCAATGCATCGATTTCCGCCTGCAGGGCTGCGGCATCCTTCGTCAGCTTGTCGCCAGATGCCTTTTGCGTCTCCAGCTCGCTCTGGTAGCCCTTCAGCAGGCCATCCAGCTCGCGCGTGGTGACACCATCCAGTGATTTCTTGAACGCACCAGCCAACACCTGTGTGTTGGCTGCGATTGAAAGGCGATTCATCAGCCCGATCGATGCCGAGCAGATGCGTGCGCCTTCGATGCGTGCGTCACGTGAAGCGATCAGGGCTGCCTGCATATCCGCGTTTGCGACAACCATGTAAGCCGAAGGCTTCGCATCAGGCGCAAGGTCGGACACCAGCTTTTTTAATTCACCCGCGGTCTGTGTGTTTTGCTTGATCTGGTAAGCCTCAAGCCCGGTCACACGCTCCTCATCGGTCGCGCCAACACCCTGCCCCTTGGGCACAAAACCGGCATTGGTCTTCTGCATGCGTGTAAGCGTGCTGTTGACCTCTTGACGTGTTTGCACGCGCTTTTGAGCGGCCTCATCAGCGCAACCGGTCATCATTAAACAAACGCCGAGCGTGAGGATCGAGACTTTACGCACTGGCTCACCTTTTCATTTAGGCCCACCGATGGCGGCAGGCTAACGGCTAGAGAATATCCGATCCTTGTATACCTTCAAGCCCATTGGCCGGTTTTAAAGAGTTTATCCCAAACCACCAACAGGCCTAAGCCCTGAGTCGATCCAAAACCGTTACCGAGGCACGGCCTTCTTAGGCGGTTCCCCGACAGGCGCCGCCGAAACGGGAGTGAACGTCCGCTGCGCAGGCTTGGCCCCAGGGCTCACCACCGGCGGCAGGTAGTCGATGCCATAATCATTGCGATTGCGACCCAGCGACACGATCCATTCCTCGATGACATTCTGAAGGTTGTCATTCATCGTACGGATTTTCGGTGTCCAACCCTTCACGGCAGGATGCGGCTTCTTCGCGAAAAACATCGCATTCTTCACATCCGCAGGCTGCCCATACTGAATCAGATAGGAATCCGACGGCCGGTCCAGGTTGATCATGTAACCCGTGTTGTCCTGCCAGGTGTAAAGATTAAAGAAGTTGCTGTACACCGTCCGGTTGCTCGTTGGATCAAGCGTGAAGAAAAACAGGTTCCCCGCTTCCGCGCCGCCATGGCAGTTGGAAGTACCGCAATAGTTAAGAATATAGCTGCTGTGGATACTCTTTCTGAACACCAGCATGCTCTTGGGGTCTTCGTGGACAGTCACGCTCGGGTAAAGCTCACGCGCCTTGAACTTGAAAAGCACATCCAACTGCTGCCAACCCTCCGCAGTCTTGAACTTTTCCACCTGCCCGCGCTCCGTGATCGCATCCGGCTTTTCGCGATAATCTCGCAGGAAAGCATCCAGGGCATCCTTCTTGACGGTCACCTTCGGACGCTCAGCCACCGGATCTGCAATCTCATAAAGCCGAATCATGTTCAACTGCGCATCGGTCATCCGACGGTCGAGATATTGCTGTTGAATGCTGTTTTGAGCACTTCCCGTGACCGTCGGCTGGGTCGCCGGAGTCGAAGTTCCGCCCGTACCTGGTTTGACGGGGGCTTTCCCGGTCTCACCTTTGATCTTGGTGATTTCGTCATTCACCATCTTGCGCAGAATCTTGGCCCGATCCACATACGACGCATCTTCAGGCTTCACAACGCCAGGTTTGGCCATCGCTGCCAGCAAGCCATCAATTTCCGCAAGTGCTTTATCAAACGACTTTTGAGAGTAAAGCCAGTACGCCATGTTGTACCAGCCTTCGAAATCGCCCGCCTTCAACCCCTGCTTTTTCTGCTGGTATTCCTCGTCCACCGTCAGCTTGTTCTGGACGCTCTTGATATCCGCCTTCTTGTAAGGCGTCTTAATCGTGGCGATGGAGATGTAAATCGTCTCGCTGTCTTCGGAGACAAACTCACCCTGAATGGTCCGCCCATCCTTGAACGATATGACCACGTCGCGCGCTTGCGCAGCGGACAACCCCGCAAGAAGGGCACATCCGGCGAGAAACACACTAAGTGCCTTGGTAACCGTAAAGCGCATGGGTGACCTCCGAGAAACTGTCGTGCTCCAGATCATCGGGAGTATAACTCCCGACACCCTGGGTGGATTGCTCCACCAGACTCTAACCACCGGTGGACAAGCGCGCTAGCGCCATGCAAGACAAGCTCGTGGGGCATCCGGGCAATCCCGGTTTTCCACATTCGCGCAGCCGCCGCAAGCAAGTCCGGTACAGCCTTGCAACCCGGCGCATCCGCCAGCCTGCCAGATGTCATCTGCATGCCATCGACACGCAGTTTGTGTGCCATCTATCAAGTAGGACGCTCAAGTCAGGCTTTGGGTTCAGACGGTTCCCCGTCTTTGTCTTTCTTTTCCAAAAGCTCTTTCACCAGCGTGATCAGCCGTTCCAGGCGCACCGGCTTGAGCAGATACCCATCCACCCCAAGGGATTCCGCGTATTGCTGGTGCCGCTTGCCTTCGTTGGCCGTCACCATCACCACCAGCACGCCCGGACGGATCACTTTGATCCGTTCCAACACCAAAAAGCCCGAGCGCTTGGGCAGCATCATGTCCAGCACGCACAACTCCGGCGGATCCACTTCGCAAATACGCACCGCAGAGTTGCCGTCCGTACACGTCTGGGTCAACGCACCCTCGGCCTGTAACGCCTGGTTGATGCTGTCAAGAACCTCGG
Source organism: uncultured Phycisphaeraceae bacterium (assembly GCA_964527265.1). Taxonomy (GTDB): domain Bacteria; phylum Planctomycetota; class Phycisphaerae; order Phycisphaerales; family Phycisphaeraceae; genus CAZGOM01. The sequence goes on along the minus strand of CAZGOM010000004.1, from coordinate 12,703 downwards.
GCGAATCGTCCACCACCAGGATCTTGCGGTCCTTCAAACGGAATTCTGCCGCCTGCTCAACCATATGGAATCTCCAATATTCAACTTTTTCAGGCCTGCTGCCATCACAGCAACCCAAAACGGGGGAGGGATAAAACGAAGCCTTGGCGACCCCGTCTAACGGGTGATTATACATCCGCATTTGAAAGAAACTAAAGCCATCGATTTTTCTCTACATAAATGAGATCAGCTCTGAATTCCAAGCCATTGATCCCAAACTCGACACCGCCATAACCTTCCCCCGTTACCCCTCTTTAAACGGCTCCGACAAACTCTGCATCAGTTCTCCCGTCATCCACGGCAACTGCAATAACCCCCGCTTTACCGACTCCGGCATCGGCTTCCCCTCCCGTTCAAACTTCGGTCGGCTCTTCCATCGCCTGTGCATCCACAGATATTGTTCCGGCTTCAGCCGGATCATGTTTTCAATCGCCAGCATGTACCGCGCCGTCACGTAATAAAGCGGATCCTTCTGCGCCTCCCACTCCTCGGGCTTGATGATGTCCATCACCCCAAACTCATACTCAAACCGGTTCCCCAACCGGTGCGCATACCCGCAGATCACCGGCGCCCTCTGGCTGATCGCCAAAAGCCCGATCGATTTGTAAGTGCTCGCCAGCTTCCCGAAAAACGGCACAAACATCCCTTTGTCACCCGCGTTTTGGTCAGCGATAAACCCCAGCATCCCCCCCGCCTCCAGCACCTCCACCATCTTGTCGCTCGCATCCCACTTGGTGATGATCTGCATCCCCCGCCGCTCACGCACGCCCAGCAGCCAGTCGTTGAGCAGCACGTTATCCAAGGGCCGCGCAATCGCGTGGCACGGATACCCCAGCACCGCCATCAGCGCCCCCAAAACCTCCCAGTTTCCCAGATGCCCCGTCACCAGGACCGCCGGGCTCCCCGAATTGAGCAGCGTGATCGCGGGTCCCATGTTCCGCAGCCTCACATGGTTGGGCCAGCTATCCGGATGAATCACGCGAGGCGTGTGCAGCACTTCCATCACCAGCTGCATGAAATGCTCAAATGACTTCAGCGCCAGCAAATCCAACTGCCGCTCACTGGCATCCGGAAACGCAATCTTCAAATGCTTGCGCGTCCGCAAACGATGCTTCTTATCCACCGAATGGAGAATCCGCCCGATCCACGCCGCCGTCTTCAAATTCGCGTCCGGCTCAAACGCCGTCAACCACGTCGACGCCAGCCGCGCCCCCAGATACTGGGCCCACTGAACATGTGCTGGAATCACTTTCGGCATGCAGCGCTCTGAAAATCTCGAGAATAAGGGTAAAAGATCATACCGGCTGCGATGGAATCACTGACCTTCGACTTCTTGCCTGGCAGTCAGAACCACGCCTCGAAACCCGCCTCAATAAAAGAGGCCCGGAACTTTCTCCGGGCCTCTTCTTGGATTTCTTGACTCGGGACTCGCGACGCTGGACTCGCGACTCCGGCAAAGCCGGCTCAGCGGCGGTAGTAACCCACCAGCGAGAGGAACCGGTTCTGGTTCAGGATCGGGATGGCCAGGTCCACGGCGCGCTTTTCCAGCTTGTCGTAGGCTTCCACCTTCTTGCGCTGTTCGTTGTTGATCTTCAGCACCATCGGGTCCACTTCGCCGGGCACTTCGCGGGGCATCGGGGGACGAATCCCCAGCACCAGGAAGTCGGTGTCGTAGTTGAGGTCCTTGCCGATGATCCCGCCCCAGTCCTTGATCATGGTCTCAACGCGGGTCGTATCGCGGGCTGTCGCCACACCCATCTGGTCGATGTCGAAGTCGCCGAACACCACGAACTTGAACTTCATGTTCGGGTCGTACACCACGTTGGCGATCACGTCCCCTTCAACCACCGTCTGGCCGCTTTCGTTGCGCACGATGCGGGCCACCGAGTTGTTGTCGTTGACATTCATCACTTCAATTGTCGCCTTGCCGCGGATGCGGTTGCGGTCGTTGGGGTCGGGAGCGACACCCGTTGCACGATTGAACACTTCAAAGGTCATCCCGGGGACAACCCGGTCCTTGCGGCCGCGGCTGATATAGACCAGGCCAGCCTTGTTGCCTTCGTAACCGCTGCTGGGTGACCGTTCTTCAAGAATCGAGACGATATCGCCGTCGGGAAGCAGTTCAGGACGAACCTTGGGGGCCTTGGGGCCAGTCGCTTTGTTGTTGTTGATGTCCGCAAGCGCCTTCTGAAGTTCAGTAATGCGCACGATGTTTGCATCGTTTTCTTTGCCCAGCTTGGCGTTGTCTGCCTGAGCAGCTTCCTTGATTTCCACAAGGCGCTTTTCCAGGTCGGCAATCGTCTTATCCATCGTGGTCTGGTAAGCGGCATATTCCTGCTGGCGCTTGTTGGTCGCCTCACGCAGGTCGGCAATCATCTGGTCGGAAGCTGCGCGGGAAGCCTTGGAGTTGTCCGCAGCCTTCTGCAGTTCGCCTTCCAGCTTCGCCGACTTGGCGCGTTCTTCCTGCAAGCCCTGGCGCAGGTATTCAGCATCGGCTAGCGCCGCACGCACCATGGCCACCAGGGTCTGGTTGTCGCGCGGGTTAAGCGTGCTCACCTCAGCCTTGATGCCCGCCAGCGTTGCATCGTCTTGGCCGGTGATGATCAGGTTCAGTGCCCGCACCTGCGAAAGCAACTTCATGTAAGCGGACTGGGTTGCATCCCCGGTCGCTTCAATCTGCTGGTATTTCTCAGACCGCCCCTCTTCCTGGGTGATGAACTTCTTGCTGTCGTTGCGGACCTTTTCGGCCGTCACACGATAGACCTGGCTCTGGTTGTAAATCATGATCGCGCAACCCACCGCGATCACGAACATGAACGACAAGACGACCACAAGGGCCAGCATGTAGTTCGCGCCGCTTGCTGATTTAGCTGTACGTGCCATCGAGCAAACCTCAAAAAACGTTAAGGATCAGTCTTAAAAACGCACTCTTGGACACGCATAACGCATGCCCCGTGGCAATCACCATCATGGTCTTAGGCCCGTCATTCGTCAAGCCTATACCGACAAGTCGACTGATAAGCGGAGAAATCCTGTGCAATCCCGGGTTTACCGCAGTCATCCCGGCAGGCCTTTTATGCCGTTAATCACGGACTTCCACCAGCATTTCCACCTCCACAGTCGCCGTCAGCGGCAAAGTGTTAACACCCACCGCCGCACGCGCATGTTGACCGGCATCGCCAAAAATCTGCCCCAGAAGCTCGCTGGCCCCGTTGGCCACCTTCGGCTGGTCGCCATATCCGTTATCAGAAGCCACAAACACCCCCAGCCGCACCACCCGCACAAATTTCGACCAATCCCCTCCAATAAGCCCATCCACCACCGCCAGCCCGTTCAACACGCACTGCCGTGCGGCTTTCTGCGCCAGCTCCAACCCCACCGCCGAAGGCACCGGCCCCATCGCCACCAGTTTCCCCGGCTCATAGAAGGGCAACTGCCCCGAAACCACTATCAGGTTTCCCGTCCTCACGCCCGGCACATAAATCGCCACCGGCTTGGGCGCAGGAGGAAGCGTCAAACCCAAACCCGCCAGCTTGCCTTTGATATCCATCGTTGTATTCCTCAAAAAAGGGGGCATGCATAATCCCCCATCCTCCCCAGCCATGCAAATCGAGCCGCACCCCTCAAAATTCTCACCCCTCGCCTTCTTCCTCTGACAAAACCCAAGACCCAGAACCCAAGACCCATCTTTCACTTTTGCACCACCTCTCAACACCCGCATAAATTCAGATATATTGATACCCCTCTTTTTCGCTTCAAAGGATCACCATGCCACTCCCACTGCCCATCGCTCTTCAGCTCTACACCATCCGCGACGTCATGTCCCGCGATTTTGAAGGCACACTCGAAGCAGTGGCGGCCATCGGCTACCGCCAGGTTGAGTTCGCCGGCCTCTATGACCGCGCCCCCAAAGTCGTCAAAGCTCTCTGCGACAAGCTCGGTCTCCAGCCTATCAGCTTCCACGTCGGCCTCGATGCCGTCCGCCCAGGCAAAATCGAAGAAGTCATCTCCATCGCCAAAACCCTGGACGCCCGCTACATCGTCATCCCCGCCGCTCCCGGTGATCTGCGCAACCCCGACGGCTACCGCCAAATCGCCGCCATCCTCACAGAAGCGCAAAACACCGCCGCTGCCTCCGGCCTCCGCATCTGCTACCACAACCACGCCTTCGAATACGACAAATCCCCCGACGGCTCCAACGGCATGGACATCCTCTTTGGCCAGGCCGACACCCAGACCAACTACGCCTCCGAACTCGACGTCTACTGGGTCACCAAAGGCGGCTCCGACCCCGTCGCCACCATCAACAAATACGCTGGCCGCGTCCCTCTCCTCCACATCAAGGACATGGCCAACACCCCCGAAAAGGGCTTCGCTGAAGTCGGCACCGGCATCATCGACTTCAAGCGCATCCTCGCCGCCGCACACCCCGCCGGCGTCAAGCACCTCATCGTCGAACAAGACGCCGGCTGGATCTCCGCCGACCCCATGAAATCCGTCAAACTCAGCTACGAAAACCTCAAAAAACTCGTTGGATGAATCGCAGAAGGGCTCTGGGTATTGGGTCTTGGGTTCAGTCAGAAAAACGTCCCAAATCCTCCACCTTAGCCCTTCTCCGGCTCTTCTCTTCCCAATACCCAGAACCCAATACCCAGAACCCAATACCATGACCACCCTCACCGAACGCGACATCCTCCTCTCCATCTCCAAGCCCGATGCAGGCGTCATCAAGACCCTCTCCAACATTCAGGGCGATCTCCTCATGCTCGGCGCAGGCGGCAAAATCGGCCACGGCCTCGCCCTCATGGCCAAGCGCGCCTTCCAGGAAGCCGGCAAGAAAAACAAAGTCCTCGCCGTCTCCCGCTACACCTCCGCCGCCAGCCGCAAAGCCCTCGAAGACGACGGCATCACCACCGTCCCCTGCGATCTCTCCGACGTTGACGCCGTCGCCAAACTCCCCGACGCCACCGACATCATCTACCTCGCAGGCCAGAAATTTGGCACCGCCGACGGCCCCGCCGTCACATGGATGTTGAACACCGTCGTCCCCGGCGTCGTCGCACGCCGCTGGCCCAAGGCACGCATCGCCGTCTACTCCTCCGGCAACGTCTACCCCTTCTACCCCACCTCCTCCGCCGGCCCCGATGAATCCATCGCACCCGGCCCCATCGGCGAATACGCTCAATCCGTCCTCGGCCGCGAACGCATCTTTGAATACTACTCCCGCACCCTCGGCACGCCCATCACCACCATCCGTTTGAACTACGCAAACGAGCCCCGCTACGGCGTCCTCGTCGACCTCGCCAACACCATCCTCTCCGGCAAACCCGTCGACCTCACCCAGGGCTACGTCAACGTCGTCTCCGCAGGCGACTGCAACCGCGTCACCTTGAAGTGCCTCGATATCGCCTCCGCTCCCCCCAAACTCCTCAACCTCGCCGGCCCCAAGATCACCGTCAAGGAACTCGGCGAAAAGCTCGGCAAAGCCCTCAACAAGCCAGTCTCCTTCGTCGGCACACCCGCCGCCAACGCCCTCCTGAGCAACTCCGACTTCTGCTGGAAAACCTTCGGCCCTCAGCTCGACACCATCGACGGCCTCATCGCACAAGTCGCCCAATGGCTCAACCAGGGCGGCAACACCATGGGCAAGCCCACGCACTTTGAAGCCCGCGACGGCAAGTTCTAACAGCTTCAGGTGGCGTATCCCAGCCCTCCGCAGCTGTGATTTGTCTTGACCCCACTCTTACTTTAAGACGGATCGGCTCCATCGCCGATCCGTCTTTCGTTGCGCCTTGTTCGCCCGGCGCTATCCCCCCCAGGGCCATTGCATTTGACGAATATCCCATGCGTCCGGACTGTCGGGTGCGGGTTGCCGGGTTTCAATGCGCGGCCGCAAGGCATGTCCATGGATCAAAATGGCATTCACCTTGGATGGTATTGACGTTTTCGAAGCCCCCCGGCAACGCGACAACCCGGCAACCCGGACGCGTGCGCCATCGAATACTTCAAATGCGATTGCCCTGTATTCCCCCCCTCCCCCCTCTGCTACCATCCCCAGCGTGATCACCCACGTCCATCTTCACCACCCCTCAGCCTCTCCCAGCCGCTCCCGGCTGGCCGACTTTCTCACCGCCACCATCTTCCTGCTCACACTCCTCTTTTACGCCCCCACACTCACCCATCTCCCCATCCTCCTCGACGATCAGGACTACATCTTCAACAACCCCGGCATACGCCAGGGCATTACACTCGCCACCCTCAAATGGGCACTCATCACCGGCGAGCAAGCCAACTGGCACCCCATCACATGGCTCTCCTACGCCCTTGACTGGCACCTCTACGGCTCATGGTTCCCCGGCTATTTCGCCACCAACATCTTCCTCCACGCCGCAAACACCGCCCTCGTCATGGCCCTTCTCGTCCGCCTCACCGGCTCCCTCTGGCGCAGCCTCCTGGTCGCCTTCCTCTTTGGCCTCCACCCCATGCATGTCGAGTCCGTCGCCTGGCTCAGCCAGCGCAAGGAGCTTCTCGCCGCCTTCTTCGCCCTCCTGGCCCTCTGGGGCCACCTGGATTTCACCCGCTCACGCCGTGCCGCCGCCTATTTCATGGTCACCGGCTGCTATGCCCTGAGCCTCATGTCCAAACAAAGCTGGGTCACCTTCCCCATCCTCCTCTTCCTCTTGGACTTCTGGCCCCTAAACCGCCTCCACCTGACCTCTTCAACTTCCCCCTCTTCGACCTCTTCCTCTTCGACTCGGGACTCAGGACTCGAGACTCGGGACTCGGCATCCCCGCCGCCGCCCCTAGACCCCAGACCCGTCTTAGAAAAACTCCCCCTCTTCCTCCTCGCCTTCATCGCCTGCGCCGCCGCCTTTCAAGCCCAGGCCGCCGGCGGCGCCATTAAAAACCTCGAAGAAGTCACTTTCACCTTCCGCCTCCAAAATGCCATCGTCAACTACGGCCAATATTTCCAAAAACTCTTCTGGCCCGCCCCCATCGCCGTCTATTACCCCCTCCCGGATCACATCCCCGTCTACCTCTGGCTCACCACCCTTGCCTTTCTCGCCCTGCTCACCACCGCAGCCATCCGCCTCCGCCGCAAATACCCCTGGTTCACCGTCGGCTGGTTCTGGTTCATCATCGGCCTCCTTCCAGTCGTCGGCTTTGTCCAACTCTCCGATCAAGCCTCCGCGGACCGCTACAGCTACATGCCTTACCTGGGCCTCTTCATCGCTGTCGCATGGTCCCTGCCCGATCTCCGCTCAGCCTCCCTTCCCCGCAAAACCCTCGCGTTCAGCCTCGCCGCCGTCGTCCTCATCGCCATGTCCTGCGTCACATGGCTCACTCTCAAGGAATGGACCGACACCCGCACCCTCTTCACCGCTGCCGCCCAAAAAACACGCAATAACCACCTCGCCTATGCCATCCTCGCTGTCCAGGAAATCTTTGACGGCCAAACCGATCAAGCCGTCGCCCACATCAATCTCGCCGTCAAACTCAAGCCCGAATCCCCCCGCATCAACCTCGCCGCCGGCCGCGTCTACCTGCGCGCCGGAGAGCCCATTTTGGCCCTCCTCCACCTCGACAAAGCCGTCCAGGCAAACCCCGATTCCCCCGCATCCCATTTTGAATTCGCCCTCGCCTTAAGCGCCGCCGGACGCCCCGACCTCGCCCTCATGCATTTCCGCCGCACTGTCGAACTCTCCCCAACCCACACCTCCGCTCTTTTGCTCCTGGCTGGTGCTTATCTCAAACAGGGCAATCTCGAACAAGCCGAAAAATACGCCCGCCGCGCACTCATCTACGCCAGAACTGACCCCACTGCCTGGGACATGCTCGGCCGCATCCTCATCGAACAGCACGACTTCACCGCCGCCGCCAATTGCTTCGAAAAAGTCCTCCAACTCCGACCCAACGACGAAGCCGCCCAACGCCGTCTGGAGTTATGCAGGCAAAATTTCTCCACCACATGCTCCCCCCGCCCCTGATGTCCAACCTGTCACTCACCACTTACCCCCCATGCCGCGTCACCACCCACCCGTCCGCCCCGCGCACGCCCTCCCGTGACTCAAACGCATGATGCTCTGCCTGCACCACCCCACGCGCGTCCTCCGGCAGCTTGATCGACCAGAAACCCTGCCCGCAGGGATGCGCTCCCGTCACCAAACACGGCGCACCCGAATTGATATCCAACACCCGCGCCGGAAGCAGATCCTCCCGCTCCCACAGCCACGGGCAATGCACATGCCCATGCAGGAACACCACCCGCCCCTTGGCCCTCTTCAGCAACTCTAACATCGCATCGTGCTCCCGCAGCCGGTGCGACCAGCGCGCCGGTCGATGCCCCGATGGCTTTCCCAATGCATAGTGTGTTAATAACACCAACCCATCGTCCGCCCCCAACCTCTCAACCGCCTCCCGCACCGCCTCCATCTGCCTCGATCCCAAAAGCCCACGGCTCGTAAACGTCCGCGGCACACTCGAATTCAACATCAAAAGCGACCACTTCTCACTCAATTTCCGCGTCTGCGGAAAACGCTCCGGCAACACCCCCGGGAAACGCCTCTCCATACGCTTCATCACCACTGATCCCCACGTGTAACGGTCATGGTTCCCCGGCACCATCACCGCCGCATATTTCTCCAATATCCCCGACAAAATACCCTTCGCATCATTGAACTCCTGCGCCGTCGCCGTACTCGTCAAATCCCCGGAAAACACCAGCAATTCTGGCTTGAGCCCCGCCGCACGATCCAAAAGCGGACCCATCCGCGCCAAATCAAACCGCCGCGAACGATTGAACCATACATTCAATTGCCCCAGCATGGCCTTGCCCAACAACTGCCACGGCAGCGGCCAAGTCCGATACGTATGAATGTCGCCAATCAATACCAGATGCATTGAATCCTCTAACCCATCCCTCGGATAACCGGCCGCTACACGCCCGATCCCCTCTCCGGGCTAAGCCGTGAACCCCTCATGATAACGCCTTTTCACCAATCCTACCCCTTCCCCAATCTCAACTTTTCCACTTGTACCTTTTCCCTTTTACCTTATACCTTTCCCTCATGACCATCATCTGCATCCTCGCCGGCGGCGAAAGCCGACGCTTTGGCCAGTCCAAGCTCCTCGTCCACATCGACGGCATTCCCATCCTCGCTTGGCAGGCCGCACGGCTCTCCCAATGGACCCCTGACACCGCACCCACCCAACTCTGGCTCAGCCTCCCCTTCGGCAACACCCCCCTCCCCCCCGGCTCAAACGCCTACTCATGCATCATCCGCGACGCATTCCCCTTCCAGGGCCCCCTCGCCGGCATCGCCTCCGTCCTCGCTCAAGCCCCTCAATCCGGCATCATCGCCTTCGTCCCCGCCGATATGCCCCTCATCCTCCCCCAGCACCTTGACCTCGCCCTCGACGCCATGACCACCGCCGCGCCCCCCGCCCGCCGCGCCTGCTTCTTTGATCCCTCTCAAAACCGCATTCAACCCCTCCCCATGCTCATGGACCTCGCCCACGCGTATGCCGATGTCGTCGCCGCCCAGGCCCAGGACATTCACTCCCCCTCCGCCCTCGCCAAAACCCCGGGCACGGCTCAAAACACCTCAACTGAGGAAACCTCCCGCCCCTTTCAAAGCATCAACACCCCCCCGGACATGCAAGCCATCGCCCACGCCCTCGGCAAGCCCCTCACCGTTCACGCTTGAATTAAAACCCTACCGAACCTCATCCCGCCTCGGCACCCGCACCACATACCGCGGCCTGTGCTTCACCGCCGCGTGGATCCGCCCCAGGTATTCCCCCAGAATTCCTATGCAAACCAGTTGCACACCCCCCAAAACAAGAATCAAAATCACCGTCGTCGCAAACCCCGGCACCGGCTGGTATCCATGCCGCGCAAAAAAATCCGGGAACAACCCCTGCGCCAGCCTGTAAATCGCGCTGAGCATCGCCAACCCCGACGTCATCAGCCCCAGATAAGTCGCCAGCCTCAGCGGCCTCGACGAAAAACTCAAAAGCCCATCCACTGCCAACCCCACCAGTTTGCTGAACGTGTATTTCGGTTCCCCCGCCGCCCGCGCATGCCGCTCATATTCAAACGCGCACTGCCTGAAACCCACCCAGGCCCGCAGCCCCCGCCAGAACGGATTGGGCTCTTCCATCCCTCTGAGGCATTCCACCACCGATTCATCCATCACGCAAAAATCCCCGCTGTCCAACGGGATTTGAATCTCCGACAACCGCGATAAAAGCCAGTAAAACCCGCTGTAACTCGCCCGCTTCAGCAACCCTTCCTTGCGTTTACGCCGCACCCCATACACCACGTCGAATCCTTCCCCCCACCGCGTAAACATCTGCATCAGCACTTCCGGCGGATCCTGCAGATCCGCATCGATAATGCCCACCGCCCGCCCCCGCACATGGTCAAGCCCGGCCGACAATGCCGCCTGATGGCCGAAATTACGCGAAAAATGCACCACCCGCACTTCCCCCCCGCTGGCCGCCGCCGCAAACCCATCCAGAATCCCCGCCGTCGCGTCTGAACTTCCATCATTCACATAAACAATCTCAAACGTCTTTCCATGACCCGCCAACGCCTGCCACAGCCGCTCGTGCGTCGCACGGATGACATCTTGCTCGTTAAAACAGGGAACCACGACACTCAGCACCGGTTGGGTTGTCGACATTGCACAATTTCCGAGTTTAGGTCTAATACGCCCCAAATAAATCGCGATGCTTCACATCTCCCCAACGCTACCCAAGCAACGCGCCATGATAGCACGAACCCCTCCCGGGTGAACCTCACCATCTCAGTGCCAATCCCCAGGAAACAAACCATGCGCCACACCTTACTCGCCATCGACGACGCCTCTCTCCCCCTGCGTAAAAACACCTGTCTTTATCTTTCCAAGCCCGCCATCCACCCCCAACCCGTCCTCGCCCCCAGCCCCATCGATTCCAATGCCCCCGACAACCTCGCCACCCACTTCTACGGCACAGTCCTTCAGGATGCCGGCATCTTCCGCATGTGGTACTACGCCTGCCACCGCGGCAAAAACCCCGACTGGTCTCCCCGCAAAGCCCAGCAAATTGTCAAAAAACCCAATTGGCTCATCGGTATAAAAGAAGGCTTTGAGGCCTACCAGGGCCCACTCTGCTACGCCGAAAGCAATGACGGCATCACCTGGCACAAGCCCGCACTCAATCAAGTCCTCTTCAAAGGCTCTACCGCCAACAACGCACTCGATCTCCCCCACACCCTCGTCTCCGGCGCTTCCGTCATCAAGGACGAAACCGACCCCGACCCCGCGCGCCGATACAAAATGGTCTATCAATACTTCCCCGACCAGGCCGACCCCGTCATCCCCGAGTACGGCACGCTCCCCAGCATGGCCTGTGCCACTTCGCCCGACGGCCTTAAATGGACCGTCACCGCCTTCCCCTTCATCAATCAATTCGTGGAGCACTGCTCCTTCATCCGCCACCAGGACAAATACATCGTCCACTACCAGACCTTCCCCGGCCACCATCACACCGGCGTCTATGCGACCAACGCCACCAGCGCCGGACGCACCGGCATGGCCCGTTCCACCTACGACTTCAATCAATGGCCCGACCTCTGGTCCTGGGCCTTCGCACTGCCCGAATCCCCCGACCCCGCCAAGCGCGGCACAGCATTCGCCTACGACCAGGTCCACCTGGGAATCGGCGCCGCCTCTCTTGGTAACGTCTGCGTAGGCGTTTACGGCCTCTGGCACAGCCAGCCTTTCACCGAAGACTTCGCCAAAATCTCCTGCGATCTGGGCCTCGTCGTCTCCAACGACGGCATCCGTTTCCGCGAAGTCGACGCCGCCCCGGGTTCCCCCTTCATCCGCCAGCAGGAATCCCCCGCCGCTTCCCAGCCCGGCCGCGACTTCAACACCATCCTATGCCAGGGCAACGGCATCATCAACACCGGCAACGAAACCCGCATCTACCACGGCCGCTGGCGCAACGCCGGCATCAAAGCCCAGGACATCACCCAGCACTATCACGCCGAGGTCGCCCTCGCCACCCTCCCCCGCGACCGCTGGGGCAGCCTCGGCTTAAACCCCAAAGCTGAATCCGGCGTCATCGTCTCCGCTCCCATCACCCTCCCGCAAAACGTCTCCACTCTCTCCCTCAACGCCGACCACAATTCCGCCATCTCAATCGACCTCCTGGACGAACAACTCCGCCCTCTCCCCACCTTCACCTTCGGCAAGGCCCAAGACTCCGACGCCCTCAGCTCCCCCATCCACTGGCCAAGCGCCTCAATCACCCAACTCGCCGGCCAAACCATTCGCATCCGGGTCAATCTCAAACGCGAAAATCAAGCCGAACCACGGATGTTTGCAATGTACATCGATTAATTCCGCCTTGTGCCCCTCCTCATCTCATACGGCATGTCTGCATTAAACCCCGCGACACTTCCTCCCACCCCGCCCGACCCTAACCAAGCTACAATGCCTCCAGCGAGTCACCCATCCGTACCAGATCGCCAAACAGCAAGGCAAAAACCTCTCCAGGATCGAGAGACTACACCCTGCCACATCCGGAGCGACCGCCCACATGGACCCCACCTACTATCCGATGAACGACTACGGCCCCGTCATGAAGGGCATGGTCATCGGCAGCTTGGGCA